>DATCJJ010000120.1:0-13529 GCA_036562845.1 Gaiellaceae bacterium | reverse complement strand
GAGCGCTTCGCCGACCGCGACCTGTTCGCGCTCGCCGCCCACGTCCAGGGGCACTCGCTGATCAATCTCGCGCGCATCGACGAGGGCTTCAGGCTGCTGGACGAGGCGATGCTGACCGCGATCGCAGGCGAGCTCTCTCCGGTCGTGACCGGGATCGTCTACTGCGGCGCGATCGCGGGCTGCGAGGAGGCCTTCGACGTCCGCCGCGCCCACGAGTGGACGACTGCCCTCGCCCGCTGGTGGGACGCGCAGCCGGACATGGTCGCATTCACCGGTCGCTGCCTCGCGCACCGCGCCGAGATCCTGCAACTCCGCGGCGCGTGGCCGGAAGCGCTCGACCAGGCACAGCGGGCGCACGAGCGCTGCCGGCAGTCGATGAACATCCTGGCGGCCGGCCAGGCTGCCTACCAGCAGGGAGAGGTGCTGCGGCGGCTCGGCGAGCTCGAGCGCGCCGAGACGGCCTACCGCGAGGCGAACGAATGCGGGCGGGAGCCGCAGCCCGGCCTGGCCCTGCTGCGGCTGGCGCAGGGCGACGCCGATGCTGCGGCCGCCGCGGTTCGCCGCTGTCTCGCCGAAACGAGGTCGCCGCTCAAGCGCTCCCGGCTCCTGCCGGCGTACGCGGAGATCCAGATCGCGGCCGGCAACCTCGAGGAGGCGCGCGGCGCCGCGAACGAGCTCGCCGAGGTCGCGCGCTGCTATCCGAGCGCGATGCTGAGCGCCATCGCGGACTCCGTGCAGGGCGCGGTCGAGCTCGCGGCAGGCGACTCGGAGGCGGCGCTCGTGACGCTGCGCGGCGCGCTCGTGACATGGCGCGAGCTCGAGGCGCCGTACGAAGCGGCGCGGACGCGCGTGCAGCTGGCGCTCGCGTGCCGCGCGCTCGGCGACGACGACACGGCGAACCTCGAGCTCGAGACCGCACGTCGCGTCTTCGACGAGCTCGGCGCCACGCCGGACGTCGTTCGCATCGACGTCCTGGCCGGCCGGCCCGGTACCGGTGGGAGCCACGGCCTGACGGCGCGGGAGCTCGAGGTCCTCCGACTGGTCGCGGCCGGAAAGACGAACCGCGAGATCGCGGCGACGCTCGTCGTCAGCGAGCACACGGTCGCGCGCCACGTTCAGAACATCTTCGGGAAGCTGCGCGTCCCGTCACGGACTGCGGCGACCGCATTCGCGTTCGAGCACGACCTCCTCTAGTCAGTAGTCAGAACCAACCACGACGGTCAGCCGCGCACGTTGCTGAATTCGCGCGATGCCGCCGCGCGCTCCCGCTCGTAGCGTCCGTCCCGTCAACCGAAGACGAGGAGGAGCGAGATGGAACGGTACGACACACTGATCATCGGCGGCGGCCAGGCCGGCCTGGCGACCGCGTACGAGCTCAAGAAGCGCGGCCGGTCGTTCATGATCCTCGACGCGAACGACCGGATCGGGGACGCGTGGCGCAAGCGCTGGGACTCTCTCCGGTTGTTCACGCCCGCGAAGTACGACGGACTGCCCGGCATGCGCTTCCCCGCACCTCGCTGGTCGTTCCCGACGAAGGACGAGATGGCCGACTACCTCGAGTCCTACGCGACGCGGTTCGAGCTCCCGGTGCGCACGGGCGTCTCGGTCGACCGCATCTCACACAACGGAGAGCGCTTCGTCGTCGAATCCGGCCTCGATGCGTTCGAAGCGGAGAGCGTCGTGGTCGCGACCGGTGCCCACGGCGTGCCGAAGAAGCCGTCGTTCGCGAGCGATCTCGATCCGCGCATCGTGCAGCTGCACTCGGTCGACTACCGAAATCCGTCACAGCTCGCAGACGGTTCGACGCTCGTCGTCGGCTTCGGCAACTCCGGCGCCGAGATCGCCATCGAGCTGTCGCGGTCGCAGGCGGTCTTCCAGTCCGGGAAGCCGTCGGCGGAGATCCCCGTCCGACACGGCGGGCTCGGTGCACGGCTGCTGCTGCCCGTGATCCGCTTCGCCGGCACGTACGTGCTCAACGTGAGGACGCCGATCGGCCGCAAGGTGCGGTCGGGGTTCGTGCTGATGGCGGCGCCGCTGATCCGGACGAAGTCGAAGGACCTCGCGGCGGCGGGAGTCGAGCACGTCTCGCGTGTCGTCGGTGTCCGCGACGGGCGGCCGCTGCTCGACGACGGCCGCACCCTCGACGTCGCGAACGTGATCTGGTGCACCGGGTTCCGCTACGAGCTCGCGTGGATCGACCTACCGGTCCTCGACGCCGACGGCGCACCCCGGCACGAGCGCGGCGTCGTCGACGAGGCGCCCGGGCTCTACTTCGTCGGCCTCCTCTTCCAGTCCGCCGCCACCTCCGACGTCCTCCCCGGCGTCGGAAGGGACGCCGTCTACGTCGCGAGGCAGATCACGAAGGCGGCGCGGGCCGCCGCACCGTCGGCGAGCCGCCTCGTCGCGGCATAGGCGGCTGGGCCGCGGCTGCCTCCAGGAGCCATTCCGCCTTGCGGCGGGCGTCGGTCAGCTGTGCCAGCACCGCCCGGAGCTGCGTCAGCTCCTCCTCGTCGCCACGCCGCATACCACGAATGACGCACGCAGGCCGGAATCCCGTCGGCGCTACCGCAGCAGCGCGGCCGTCAACGCGTCGACGAGCCATGCGCGGTAGCGCCGCCGGCTCCAGCCGCGCACGTGCGTGAAGAGGCGGTAGAGCTCAGGGCTCGTCAACGCCCACACGAGCTCCGTCGCCGCGTGGGTGGGGAGGGCGAGGGGCCCGTTCCCCTCGAGCAGACGGACAAGGGCCGCCAGGTTCGCGCGGCGCGCCTCGTGGATTTGCTCGAGCAGGTCGGCAAGCTCCGGATCGGCCAGGGAGGCGGCGGCAACCACCCCGACGAGGGGCGACGCTCGCTCGAGCCGACGACCGATGTCGTCCGCGAAGAGCCGCAGTTGCTCGCGCTGGTCGGAGGCGGCGGCGACGGCGCGCGCGCCCGCCTGCTCGAGAATCGGCCCAGTCTCGGAGCCGCGAGCGGCCCGGGAGACCAGCTCGGTCAGCAGCGTCCGCTTGTTCCCGAACCGGGCGTAGATCGTCTCCGCGGAAACGCCCGCTTCCTCGGCGATCGCAGCCACCGAGGCCGCCTCGAACCCGCGTGCGACGAACGCGTCCGCGGCTGCCGCCAGCACGCGCTCGCGCGTCTGCTCCGCCTGCTCGCGCCGCCGCTCGGAGCGGTAGCTGCGCTTGACACCGTCACTCACTCTCAGGCACTCTATCGCTGTATTGAATACAGTTATTCTGTATCGAAAGGAGAGACATGGATTTGACACCGGAGACGGTCGCCCGCCGGCTGATCGAGGAGGGCTTCAACGAGGGGAACCTCGACGTCTGCGACGAGCTCACGTCACCGGATCTCGTCGAGCACCAGGACTTCGGTCCCGGCCACGCGCCGGGCGCCGCGGGCGTGAAGGCGGTGATCGCCTCGCTCCGCCGGGCGTACTCGGACTTCCGCCTCGAGATACGCGACCTGACCGTCGACGGCGACGTCGTCTGGCTGCGGCTGCGGGGCAGCGGGACGAACGACGGCTCGTTCATGGGCAACGCGCCGACCCGGCGGCGGATGGAGATCGACGTCTTCGACGCACTCCGTGTCGTGGACGGCCGCATCGTCGAGCACTGGGGCGTCCCCGACCGGCTCGGCGCGCTGCGCCAGCTCGGCCTGCTGGCCGCGTAGCCCGCAAACGGCGCACGGATGCGCGGAACAGGGTCGCCCGCTCGAGCGGGCCGCGAGAGTGCCGTTCCCGCATCCGTGCGCTCTGCGCCGAGTCTACGCCCGCTCGTACACCAGCAGCACGACCTGCGCCGACGGCTCCGCGCTGACGAGCGTGAAGTCGGCCGGCACGTCGAAAAGCTTCTTCCCGGCACCGAGCGCCGTCGGGTAGAGCACGAGCCGCACCTCGTCGACGAGCTGCCGCTCGAGCAGGCCTTGCACGAGCCGGTGCGAGCCGGCGACGAGGATGGCGCCGTCGAGCGACTCGACGTCGTCGATGCCGATCACAGTCGTGTTGTTCCATGCCGGATCACGCAGTGTCGACGACACGACGTACTTCGGCATCGAGTTCATCTTCTCGGCGAACCCCTGCTCGTCCGTGCGTGACGGCCACGCCGCGGCGAAGCCCTCGTACGTCTTCCGGCCCAGGAGCTGCGCGTCCGCCGAGAGCAGCTCGTCGAGCTTGAAGCGGTTGCCCGCGTCACCGCGGTCGAACGTGAACGCCCAGCCGCCGAACGGCGCGCCCTCCGCGCCGCCGGGATCCTCCATGACGCCGTCGAGCGTCACGAACTCGGTCACCACGATTCGTCTGCTCATGCTCGTTGGACCGTCACAGCGACGCCAACTCATCGCGCACCTCGCCGAGCTGCTCGATCGAGGCGAGCACCATGTCGTGCGGCATCGAGCCGAGGCTCGTCTGCATGGGGAAGCGATCGTGGCCGAACAGCTCGTGCTGGAAGCGGATCTTCTCGACCACCTCGTGGACGCTGCCGACGACGAGCGCGCCGCGGCGTGTGCGCAGCGCGTCGAAGTCCTGGCGCGTCGTCGGCGGCCAGCCACGTTCGCGCCCGATCGCCGTCATCACGTCCGCGTACGCCTCGTAGAAGTCGCCAGGCTCGCCGACGTAGCCGTGCGAGTTGATGCTCAGGCGCATCCCTCCCGCCCGACGGAACAGCTCCGCGAACGGCACGAACCGCTCGGGCATGCCGCCGATGATCGCGAGCGCCATCCCGAGGCCGAGCGCACCCGCGCGCACCGCGGACTCGGGATTCCCGCCGACGCCGATCCACAGCGGGACAGGCTGCTGCACGGGCAGCGGGAAGACTCCGTGCGCAGCCGGGTCGCCGCGGAGCTCGAGAAGCCGCGCCAGCTTCTCGGCGAAGAGACGGTCGTAATCGGCGAGGTCGTAGCCGAACAGCGGAAACGACTCGATGAAGGAACCGCGGCCGAGCATGATCTCGGCGCGTCCGCCCGAGATCAGATCGACCTCCGCGAACTGCTGGAGGACGCGGACGGGATCGTCCGAGCTCAGGACGGTGACGGCGCTCGTCAGGAGGATGCGCGACGTGCGTGCGGCGATCGCGGCGAGCGCGACCGCAGGTGAGCTGATCGCGTAGTCCGGCCGGTGATGCTCGCCGACGCCGAAGACGTCGAGGCCGACCTGGTCTGCCAGGTCGGCCTCTTCGAGCAACTGGGCGAATCGTTCCTGCGGCGTCCGCCCGCCGCGCACGTCGGCGAACGTGTAGACGCCGATCTCCACTACGGCAGTGTGACGTAGTCCCTCAGGAACGTGCGCGCCGACGGCGTGTCCATGCGATAGTCGACGTTCGTCGAGCGGCACGCGGTGTCGCCGGTGATCGTCGTCGCTGCGACGACGTTCGTGTCGCCGAGGAAGTTCGGTCCGCCCGAGTCGCCGTAACACGTCCCGCCGTCGCCGTGCGATGCATTCTGCGACGCCTTGAGCCACGTCTCCGTGAGCGTCGTGAGGCTGCCGGTCGCGACGTAGCGGACGTCCTGATAATGGAACGTCTTCCCGCCGGGGCCGTTCGTCACCGCCTGCGCGCCGTACCCGACCGAGGTGATCGCGGCGCCCGGCTCGAGCGAGTCGAGCGAGCCCGCCGCCGGCAGCCGCGCCGGCGTGATCCCCTTGACCGGCTTGTCGAAGACGACGACCGCGACGTCGTGCGGGTCGCCGTTCGCCTGGCTGTAGAGCGGGTCACCGTGCCACGTGCCCCAGTACTCCGTCCCCGTTGCCGCATCGTAGACGGAGTCGAACGTCACGGCGACGCGCGAGACGCCTTCGTCGCAGTGCTCGGCCGTGAGGAACACCGTCGGCGAGATGAGCGTGCCGCTGCACTCCTCCCAGGTACCGTCGGAGAACGCCTGCTGCGCGAGCAGTGCGCCGACCCACGGGTGCGCATTGCCGTCGGGACCGCCGTTCGTGATTGCCGCGGCCGTCCCCACGAACGCCGCGGCGACGGCCGCGACGGCCATCAGCTTTCTCATCTCTCCTCTTCCCTTTTCGACCTCGAAGCCGACCCGAAGCCTATGCTCTGGACGCTGTGAGCGTCGAGATCTTCTATTGCCCGACCTGAGGCGGCTACGACGAACGGGCGGCGAGTCTCGCCGCCGAGCTGAACGCGACGGGCATCGACGCCACGGCCACGAGCGGCAGCAAGGGACAATTCGACGTCATCCGCGACGGCGAGCTCGTCTTCTCCAAGCACAAGGAGCACCGATTCCCGGATCCCGGCGAAGTGCTCTCGCTGCTGCGGGGCTGATCGTCGCGCTCAGCGCCGGGTGCGGCGGCGACCGCCTGTCGCACGACGCGTACGTCAAGAAGGCCGACGCGGTCTGCGCCGCGTACCGGACGCAGACGCCGGCGCTGCTTCGTCCGCGGTCGTACGACGCAATCGTGCGCTGGGGAAGCAAGACGCTGCCGCTCTACGCCGGCGCACTGCGCAAGCTCGCCGGGTTGAAGGCCCCTGCGACGGACGAGCAGCAGGTGCGCGCGTGGCTCGCGGCGGACCGGCGCGTCCAGCGGGCGGTCCGCGACCTCGTCGTCGCCGCGCAGAAGCGCGACTTCGCGTCGGTCAGCGCCGCCGCGTCGCGGGCACAGCTCGCCGGGAGCCAGAGCCGCGCCGCAGCGCAGGTGCTCGGCCTCCAAGTGTGCGGGACAATTTCGGCTACCGGCCGGTGAACTTCGGCGGCCGCTTCTCGAGGAACGCGGCGACGCCTTCGCGGAAGTCGCTCGTCTGCGCCGCCGCAGCCTGCAGTTGCGCTTCCATCCCGAGCTGCTCGTCGAGCGTCGCGGTGTCGGCGTGGTCGAAGAGCCGCTTCGTCAGACCGACGCCCCGCGTCGGCAGCTCGGCGTAGAACGCAGCGAGCTCCGCGGCGCGCGCCGGCAGCGCGTCCGCCTCGACGACCTCGGAGACGAGCCCCCAGGCATGCGCCTCCGCCGCCGTCAACCGCCGGTTCGAGGTCATCCACTCGAACGCACGCGGCGCACCGAGCAGGCGGTGGATGAAGTACGTGCCACCCGCGTCGGGGATGAGGCCGATGCCGATGAAGCCCGGGACGAACGCGGCGTTGTCCGCGGCGATCCGGATGTCGCACGCGCACGCGAACGACAGACCCGCGCCGGCGCACGCGCCGTTGACCGCGGCGATCACCGGCTTCTCGAGTGCGCGGACGGCGAGAACGTTCGGGTGGTACGTCTCGCGCAGCCCGTCGCCGACGTCCCCCATGTCGCTGAACTCCGTCAGGTCCTGGCCGGCGCAGAAGGCGCGGCCGGAGCCCGTGACGACGACGGCGCGCACCTCGGGGTCACGCGCTTCCTCGAGCGCGTCGCGCAGCGCAGCGTGCAGGCCGCGCGTGAATGCGTTCATCTTCTCGGGGCGGTTCAGCGTGATCGTCTGCACCGCGCCGTCGCGCGTCACCTCGACGTCGGCCATGCGCGGAGCCTAACGGGGCGCGTTCAGCACGGAGAGCGCCTCGTAGTCGGCTGCCGTCGCCTGGTCGCCGATGAACACGGAATAGCCCGTCGTTCCGGCCGCCTCGAGCAGCGGGACGTAGTTCGCGGCCGGGTACTTCCGATAGACGCCGATGACCGGGTGCACACGGCCGATCGGCCACTTCGCGCGCAACGCGTGCGCCACGGTCATGTCGGGGCGGTCGACCTTCGGGAACTGGTTGTAGTACGCCTGCGGAAGCAGGTCGAAGCCGTTGTCGCGCCACGCGGCGAAATCGATGGGCAAGACCCACGGCGGTATCGCGGCGCCAAAGGTCGTCAGTGCCGCCGGGAGATTCGGCTCCCAGAGGCGGAACGTCTGCGCGAACACGCGCGAGCGGTACCAGTTGCCGCTGTGCGGCTTGAACTCGTAGTCGTACTCCGCGTCCGCGATGTAGAAGTCGGCGCCGGAGAGCCGCACCTGGAACGCAGCGAGCTGCGCCGCGAGCCATGCGTTCGAGTCCTCCCAGCCCCAGAGCCCGACCTTCAACCCGTGCGCGCGCATGACCGAGATCCACTCGGGATTCGTGCCGTACTGCGTCCAGACGCCGTTGTGGACGTGAAAGGCGATCCACGTGAAGTGCGCCGCCTGCAGCTCGTCGGCGAGTGCCCAGGGCCCGGGAAAGTTGCCGAGGTTGTCGACGAAGACGCCGGCGCCCTCGAACGGGTTCGCGGTGTTGGCGGTGACGGTGCCCGCCTGCGCGGCGCCGACTGCGATGCATGCCGCACAGAGTGCGGCGGCGACTACTTGCCCTCGAATTCCGGGACCCGCTTCTCGATGAATGCGTTGAGGCCCTCCGTCGCGTCCTCGGACGCACGGGCAAGATAGAACGCGCGCCGCTCGAATTCGACCCCCACCGCGAGCGGTGCTTCGAAGGCCTTGTCGACCGCCTCCTTCGCGAGCCGGACGGAGATCGGGCTCTTCGCCGCGATCTCGGCTGCGACCCGCTTCGCCTCGACGAGCCACGCCTCCTGGGCGACGATCCGGGCGACGAGCCCGAACGACAGCGCCTCGCGCGCGCTCAGCATCCGGCCGGTGAGGATCATGTCCATCGCGACGGACTTGCCGACGGCACGCGTCAGCCGCTGCGTGCCGCCGGCGCCGGGCAGGACGCCGAGGTTGATCTCCGGCTGGCCGAACTTGGCCGACTCGGCGGCGACGATGAGGTCGCAGAGCATCGCGAGCTCGCAGCCGCCGCCGAGACAGAAGCCGGACACCGCTGCGACGATCGGCGTGCGGACGGCGCGAATCGAATCCCACGCGTCGATTCGCCGGTTCTCGTACAGGGAGATCGGCGTGCCCGCCGCGAGCTCGCCGATGTCGGCGCCCGCCGCGAACGCGCGCTCGTTGCCGCCGAGCACGATCGCGCGGATCTCGCGATCTTCGTCGAGCTCGCGGAGCGCGGCGACGAGCGCATCCATCACCTCGCCGCTGAGGGCGTTCAGCTGCTTCGGCCGGTTGAGCAGCACGACGGCGACGCGGCCGTCGCGCTCGACCCGGACGAGCTCTGCGTCGCTCACGATTCGAACGCGAGGAACTCCACGGTCGGCTGCGGAAGACCGCGCTTGTACGCGTCCTTGCCGGTCGCCATGAACTCGTCGCTGCGCGTCGCGTTCTTGAAGGCGTCCTGGTCGGCGAACTCCCACTCGGCGTAGTACGCGTGCTTCGCGTCGCCCATCGGCGAGCCGGTGATCCGGCCGTGCCGGAAAACGGAGCTCGGCACCTGCTTGCAGAGCGCTGCGTGCTCGGCGTAGCTCGCGGCGTCCGGCTCCTGGTCATAGAGAACGATCACTCGATACATGCCGCGTAGACTAGACCCATGGCTGGAAACGTCGTTCACTACGAGATCTCGGCGACGGATGTCGACCGGGCGCAGGGTTTCTGGTCCGGTCTCTTCGGCTGGCAGTTCGGCGAGAGCGCCATGCCGGAGGGTGAGTACCGGATGGCGCAGACCGGCGAGCAGAGCGGCGCCGCCCTCTCCTCGCACGGCGAGCCGGGCTGGTTCACCGCATGCCGGGACACGGAGGGGAACGCCTTCTCCCTCTGGCAGGGCGACCGCAGCGCGGGCTAGCGCTTATCGATCACACGCAGGGCCTTGCCCTCACTGCGGGGCAAGGACCCTGCGCGCAGGACCTCGACCCTGGCGTTGACGCCGAGCGCGTGGGAGAGCTGCGACTGCACGTCCCCGGCGCTCGCATCGCCCTCCACCAGCACCGTCAGCTCGTCGAGCCGGTGCGGCCGCTCGACGACGAGCTGGTAGTGCGGCTCGAGACCGGAGATCCCGAGCAGCACGCGCTCGACCTCGCTCGGGAAGACGTTGACGCCGCGGATGATCAGCATGTCGTCGGTGCGGCCGACGATCCGCGACATCCGCGCCGACGTACGACCGCACGCGCACGGCTCGCGCGTCACCGACGCGAGGTCTCCCGTGCGGTAGCGCAGGAACGGCAGCGCCTCCTTCGTCAGCGTCGTGAAGACGAGCTCGCCGACTTCGCCGTCGGGGACCGACTCGCCGGAGCCCGGATCGACGACCTCGACGAGGAAGTGGTCCTCGTTGATGTGCGCGCCGGCGCGCGCTTCGACGCACTCGGCCGAGACGCCGGGGCCGATGATCTCGGACAGCCCGTAGATGTCGACCGCGGTCAGGCCGAAGGCCTGCTCGATCGCCTCCCGCAACCCTTCGGTCCACGGCTCTGCGCCGAAGACGCCTGCGCGGAGGCGCAGCCGCGACGGATCCTCGACGTGGTCGGCGATCGTGAGCGCGTAGCTCGGCGTGCAGCAGAGGATCTCGGCGCCGAGGTCCTCGAGCAGCTGCACGTGACGCTGCGTGTTGCCAACGGAGGCCGGGACGACGGTGCAGCCGAGCCGCTCGGCTCCGTAATGGAGACCGAGCCCGCCGGTGAACAGCCCGTAGCCGTACGCGATGTGGACGACGGTGCCCACGTCGCCCCCTGCCGCCGCGATGGCGCGGGCGCAGCAGTCCGCCCACACGGCGATGTCGTTGCGTGTGTACGCGACGATCGTCGCCTTCCCGCGCGTCCCGGACGAGCCGTGCACGCGGACGCAGTCGCTCAGCGGCACGCGCAACAGCCCGAACGGGTACGCGTCGCGCAGCTGGCTCTTCGTCGCGAACGGCTGCTGCGCGAGCGCCTCGAGGTCGACCCCGAAACGCTCGCGCAGCCTGCGCGCCTGGAGCTCCTCGAGCTCGGACCGCGGCATCGTCTCCAGCTCGGGCTGGAAGATCGGCACCCGCCTACCCTACGAGCACCGGCTCC
The DNA here is from genome assembly GCA_036562845.1 of Gaiellaceae bacterium. Taxonomy (GTDB): domain Bacteria; phylum Actinomycetota; class Thermoleophilia; order Gaiellales; family Gaiellaceae; genus Palsa-739. The sequence goes on along the minus strand of DATCJJ010000120.1, from coordinate 2,759 downwards.
AACGCGTCCTGGTGCCTGCGCGGCAGCGCGAACGCAGCGGCCGCGGCGAGCGCGACGAGCACGCCGCCGACGTACATTGCCGGCTTCAGCCCGTCGACGAATGCGTCGGGCGTTGCGAAGCTGCCGTGTACCGAGAAGATCGAGGTCAGCACCGCGACGCCGAAGACGCCGCCGAGCTCGCGGATCGAGTTGTTCGCACCCGACGCGACGCCTTCCTCCTCCTCGCGCGCCGCACCGAGCACGATGCTCGCCGACGGCGCCCAGAAGAGGCCGCTGCCGATCCCGCCGACGATCAGCGACGGCAGCAGGGACGCATAGCTCGAGGTCGCCGAGGCCGCATCGGCGAACCAGAGCACCGCGAATGCGATGAACGACAGCCCGACGATCAGCAGCGGGCGCTCGCCGATCCGCGTCGCGAGGATCCCTGCGAACGGCGCGACGAACATCGGCATCACGGTCCACGGCAGCAGCCGCAGCCCGGCGCCGAGCGGGGAGTACCCGTGCGCGAACTGCCAGTACTGCGTGAGCAGGAACACGACGCCGAAGAAGCCGACGTACATCAGGAACGTCGCGGCGTTGGCGGTCGCGAACGTCCGGTCGCGGAACAACCGCAGCGGCAGCATCGGCGACTCGGCCGTCCGCTCCCAGAGGAGGAACGCGAGCACGAGGGCGGCGCCGCCCACGAGCCCGGTCAGGACCTCGGCGCTCGTCCAGCCGAGCTCCTGGCTGCGGACGACGCCCCACACGAGGCCGAAGAGGCCGGCGCTCGCGAGCGCGAGCCCCTTGAGGTCGAGCGAGCCGGAGATCCCGCCGTGGCTCTCGTCGAGCTTGCGCAGCGCGAGCGGCACGAGCACGACGCCGACGGGGACGTTGAGCCAGAAGATCCAGTGCCACGAGATGCCGTCGACGATCGCGCCCCCGACGACCGGGCCGAGGGCGACGGCGAGGCCCGCGACGGCGCCCCAGATGCCGATCGCCTGCGCCCGCTTCTCCTTCGAGACGCTCGCGCTGATCACGGTGAGCGTGAGCGGCATGACGATTGCACCGCCGATGCCCTGTGCGGCGCGGGCGACGACGAGCGCCGTCGCCGACGGCGCGAGTGCGGCCGCGGCGGAGGCGACGGTGAAGAGCGAGAGCCCGATCGCGAGTAGCCGACGGCGGCCGAAGCGGTCGCCGAGCGCGGCGCCCGTCAGCAGGAGCACCGCAAAGGTCAGCGTGTAGGCGTTGACCGTCCATTCCAGGCTCTGAAGCGAGGCATGCAGATCACGGCGGATCGTCGGCAACGCCGTGGACACCACGAGGTTGTCGAGCGTCACCATGAACACCGCCGCCGACGAGATGCCGATCGCCCAGAGCGTGCGCTTGGAGTTCGAGTTCGTCGTCATGAAGCTGATACTGCGCCGCGGGCCGCGTCTCGCGCCTCGGGCGCACCCCCAAACGAATCCCTAGGGTTAGCGGCATGGTTCCGGCGGCCCTGCTCACGCTCGCGGCGGGTGTCGCCGGCTCGGTCCAGGTCGCGCTGATGTCGCGCCTCGGCGAGCGGATCGGCGTGCTCGAGGCGCTCGGCTTCTCGGTCGCGCTCACCGGCGTGCTCGGCTTCGTCGTCCTCCTCGTCGCCCGGCAGTCGCTCGCCGGCTACGGCCGCGCCTTCCACCAGCCGTGGTGGATGCTCGGCGGCGGCGTCATGGGACTGCTGATCGTCTTCACCGTCACGTACGCCGGCCCGCGGATCGGCGTCGCCGCGACGGTCGGGATCCTCATCGCCGGCCAGCTCGCGATGGGCGCGGCGATCGACCGCTGGGGTCTCTTCCGCTCGGAGCAGATCGCGCTCGGATGGCCGCGCCTGGTCGGGATCGCCCTGCTCGCGGTGGGCGCCGCGCTCTCGCTGCGCAAGTGACGAATCGTCACAAGCACGGATCGGCGGTGCTGCTCGTGCTCGGCGCCGCGTCGTCCGTCCAGGCGGGCGCCTCGGCCGCGAAGTCGCTCTTCCCGGAGCTCGGCCCGCCCGGCGTCGTCTTCCTGCGGCTGCTCTTCGGCGCGGTCGCGCTCTCGGTGATCGCGCGGCCGGTGCTCCGCGGGCGGCCGTGGCACGAGCTCCGGCTCGTCGTCGCGCTCGGGGTCGTGCTCGTCTCGATGAATGTCTCGTTCTACGAGTCGATCGACCGGTTGCCGCTCGGGATCGCGGTCACGGTCGAGTTCCTCGGGCCGCTCGCGGTCGCGATCATCGGCTCGCGGCGGCGCGTCGACTTCCTCTGGGTGGTGCTCGCCGCGGGCGGCGTCGCGCTGCTCGCGGAGGGCGGCGGCCGGGGGTTCCATCCGCTCGGGCTCTTCCTCGCGGCGCTCGCCGGCTTCTTCTGGGCGCTCTACATCTATCTCTCGGTCCCGATCGGGAAGACCTACCCGGGCGCGAGCGGCCTCGCGCCGGCGATGGTGCTCGGCGCGGTCCTGATCGCGCCGTGGGGGATCGTCAGCGCAGGCCACCACCTCCGCGACCCGCAGCTCCTCGGCGCGGCGGCGGGCGTCGGCCTGCTCTCGAGCGCGCTGCCGTGGTCGCTCGAGCTCGAGGCGCTGCGCCGCCTGCCGACGAACGTGTTCGGCGTCGTCCTCTCGCTCGAGCCTGCCGTTGCCGCGCTCGCCGGCTCCGTCCTCCTGCACGAGCATCTGCGCGTGCGTGCCTGGCTCGCGATCGCGCTCGTCGTCCTGGCGAGCGCCGGCGCCGCACTCGACGTGCGGCGCCGGCCTCAAGCCGTGGATGTCTA
>DATCJJ010000077.1:0-16517 GCA_036562845.1 Gaiellaceae bacterium | reverse complement strand
GACCGTCGAGTTCTGGGCCGAGATCGTGGTGACGAATCCCGGGACGATCCAGAACTACTGCGTCTCGCTCACCCCGCACGGCTAACCGGCAACGAGGGCCCGCGCGAAGTCGGTCGCGTCGAACGGGCGCAGGTCGTCGAGATGCTCGCCGACCCCGACGAGCTTCACGGGCAGCCCGAGCTCATAGGCGATCGGAATCGCGACGCCGCCCTTGGCGCTGCCGTCGAGCTTCGTCAGCACGACACCGGTGACGCCGGCCGCCTCGCCGAAGAGCCGCGCCTGCTGCAGCCCGTTCTGACCCGTCGTCGCGTCGACGACGAGCAGCGTCTCGTGCGGCGCGCCGTCGAGCTTCTGCGCGATCACGCGGCGCACCTTCGTGAGCTCTTCCATCAGGTTCACCTGCGTGTGCAACCGTCCGGCGGTGTCGACGATCACGACGTCGCGACCGCGCGCCTGCGCCGCTGCGATCGCGTCGTAGGCGACCGCAGCAGGATCGCCGCCGCGCTCGCTCCCGACGAAGTCGGCGCCTGCGCGCTGCGCCCAGATCTCGAGCTGCTCCTCGGCCGCGGCTCGGAACGTGTCGGCTGCGGCGACGACGACCGAGTGACCGTGCTGCGCGAGCTTCGACGCGAGCTTGCCGATCGTCGTCGTCTTGCCGGTGCCGTTGACGCCGACGACGAGGATCACGCTCGGCGCCTGCGACACCTCGAGCGTCGCCGGCTCGCCGAAGAGCGCAGCGACCTCCTCCGCGAGGGCGTCGTTCAGGTTGCCGGCCACCCCCTCCCCGCGCGCCTCGAGCCGCTGCACGAGCTCCGCGGTCGCGCGCACGCCGACGTCGCCCATGATCAGGGCCTCCTCGAGCCGCTCCCAGTCCGCCTCGGACGACGGGTCGAACGCCGTCGCCGCCAGCTGCTCCGTCAGAGCACGCCGGCTCTTCCCGAGCGAGTCGCGGAGCCGCGAGAAGAAGCGGCCGCGTTGCTCCTCGGGCTCCGGTGCGGCGTTCTCCTCGCCGAGCAGCTCAGCCCACGACCGCGCCATCGCGCCGGAGCGTAGCGACGAACCCCCGCACGTCCCGCCGACTGCGGAGCACGACGACGCGCGTGTCGCCGTTGTATCGCTCGAGCAGCTCGTAGATCCGCGGTCGTGCCTGGCGCGGAAAGTCCCAGATCCAGCGCATGAACGCGTGGTTGCGGAGCGCCTGCAGACCGTCGCGCTGGACGACGCCCAGGAAGCACCAGCGCCGCGCGACGTCGACGAAGACGATGGTGTCGGCGCGCTGCACGCGGTGCTCCAGCAGCGACAGCTTCATCGCGTCGATCACCCACGCGTCGCGGTCGGCGTGCGCGTTGAGCTCGGGCTGCCACCCCGATTCGGGCCGTGCGGTGTGGCCGTCCGCATAGACGATCGGGTCGGCCTGGACGAGTGGGAGGCCCGTGTGAAGGGCCAGCGCTCGGGCGACGGTCGTCTTCCCGGCACCGCCGCAGCCGATGACCGCGACGCGCCTCACACGTCGATCGTGACGTGCCCGGGCTGCACGGCGACGCGCTCGAGCCACGCACGGATCGCCGGGTACTCGCCGAGCGAGAACCCGCCTTCGTCCGCGGAGTGCGTATAGGCATAGAGCGCGATGTCGGCGATCGTCATCCCGTCGCCGACGAGCCAGTCCCGGTCCTGCAATCCGCCTTCGAGCGCGTGCAGTGCCTTGATTCCGCGCTTCGTCAAATGCTGGCGCTGCGCCTCCCACAGCTCGGGCTTCCCCGAGTACGTCTTGAGGAAGCGCGCGACGGCAATCGCCGGCTCGTGCTCGTACTGCTCGAAGAACATCCACTGCAGCACCTTCGCGCGGTCGTACCGGTCGTCGGGAACGAAGCTCGTGCCCTCCCCGAAGTACCAGAGGATCGCGTTCGACTCCGCCAGCGGCCGGCCGTCGTCGAGGACGAGCGTCGGCGCGCGCCGCGCCGGATTGAGCCCGGCGAGGAAGTCGCGCGGGTCGGTGCGGTCGACCACGTCGACGTCGCGCTTCTCGTAGGGAATGCCGAGCTGCGCGAGCAGCAGGCGCACCTTGTAACAGTTGCCGGAGATCTGGCTGTTGTAGAGCAGCACTACGCCGCGGAGACTGCTTCGGCTTCTTCGCGCGGCAGCCGCCGCGACACGATCTGCGACACGCCGTCGCCGCCCATCGTCACACCGTAGAGCACGTCGGCCGCTTCCATCGTGCGCTTCTGGTGCGTGATCACGACGAACTGCGCGCGGTCGCTGTAGCGGCGCAGGAGCTCGACGAAGCGGCCGATGTTGGTGTCGTCGAGCGCCGCCTCGACCTCGTCGAGGAGGTAGAACGGGCACGGGCGCGCGAGGAAGAGCGCGAACAGGAACGAGATCGCGCCAAGCGCCTTCTCGCCGCCGGAGAGCAGCGACAGCCGCTGCACCTTCTTGCCCACGGGCCGAAGGTGGACCTCGATGCCGGGCTGCTCGTCGTCCTCGTCCGTCTCGACGAGCTCGAGCCGCCCCTCCCCGCCGGGGAAGAGCGTCGCCGCGACCTCGGCGAAGTTCTCCTGCACCGCCGTGAACGTCTCGGTGAACCGCCGCTCGACGGTCTCCGTCAGCTCGTCGCGCAGCTTCTCGAGCTCCTTCAGCGACTCCTCGAGGTCGGCGCGCTGCGCCGTGAGCTCCTCGAGCCGCGCCTTCTCGGCTTCGTGCTCCTCCTTCGCGAGCGGGTTCACCTGGCCGAGCGCCTCGCGCCGCCGCTCGAGCCGCTCCGCCGTCGCCGCGAGCTCGTCCCGATCGTCGCCTTCGGCGCGCTCCTCGGTGCCTGCGTGCTCGAGCCGCCGCCGCGCCTCGTCGGCCTCCGCCTCGATGCGCGCCATCTCGACGTCGATCGCGGACACGCTCGCGGACGCGTTCGTCAGCTCCTGGCGGAGCTCGACCTCGGCGGCGCCGAGCCGGCGCAGCTCCTCGCCGAGGTGGCCCGTGCGCGTGCCGCCCGCGTCGACCTGCGCGCGGAGCGGCGCCTCGTACCGCTCGGCGGCGTCGACGCACCCGCCGAGCGCGGCGTCGAGCCGCTCGGCGCCCGCCAGGACGCGCGCGAGTTGATGCGGACGTGCCCGGCGCCGGCCGGCGCGGACCGCTGCGTCGATGCGTGCCGCCTCCGCCGCGCGGGCGTGCTCGCCGAGCTCGGCCGCCTGCGCCGCGGCCGCGTCGGCCTCCGCGACGAGCGTCCGGCACTCCATCCGCAGGAGCTCCGCGTCGCCGGCCTCGGCCGCGACCTCGCCGTCGAATCCAAGGCGCGAGAGATCGCGCTCCGCGGCCGCGGAGCCGTCGACCGCCGCAGCGAGCTCTCTGCGCAGCGCGCTCTCGCGCTCGCCGAGCTCGCGCAGCTGAACGCCGAGCGCGGCGGTGCGCTCCGCGCCCGCCTCGCCGCGCGTGCGCAGCGGCGCCTCGATCACGTCGACGGCACGGTCGAGCGCGTCGAGCGCCCGCTCGAGCCGCTTCGCAGCGGTGACAAGCGCACGCAGCGTGTCGACGTCCGCGCGGTGGATGCGCAGGCGCGGTGCGGCGACTGCGAATGCTGCGTCGGCCTTCGCCGCCTTCTCCTCTTCGACCTCGGCGGCGCGCTCGGCCTTCGCGGCCGCGTCGGCGAGCTCCTTCACCTCGGCTGCGAGCGAGGTGCGCCTCGCCTCGAGCTCGAGGAGGACGGCTTCCGCCGTCTCGCCGGCGAACCACAGCTCGCCGCGCTGCGGGTCGTGGCCGTAGCCCTCTCGCGTGACGGAGGGAACCGCCACGGACAGGAGCTCGTCCTTCTCGACGACCGGCAGCTCCGACACGAGCTCGCGCGGGTCGCGGCCCGCGAGCACGCGCAGCGAGCCGAGCCCCGTCGACGCGGCGCGCTCGAGCAGCTCGAATGCAGCTTGGACGCTCGGCGCGACGAGCGCCGAGGCCCGCGGGCCGAGCGCCGCCGCGACCGCACGCTCGTCGCCGGCGGACACCTCGAGCAGCGAGAGCGCGAGCCGTTCTCCCTGCTCGACGAGCGCCCGTGCCGCCGGTGGAATCCCTTCGCGCTCCGCGAGCGAGCGCTCGAGCGTCGCCAAGCGCTCCTGCGCCGTCAGCGCGCGCTCGGCGAGCGTGTCGCGCTCGTGTGCCGCGTCGCGCGCGGCGGCGCGCGCGTACAGCGCTTCGCGCTCCAGCTCCTCCGGCGTCGGCCCGCCCCGCCGTGCTTCCTCTTCCGCCTCGGCCAGCTCCGCCGAGAGCCGCTCGATCAGCCGTTGCGCGGACTCACGCTGGACAGCGAGCCGCGCGCCCTGGCGACGCAGCTCGTACGAGACGGCAAGCGCGCCCTCGCGCTCGCCGGCCGCGCCGGTCAGCTCTTCTTCGATGCCCGCGCGCTCGGCGAGCACGGCGTCGAGCCGCTCCTGCGCCGACGCGCGCAGCGCGCGCTCGGCTGCGAGCAAGCGACGAAGCACGTGCCGCGCGCGCTCGTACCGCGCCTCGCGCTCGACCGCGGCAACGCGCGCCGACTCTGCAGCGTCCGCGGCAGCATGTTCGAGCTGTGCGACCTCCACAGAGGGATCGCCGACGTCGGACTCGGCATCCGCGAGGTCGGCGCGCACGCGCTCGACGAGCGACGCCGAGGACTCGCGGCGCAACGTCAATCGCTCGGCAGCGCTGCGCAGCCGGTACAGCACCTGCATCGCCGCCTCGCGCCTGCCGGCCGCGTCGGCGAGCTCCTCCTCCGCGCGACCGCGCTCCTCGAGGACCGCTTCGAGCTTCTCCTCGGCGGCGCGGCGCGCGAACGCCGCGGCCGTCTTCCGCTCCTCGGCCTCGGCGAGCCGATCGTCGAGTGTCGCCAGATCGAGCTCGGCGATCCGCGCACGCAGCTTCGCGATCTCGCCGCGCAGCTTCTCGGCGCGCTCGGCGGCGGTCGCCTGGAGGGCGAGCGGCCGCAGCCGCTTCTTGACCTCGTCCTCGAGGTCGCGCGCACGCTCGACCTGCGTCGCGACCCGCGCGAGCTTCAGCTCGGCGCGATGGCGGCGCGCCTTGAAGCGGCCGAGCCCGGCAGCTTCCTCGATGAGCGCGCGCCGCTCCTCCGGCTTCGACGCGAGGATCGCCTCCACCTTGCCCTGCCCGATGATCGAGTGCATGCCCTGGCCGAGCCCGAGGTCGGCGAGCAGCTCGACGAGGTCGAGGCGGCGGACGGCGGTCTTGTTCAACAGGTACTGCCCCTCGCCGCCGCGGTGGAGGCGGCGGGCGATCGAGAGCTCGCTGTACTCGATGTCGACCGGCCCGTCGCCCGCGCTGTTGTCGAAGAGGAGCTCGACCTCGCAGAAGTCGCCGGGGCCGCGGTCGGCGGCGCCCGCGAACAGGACGTCGTCGGGCTTCTCGGCGCGCAGCTCGCTCGGGCTGAGCGAGCCGGCCGCCCAGCGGATCGCGTCGGCGACGTTGGATTTGCCGGAGCCGTTGGGGCCGACGATCACGCCGACCCCCGGCTCGAGGCGGACCTCGACGGTGTCCGGGAAGGACTTGAAGCCACGCAGCTTGACGGCGCGCAGATGCACCGAGCCGCAGGCTAGCGACCGACCCGGCTGGCGGCGTCTAGGCCGTTCCGGCCGCGACGAGGAGCTCGCAGGGCCCGACGAAGCCGTCCGGGCCCTCGAACTGCCCGAGCGCCTCCTCGATCTCGGCCCAGACGGCCGCCCGGTCGGCCTCCGCCAGATCGGCCAGCATCTGGTGGAGCGCTCCGAACGACTCCCGCTCGAGCCTCGCGCAGTCCGCTGCCGCCGCCATCCGCAGCGGCGCCGCGACGCGCTCGACGACCACGTCCGCGAAGCCGGCCGACTCGAGGAGCCCGCCGACGCCGACGGCGCTGAAGGGGCCGGGCAGCCCCGGGGCGGGCGCCGGCAGCCCGGCGCGCTCACGGACGATCGAGATCGGGACGGAGAAGAAGCCGTTGCGGTCGGCCTCGGCGAAGACGATCGCCCCCACCCGTCCGCCCGGCCGCAGCACGCGCCGCTGCTCCGCGACCGCGCGTGCCTTGTCCGGGAAGTACATGAGACCGAGCCGCGTGACGACCGCGTCGAAGGTGCCGTCCTCGAGCTCGAGCGCCTCCCCGTCCATCACGCGCGTCGCGATCTGCGGCCCGCGGATGTAGCCGAGGATCTCGTCGGAGATGTCCGTCGCGAGCACGGTGGCGCCCCGCGCAGCAGCGGCGTACGTCTGCCCGCCGGCGCCGGCGGCGATGTCGAGGACGCGCGAGCCCTCGCCGACGTTCGTGAGGTCGAGCATCCGCTCGGTCGCGGCGCCGAGCCACTCCTCGAGCGTCGGGCCCCACCGATGCCACGGCTCCGCGGCCTCCTGCCACTGTTCCCGCGTCGTCTCCTTGTAGCGCGCGGGGTCGAACACTCCGGTCGCCATCCTAGACCTCCTCGACCCAGCCGAGCAGGTCGTCGCGCGAGACCTTGTCGTAGAGCTCGGGATGGTCGGTCCGCATGTGCGCGCGTGCGCCTTCGACGACTTCGTCGTCGGTCTGGCCGCGGATGACCGCCCCGCACTCGCACGTGATCTGCTTCGCCATGCCGTCCTCCTCGGTCGGTGTCGCGGCTCGTTGTACGCCGTCGAGCTTGGGGCTATGTTGGCGCGGAGTTGGCGTCGACGAAAGTGCAGCTCTGCGGGAGCCTCGCCGTCGTCGTCGACGGCCGCCGCGTCGAGGGTGAGCTGCCGGGGAGACAGGGACGTCTGCTGTTCGCGTATCTCGCGTTGAACCGCTTCCGTCCGGTCGACCGTGCGGAGCTGCTCGACGCGCTCTGGCCGGACGGCCGCGACGGCGGTCTCGCGCCGCTCCTCTCGAAGCTCCGCCGCGTCGTCCCGCTCGACGGCACGCGGCTCCAGCTGGCCGACGACGCGTGGATCGACGTCGAAGCGGCGCTCGACGCGGTCCACCGCGCAGAGTCGGCGTTCGCACAGGGCAATCCGCACCGGGGCTGGGGCCCGGCGCAGGTCGCGCTCTTCACGTCGGGCCGGCCGTTCCTCGCCGGCGAGGACGCACCGTGGATCGAGGAGCAGCGGCGACGACTCGACGAGATCCGGCTGCGCGCGCTCGAGGCCTACGCCGGCTGCGCGCTCGGCATCGGCGGCACCGAGCTGCCGGCCGCCGTCCGCGCCGGGCGCGAGCTGACCCGGCTCGAGCCGTATCGCGAGTCCGGCTGGCGGATCCTGATGCGCGCGCTCGCCGCGGAAGGCAACGTCGCCGAGGCCTTGCAGGCGTACGACCGGCTGCGCGTGCTGCTCCACGACGAGCTCGGCGTCGCGCCGAGCCCGCCGACGCAGGAGCTGCACAAGGCGCTGCTCGGGTAGCGGCTACGCAGCGGCCGCGGACTCGAGCTTGTCGAGCGCCTGCTTCGCCGCTTCCTGCTCGGCGGCCTTCTTCGACTTCCCCTCGCCGACGCCGAGCTGCTCGCCGTCGACGACCGCCGCGCACGTGAAGTGGCGGTCGTGCGGCGGCCCCTCCGCTGCGAGCACGACGTACGACACCTGCCGGCCGGTCCGCGCGAGCGCCTCCTGCAGCTCCGTCTTGTGATCGACGTGCGTCGTCAACGCGTAGTCGATCCGCTCCTGGAACGCATCGACGATCGCGCGCTCGATCGCCGGGAACCCGTGCTCGAGGAAGAGCGCGCCGAGCACCGCCTCGAGCAGTGCCGCGAGGACGTTGCGGTTCCGCGAGAGCCGTTCGAGCTCGTCGGTCGAGAGACCGGTCGCCTGCGCCGCAAAGCGCTCGCCGAGCTCGAGCTCGCGCGCGACGACGGCGCAGCTCGCACGCGAGACGACGTGCGAGCGTACCTTCGCGAGACGCCCCTCCGAGAAGTCGGGATAGCGCGCATAGAGCTCGTGCGCGACCGCAAGCTCGAGCACGCTGTCCCCGAGGAACTCGAGGCGTTCGTACGAGACGCTGCGCTCCGGCGCCCAGGACGCGTGCGTGAACGCGATCTCCGCCCGGTCGCGCGGCAGCGACCCGATCAGCTCGGCGAGGCTACTGGTGCGTCGAGACGTAGTCGACGGCCTGGCCGACGGTTGTGATCTTCTGGGCGTCCTCGTCGGAGATCTTGATCCCGAAGTTGTCCTCGAGCTCCATGATCAGCTCGACGAGGTCGAGCGAGTCTGCGCCGAGGTCCTCCTGGAAGGACGCCTCCTCGCTGATGTTCTCCTCGGGGATCTGAAGCTGCTCGGTCAAGACCTCCTTGACCTTCTCGTACACCTCGTCACGCGACGCTGCCATGTCACCTCAGTTTGTCGGGGGCCGTGAAAGCGCGCCGATCATACAACGCCCGCCTGCTGACCCAGCCGCGCTTCCAGGCGTTCGACGACCTTGTTGTCCACTCCCCGGGCCGCGAGGCGGATCGCGTTCTCGATCGCCCTCGGCGACGAATTGCCGTGCGCGACCACCGCGAGGCCGCGGAGCCCGAGGAGGTATGCGCCGCCGTAGGTGTCCGGATCGAGGCGGTGGCGGAGCCGGCGGGCGGCCGGCCGGATCATCAGCCCGCCGACCTTGCCGCGCGTCGTCGCCATGATCTCGTCGCGGAGCCCTTCGAGGATCGTGCGGATCGTCCCCTCGAGCGTCTTGAGGACGACGTTGCCCGTGAAGCCGTCGGTGACGACGACGTCGGCGGCGCCGCGGAGGATGTCGCGGCCTTCGCAGTTGCCCTGGAAGTTGAGCTCGCTCTCACGGAGCAGCGCGTGCGCCTCGAGGGTCAGCTGGTTGCCCTTCTCCTCCTCCTCGCCGATCGAGAGGAGCCTGACCGTCGGGCGCTCCAGCCCGAGGATCTCCTCCGCGAAGACGGCGCCCATCGTCGCGAACTGGAGGAGCTGCTCGGGGCGGGCATCCGCGTTCGCGCCCGCATCGAGCAGGACGGACGGGCCGTTCTTCGCCGGAATCGGCACGGCGATCGCGGGGCGGAGCACACCCGGGATGCGGCGAAGCTCGACCAGGCCGGCTGCGAGCATCGCGCCGGTGTTCCCGGCACTGACGACGGCGTCGGCCGCACCCTCGCGCACGGCGCGCACGCTCGCGACGAGCGAGCTGTCCGGCTTCGCGCGGACCGCGTCCGCCGGCTTCTCGTGCATCTCGACCACGCCCTGCGTCTCGACGAGCTCCAGTCCCTGCGGGTCGACGGCAGCGTCTCCGTACACGATCGGCGTCAAGGCCTCACTGCGCGCGGCGAGCGCGCCCGCGACGACCTCGGCAGGCCCACGGTCTCCCCCCATCGCGTCCACCGCGATGCGAGGCATTCGCTAAGGAGCGTCGATCCGGAGCGGCTCGACCTCGCGGCCCTTGTAGGTGCCGCAGGTCGGGCAGACGCGATGCGCGCGCTTCGGCTGGCCGCAGTTCGGGCAGACGTTGACGCGCGGCGCGGCGATCGCGTGGGTGGCGCGCCGCTTGTCGCGACGCGATTTCGACGTTTTCCGCTTCGGAACCGCCATGATCGAGGCGGCATGGTAGCCGAAAGTCTTCTCCAGCTGTTCGACGCGCAGGTGCGGCCTCAGGCGACGTACTCGTCGCCGAACTGGAGCGCAGTCCTCCGGCCGCCGGAGGACGGCGACGTCGCGCCGCTGATCGCATGGATGCGCGAGCAGCCGGGCTACGTCGAGTGGAAGTACTACTCGCACGACCGGCCGCCCGACCTGCCGGACCGGCTGCGCGCCGCCGGGCTCGTGCCGGAGGACGAGGAGACCGTCGTCGTCGCGGAGGCCGCCTCGATCCCGCCGCCGCCGGCGGACGTCGAGCTCACGCTCGCCACCGATGCGTTCATCGACCTCGCTGCCCGCGTCTTCGGCGGAGACCGCCACGGCCTCCCCGAGAGCACCGTCGCCGTCGTTGCGCTCGTCGACGGCGTGCCGGTGTCCGGCGGCCGCGTCGACTTCGAGCCCGGAGTTGAGTTCGCCGGGCTGTTCGGCGGCGTGACGTTGCCGGAGTTCCGCGGCCGCGGCCTCTACCGCGCGACGGTTGCGAAGCGGGCGGAGCTCGCGCGCGAGCGCGGCTATCGCTGGCTGTACAGCGACGCGCTGCCGACGAGCCGGCCGATCCTCGAACGGGTCGGCTTCGTCCGGCTCACCACGACCACGCCGTACGTCTTCGCTAGTCGAGATCCTGCGGCATCGACGACGGACTGACGAGCATGTAGCCGCCGTCGACGACGAAGCTCGAGCCCGTCGTCCACGCCGCACCGTCGCTGCAGAGCCAGCCGATGCAACTCGCGATCTCGCGCGCGTCGCCGGGCCGGCCGAGCGGGAACTCCGGCGTGTGCTCTTCGCGCGGGTCTTCGTCCTCGAGGTCGGTCATCGGCGTCGCCACCATGCCGGGCGCGACCGAGTTGACCGTGATGCCGTGCCGGCCGAGCTCGAACGCGAGCTGCTTCGTCAGGCCGCCGAGGCCGTGCTTCGCGACCGTGTACGCAACGCCGTTCGTGATCGGCCTGTACTCGTGCACGGACGTGACGTTGACGATGCGGCCGCCGCGGCCCTGCTGCACCATGCGGCGCGCCGCGCGCTGCGCGCAGAGGAACGCCCCGTCGAGGTCGACGCTCAGCGTGTGCCGCCAGTCGGCGTACGCCAGCTCGAGTGCGGGCGCGGTGCGCGAGGTGCCGCTGTTGTTGACGAGAACGTCGACGCCGCCAAGCGCATCGGCGAGCTCGTCGATCACCTGTGCTGCGTCCGGCAGCTGCGCGAGGTCGAGGTGACGCACCTCCGCACGGCGGCCGTGCGAGCGCACTTCCTCCGCCGTCTCGTTCGCGCCGGCCTCGTCACGGTGCCACGTGACGCCGACGTCGAAGCCGTCCTTTGCCAGCTGGACCGCCGTCGCCCTGCCGATGCCGGAGTCCGAGCCGGTGACGATCGCAACGGGCACGGATCCGACCTAGCCGTTCCGCCGTAGAGCAAACCGGGGGGTCACGGCCAACCCCGAGGAGGAGGATGAGGATGAAGCGAAGCAGGATCGTGCCGCTCGTCGCGGCGAGCGTTGCCGCGGCGCTGTACTTCGGCGTCTCGGCAACCGCCAAGGCCGGTTACGGCTCGCCGACGGCGTACCAGGTCGAGATCTCGGCGAACCCGTCCGGCCAGGGTCTCTGGTTCTGGTCGGCGCTCGACCAGGGCGGTGGCGGCGGCGACTACCAGGAGACGGACTGCGTCCACGTGCCGGGCCTCCATGCGGCGGCGCACGATGCGGGCGAGGTCCGCGACTGGTGGATCGACACCGCCAACAACATGCTGCACATCGACGGCGTCAACGTCGTCGACAACCTCGAGACGGTGAACCTCGTGGTGCCGCTGCCGACAGGCGGCGGCTTCGGCCACGTGACCGGAGCGATCGAAGTCGACTTCGTCAGCGGGATCCCGATCATCACCGGGACGATGGACCGCGCGCAGATCCAGATCGCGCCGTAGGGACACGACGACTTGCGCCTGCTTCAAAGCAGGCGCAAGTCGTTCGTCAAAGCTGGCCGCGCAACTCGTCGAGCACCGCCCAGCGCGGGTCGCCGGCCAGCTCGTCGTGCGTGTGCGGCTCCTCGTTCAGATCCTTGCCGCAGACCGGGCACAGGCCGGCGCAGTCGGGGGCGTGGAGGATCTTGTCGGGCAGCTGCAGCGCAAATGCGTCGCGCGCCCAGGAGGAGAGGTCGAGCGAGTCGTCCTGCACGTACTCCGAGACGAGCTCGGGATCGTCGCCCGGGCTCGTCGCCTGGTACTCGCGCGCCTGCACCGACTGCTCGACGACCGTGTCGCGCAGGCAGCGGAAGCACGGCCCGCGCAGCCCGGCGCGGAACGACAGCTCGTACACCGTCCCCGTCGTCGCCTTCGTGATCGCCAGCTGCGCGCGGACGACGCGCGGCTCCGGCTCGTACTCCTGCCCGCCAAGCGTGAACGACTCGAGCTCGACGTCGACGTCCTCGCGAAGCTGCTCGCCGCTGCGCAGGCGAGCCTGGCGCAGGTTGAACGTGGTCACGCTCTCCACTATGCCGCGAGCCGCGGAAGCTCGTGCAGCCTCGGCGCGCTGCGGAACTCCGAGCGCCGAGCCTCCTGGCGCCGGATGTACGGGCGCAGCGCCTCGCCGACCGGCTCCGGCGCGGCGCGGCGCTCGTGACGGACGGCGAGGAGGGCGACCGACGACAGGATGACGAGCCCCGCGACGACCTCGCGCGGGCCGACATGCTCGCCGACGAAGAGCCAGCCGAGGAAGACGGCGACGGCGGGGTTGACGTACGCATAGGTCGACACGAGCGAGGACGGCGCATTCCGGAGCAGCCAGCCGTAGGCCGTGAAGGCGAGCAGCGAGCCGAAGACGACGAGGAACGCGAACGCGCCGAGTGACGCGCCGGAGACATGCGTGATCCGCTCGCCGGCGCCGAGGCCGAGCACGCCGAGGATCGCCCCAGCGGTCAGCATCTGCAGGGCGGCGGAGACGATCGTGTCCTCCGGGAGGGGCGCCACGCGGGCATACGTCGACCCGGCCGCCCACGCGAACGACGCGATCAGCAGGATCAGGGCGCCGTACGCGTCGATGCGCCCGCTGGGGCCGACGAGCAGGCCGACGCCGAGCAGCCCGACGCCGATCCCCGCGGCGGCGCCGACCGGGATCCGGATCCCGAAGCAGACACGGTCGAGCAAGGCGACGAAGAGCGGGACGCTCGCGATCAGGAGCGCGGCGACGCCCGAGTCGACCCGCTGCTCTGCGAGGGCGACCCCGCCCGTGTCGATGACGAGGAGGGCGCTCCCGACGATCGCCGCCGCGCCCCACTGGCGCAGGGTCGGCCGCCGCCGCTTCCACGTGAAGAGGACGGCGCCGGCCAGCAGGAACCGCGCCGACAGCATGAGCAGCGGCGGCAGCGACCGATCGGCGACGGCGATCGCGAGGTACGTCGAGCCCCAGACGACGTAGACGACGAGGAGGTTGAGCGAAAGCTTCACCTGTCGAGTATGCGAGCGCCGACCGATCAGGGCAAATGCAGTTACGATTGACTTTGATGAATTTTCGTAATGTAGAGCTGCGGCATCTCGCCGCGCTCGAGGCGGTCGGGCGAACGCATTCGTTCGTCGCCGCGGCCCGCGAGCTGGGCTACACGCAGTCGGCGATCAGCCAGCAGATCGCCGCGCTCGAGCGTGCGGTCGGGCAGCGGCTCGTCGAGCGGCCGGGCGGGCCGCGCCCTGTCGCGCTCACCGAGGCGGGGACCCTCCTCCTCCGCCACGCCGACTCGATCGTCGCGCAGCTCGACGCGGCCGAGGCCGACATGGCCGCGCTGGCCGAGGGGGCCGCGGGGCCGCTCCGTGTCGGGATCTTCCAGAGCGTCGGCGCCCGCATCCTCCCCGGCCTCCTCCGCCGCTTCCGCGAGGCGTGGCCGCGTGTCGAGGTCCGCGTGCGCGAGGAGACGAACGCCGCCGACCTCGTCCGCCTGCTCGAGCACGGCGAGCTCGACCTCGCCTTCGCGGACCTACCGCTGCCGGAGGGGCCGTTCGAGTGGAACGAGATCCTGCGCGACCCGTACGTGCTCGTCGTCCCGAAGACCGACCCCCTCGCAGGGCGCGACAGCGCGCCGCCGCTCCGCGAGCTGGCCGGCCGGCCGCTCGTGACGTGGCGACAGCTCGGCGAGCCCGAGACGTTCCTCCGCGGCCGCGTCCCCGACCTGAACGTCGTCTTCCGGAGCGACGACAACGGAACGCTGATGGGGCTCGTCGCCGAAGGGCTCGGCTACGCCGTCGTCCCGCAGCTCGTCGTCAACCCGCGCAACCCCGCCTACGTCGCGCTGCCGTTCGGGAACCGCGTCCCGCCGCGCCAGCTCGCGATCGTCTGGCACCGCGACCGCTACCGGAGCGCGGCCGCCGAGGCGTTCATCGAATTGTCCAGCGGTTCGGCGGCCAGTACGTCGCAACCACCGGGCCGATGAAGTTGCCTCGCGGGACGGCGCCCCAGGTGCGCGAGTCGCACGACGCACCGCGGTTGTCGCCCATCACGAAGTAGTCCTTCGGCCCGAGCCGCGCCCACGTCATCGTGACGGAGTCGCGCGCGGACGGTGACAGGTACGGCTCGTTCAGCCTCTTGCCGTCGACGGAGAAGACGCCGTTCTTCTCGCTCACCTGTTCGCCGGGGAGGCCGATCACGCGCTTGAGGAACGTCCCGCCTTCGTCGCAGTCGGCTTTCGCGCTCGGCGGCGCGTGAAACACCGCGATCTCGTAGCGGTGCGGATCGCGGAAGTCGTAGACGAGCTTCGCGACGATCACGCGGTCGTTGAACCGGCCGGTGCAGCCGAGGCCGGGCTTCGCGCATTGGAGCGTCGGCTCCATCGACCCGGTCGGCACGCGGAAGGGCTGCGCGATCCATGCCTCGACCGCGAGCACCACGACGGCGGCGACCGCGAGCGTGACGATCCATTCGACGACCGTGCGGCGCACGGCGGGCAGGGTAAACCGTTGCTGTTCTCTAGTAGCCGAGATCGTCCGCGGAGCCGTCGCCGCCCATCGCCGCCATGCCGGCGCCGACGACGCTCTCCTGCGAGCGCTCGTGCAGCCGTTCGCGGCCGCGGCGCACCGCGGTCAGGAACCGGTCGAGATTGACTTCGAGCGAGGCGAGCATCGAGTCGGCCCAGTCCTCCATCTCGAGCCGCGCCTCGCGCGCGTCGCGGCGGGCGTCGTCGACGATCTCCTGCGCCTGCCGCTCGGCGATCTTCACGATCTCGGTCTGCGACGCCTCGCGCACCGCCTGCTCACGCGCCTCGGCGAGCAGCCGGTCGACCTCTCGCTTCGCCTCGGCGAGCATCTCCTGCCGTTCCTTGACGATCCAGCGGGCCTGCTTGATCTCCTCCGGGATCGTCGCGCGCATCTGGTCGAGGATGTCGTAGATCTCCTCGCGATCGATCCGGACCTGGTCGGTGAGCGGCACGGCCTTCGCGTTGTGCACGAGGTCGTCGAGCTTGTCGATGAGCACGAGTACGTCCATGTGCGGGAAGTCTAGCCTCGGGGTCGGCGGAGCCAGTCATGGACGCCGGGGATCCCGTGCTCGTAGAGGGTCAGATGACCGTCGTCAGCGGTCAGCTGGAGCTCGGCGCCCGGGATCTGCTCCGCGAGCCAGCGCGCGTGCGCCGGGGGCACGAAGCGGTCCTGCTCGCCGTGCCGGATCAGCACCGGCACGCGGATCGAGCCGAGGTCGAAGCCCCACGGCCGGACGAAGGCGAGGTCGTCGTCGACCCAGCCGTCCACGACCGCCGCGCCGCGCATGATCCCCCAGAGGTAGTCGAGCAGCGGACCGTCGAGGACGGCGGCGTCGACGGGACTCGTGAGCGAGGCGAGAGCGTCGCGAAGGCCGGCCGGCCCCGCCGCCTCGTCGGCCGCGTCGTCCTGCTCGACGAGCGCGCGGAGCGCCGCCTCGCCGTGCTCGGCCGCCCGGAACTCCGAGACGTTCCCCTCGCCGAAGTCCGCGTACCAGTCGAGCGCCTCCGCCCCGCGCGGCGCCGGCGAGCCGATCGCGGCGCACGCGGTCACACGGTCGGGCAGGAGCGCCGCGCAGGCGAGCGCGTGCGGGCCGCCGCCCGAGATGCCCCACGTCGCGAAGCGGTCGAAGCCGTGCGCGTCCGCGACGGCGACGACCTCCTCCACGACGTCCGCGATCGAGCGTCCGGGTCGCCGCGGCGCGTCGCCGTAGCCCGAACGGTCGAAGCCGACCAGACGAATGCCGTCCTCCTCCCAGGGCGCATACACGCGGCCGAGGGACGGCGTGCCGTGATGGAAGACGACGTCCAACTACTCGCCGGGATTCTCGGGAGTCCCGGGGCGGCCGTCCGGGAAGAGCTCCTTGAACCGCCGCGCGACCGGCTCGGGGACGAGCTCCGAGATGTCGCCGCCGAACGCGGCGATCTCCTTGACGCCGCTCGACGAGACGAAGCTCACCTGCGGGCTCGCCATGACGTAGACCGTCTCGACGTCCGGCGCGAGATGGCGGTTCAGCTGGTTCATCTGGAACTCCCACTCGAAGTCCGAGATGACGCGCAGCCCCTTGACGATCGCTTTCGCGTCCCATTTCTTCGCGAAGTCGACGACGAGCTCGCGGAACACGTCGATCTCGACGTTCTCGAGGTGCGAGAGCGCGTCGCGGAGAAAGGCGATGCGCTCCTCCGTCGAGAACATCGGCGACTTGTGGTGCGGGTTGCCGACGACGCCGACGACGACGCGGTCGAAGATGCCGGCCGCGCGCGCGATCACGTCGACGTGCCCGTTCGTCACCGGGTCGTACGAGCCGGGGCAGATGGCGGTGATCATCCGTAGACCGTGACGCGCGCGGAGCCGTACTTCCGCGACGTCCGCTGCTCGAGCGGCAGGCTCGGCTCGACGCGCGCGTCCGTCTCGACGACGACGACCGCATTGTCGCTCAGGACGGGCGGCAGGTAGCGCGCGAGCTGGGGTTCGAGATCGGGGTACATGTCGTACGGGGGGTCGACGAACACGAGATCGTACTTCCTGTTCTCGCCCGCGAGCACGGCGACCGCGTCCTGCCG
>DATCJJ010000058.1:0-20533 GCA_036562845.1 Gaiellaceae bacterium | reverse complement strand
GGCGAGTTCGTCGGCGGGGGAAACCTGTCGCTCAACCTGAAGAACGGCGGCGTCTCGCTCGGCAAGATCAACGCGTCGGTCCCGGAGACGTTCGTGCGCCAGATCAACCAGCTGAAGGCGCAGATCGTCGCTGGGAAGCTGAAGCCGCCGACCGGCGTCTGAGGGGTCAGACCTTCCGGGCTTCGATGCCCAGGAGCTGCACGAGCAGGAAGCTCGTGAGCGCCGCCTGCGCTGCGATCGAGAGCGACCCGTCGCGGTGCCAGCCGCGTCCCTCGTGGAAGAGCTTGAGGCCGCCCGGGCGCGGCAGTCGAAGCACGTGCTCCGCATCAGGCGCGATCCCGGCGGCGGCGCCGATGGTCGCCGGATCGAAGGGGCCTCGCCGCAAGCACAGGATCGCGACCGCTGCGACGCCGCCGGCGATGTCGAGCGTCCCGTTTGCAATGTCACGGTGCGGGACCGCATCGCCGGCGAGATGCACGATCGGGCCGAGCAGCGCAGCGGCGACGCGCGAGCCCGTTGCCGCCCCGACGGCCGCGCCGGAGGCAGCGTGGAACGCGGAAATCACGGGCCGGGATGATAGCCGCGCGGCAGGACGAGCCCGGCGGGGCTCCTGCGGGCACGAAAAAAGGGCCTGCGAGGTGGGCACGCCGCAGACCCCATCGACAAGACGTGCAACATGCTCCGCGTCTTCCCCTCCAGGCGGTATTTTGGGGCCTGCGAGGTGGGCACGCCGCAGACCCCGCAGCAGTACTCGCACAAAAGGCCTCGCGCGTCGAGCATCCATCGGGTGCCGATTTGTTGCCGTCGCGGATCCAGCCGCCCCCGCAAAGTGTGAGCAAGACCTGACCGAGCAGTCAGGTCGCCCTCGGGCAAGATGCGGGCCTGCGAGGTGGGCAAGACCGGACCCGCAGAAACACCGCGCACGTCGAGATCTCACCGGTTCGCGATGTTCGAAGCGGCTCGACGTGCGGCGTCGCCACGTCCGCGCGCGCCGGACCTTCGGCCATGACGATCAGCCGTTTCGGGCAGAAAGCGGACGAGGCACCGCGGATCTACTCCTACATGGGTGCGTTGCGCGTCGGCGACGGCAGGCTCTCTCTTCGGCTCCCTCCCACGGGGAGTCAAGGCGTCCGCCTGACGTGCGGCGCGCACGCACCCATCCCCGCTGACGAGCTGACGCCCGGGGACGTCGTGCTCGTCGACGGACGCGAAGCCGTCTTTCTCTACAGGCGGGGAAAATCGGCGACCGTGCGCTTCAAGCCGGGAGCGAGAGCACGCGTGCTCCCACTCTCACGCCTCCACGGAGTGAGCCCGTAAGCGGAGGGGGAGGGATTTGAACCCTCGATCCGCCTAACGACGGATAACGGTTTTCGAGACCGCCGCATTCGACCGCTCTGCCACCCCTCCGCGAGCCGAGCCATGGTAACGGGTTCGCCGCACGATTCACGGCGACCCAGTAGTGTGCCGCCCCGGTCGCGCCGAGGGGACGCGACCGAGCCCTGACACACTCATTGGGGGTGACCCTTTGTCCTTCGCATCGAAGCGGAAGTTCGGCGCGGCGTCCGCCGTTATCGGTGTATCCGGAATCATCGCGGCGCTTGCGGCGTCCGCCGGCGGCTCGCCGAGTCGCGCGGCGGCGTTGCCGGTCCCGCACCCGACAGTCGGCACGGTCAACGACTACGCGCAGGTGTCCGCGAGCGAGACACCGCCGACACAGGCGCAGTGCGCGTCCGTCGGAAGGCGGTGCTTCAACCCGGCGTCGACGCGTGCGGCGTACAACCTGAGCCCGCTGTACCAGCAGGGCCTCGACGGCTCCGGCATGACGATCGCAATCGTCGACTCCTACGGAAGCGACACGATCGCCCACGACCTCCACGTCTACAACCAGACGTGGGGACTGCCGCCCATGTGCGGCGAGGAGGGCGTCACGTGCTCGGCCGGCATGCCGACGTTCAGCCAGCTGAGCCTGCAGGGGTCGCCGGCGACGAAGGCGCCGCCTTCGTCGAGCAACGGCACGGGCCAGGAGGACAAGTCCGCGTGGGCGCTCGAGGTCTCGCTCGACGTCGAGACGGCGCACGCGATCGCGCCTGGCGCGAACATCCTGCTCGTCCACACGCCGACGGCGGAGACGCTTGGGGTCCAGGGCTTCCCGCAGATGATGGCGGACGAGGACTACGTCGTTCAGCATCACCTCGCGCAGGTCATCTCGCAGAGCTTCGCCTCGGCGGAAGATGCGTTCGGCAGCGCGCAGTCGCTGCAGAACCTGCGCTACGCGTTTCAGCACGCGGCCGCGAACGGCGTCACCGTGCTCGGCTCGTCCGGCGACGGCGGCAGCGCAAACACCGAGAAGACGCCCGTCGGACAGGGCGGGTCGACGATCCCGGTTCCGACGGTCGAATGGCCGGCTTCCGATCCGCTCGTCACCGGCGTCGGCGGAACGTATCTCTGCACGGACGCAACCGCGACGAACGGGCGGATCGTCGACTCCGTCAACCCGCCGGTGAACTGCCAGAACAACCCCGGGCAGGCGGAGGTCGGTTGGATCGATTCGGGCGGCGGCTTCAGCCACGTGTTCGCGAAGCCGACCTTCCAGAGCACGCTGCCAGCCGGCAGCACGTTCGCCGGGTCGATGCGCGGCGTCCCGGACATCGCGTTGCAGGCGAGCGCGCGCACCGGCGCACTCGTCTACATCACGCTGCCGAACGACGGCAACAGCGGCCTGATCTGTCCGGGCGGAGCGCCGTGCAGCACCGGCTGGTACGACATCGGCGGCACGTCGCTCAGCTGCCCGCAGTGGGCTGGCCTCGTCGCGATCGCGGCACAGTCGAAGGGCCACGGGCTCGGGCCGATCAACCAGGCGCTCTACACGCTCGCGGCCAACCCGACGACGTATGCGAACGACTTCTTCGACGTCACCGTCGGGAACAACCAGGCCGATCCGTCGGTGACGGGCTACACGGCATCGCCCGGCTGGGATCCGGTGACGGGCCTCGGGACGCCGAACGCGGCGAACCTGATCCCCGATCTCGTCGCAGCAGTCGGTTAGCGGCGCTCGACCGGGGCGCCGTGTTGCGCGGCGCCCCGGTCAGTCGTGCACGCGCGCGATCAGCTCGGCGCGCTTGAGAAGCTTCTGGTTCGTCCCGGCGAGCCGCACGTCGTAGCCCGCGTCCTTCGGGAAGAGGACCTTGTCGCCCGGCCCGACGCCGTCCGCATCCGGACCGCTCGCGATGACGATGCCGCTCCGGCAGTGCGCCTCCGCGCTCGCCGGGATGATCAGCCCGAGGCGCGTCTCCGCCTCCTCGTCGGTCGGCTCCACGACGACGAAGTCGTCGAGCGGCTCCAGCGCCAGCATCGGGCCAACGATACTTCTGCCATGGCCGCGCCGTTCATCGAGCTCGACGTCGGCGGACGCGTCGTCAAGGTCACGAACCCGGACAAGGTCTACTTCCCGTCGCGCGGCGAGACGAAGCTGGACCTCGTCCAGTACTTCGTCGCGGTCGGCGACGGCATCGTCAACGCGCTGTACGAGCGGCCGTGCCAGCTGAAGCGACAGCCGGAGGGCGTCGGCGGCGAAGTGATCTGGCAGAAGCGCGTGCCCGAGCGGCGCCCCGACTGGATCGAGACGGCGCGCGTGACGTTCCCGAGCGGCCGCCACGCCGACGAGCTCTGCGTGACGGAGGTCGCGCACGTCGCCTGGGCCGCGAACCTCGCGACGCTCGAGTTCGGCGCGTGGCCGTCGCGCCGCCGCGAGCCCGAGAAGCCGGACGAGCTTCGCATCGACATCGACCCACAGCCGGGCACCGGCTTCGCAGAGGGGAAGCGCGTCGCTGCGATCGTGCGCGAGGTCCTCGACGAGATCGGCTATGTCGGCTGGCCGAAGACGAGCGGGAACCGCGGCATCCACGTCTACTGCCGGATCGAGCCGAACTGGGAATTCCGCATCGTGCGCCGCTGCGCGCTCGCCTTCGCGCGCGAGATCGAGCGCCGCGATCCGACGCTCGTGACGACTGCGTGGTGGAAGGAGCAACGCGGCGAGCGCGTCTTCGTCGACTACAACCAGAACGCACGCGACCGGACGATCCTCTCCGCGTACTCGGTGCGCGGCCGGCCGGACGCGACCGTCTCCGCGCCGGTGACGTGGGAGGAGCTGCCGGACGTCGAGACCGAGGACTTCACGATCGCGTCGCTACCGCCGCGCTTTGCGCAGCTCGGCGATCTCCACGCCGGCATCGACGACGCCGTCTGCGACCTCCGCGTCCTGCTCGAGTGGGTCGAGCGCGAGGAGTCCGAGGGCGTGGGGGAGGCGCCGTACCCGCCGAACTTCCCGAAGATGCCGGGCGAGCCGAAGCGCGTGCAACCGAGCCGCGCCAAGAAGCCGGGCCGCTGAATCGTCGGGGCCGTTGAACGGCCCGGCGCACCGTCATACGATCGACCGCAGGCGCGAGCATGAGCTGCGGTACGCGACGAGGTTGGAGTGGGAGATCCCTCGGGTGGGCGCGCAGCATGGTCGCGACGAGGCTTCGCGTCCTCGCCGTCCCTGTCGGATACGTCTTCGCGTTTCTCGCGCGACACATCCTCCGGCCGCCCCACCCATCACCTTGGGGGTGGCTCCTCTATGTCGCCGGGGCCGTTTTGGTGCGCAGCGCGCTCCGGCGGTTGCCTGCGCCGGCACCGGCGGAAGCGCGGACGCTCCTGCCCAGCAGGACACCGTGGATCTTCGCGAGTGTCACGTTCGGGGCTATCGCGCTCGTCTCTGCCGTCGTGGCGTACGAGCGGATGCGGAACGGCCACCCGGGCCCCGGGACAACGATCGTCTGGCTCGTCGCCGTCGGCAGCGCCCTGATCGGTGCTGCGAGCACCGGTGGCCGCCCGCGCCTCCGGCGCCCGAGGATCTCACGCAGCCTCGTCCTCGAATGCGTCGGCGTCGCCGCCATACTCGTGGTTGCGATCGCGCTGCGCGGCTACCAGCTCGGGAGCAGACCCGCGTACATCCATCCGGACGAAGCCCTCATCGGCCTCGACGCCCGCGGATTCTTGACAGGCGAAAACGCCGAGATTCTCACGACCGGCTTCGCGGCCACGCCTCGGTTGAGCTACGCGATCCCCGCGCTCGCGATGCGGGTGTTCGGAAACGACCTTTTCGGGCTCCGCATGGCGTCCGTCATTCTCGGAGCCGTCGCCGTCGTCCTCCTTTACGGGCTCGCGCGCCGCATGTTCGGCACCCGCTGCGCGCTCTTCGCCGCCACCCTGCTGGCCGTCTCCCAGTGGGCCGTCCACTACAGCCGTATCGGCATCTCGAACGAACAAGGGGTCGCGGCGACGTTGCTCGTCATCTTCCTTGTCGTCCGAGCTGCCGATCGAAATCGACTGGCCGACTGGGCGCTCACCGGACTCGCCGCCGGTCTCTGCTTCGAGGTGTACCAAGGGGCGCGCGTCGCGCCGCTCGTCGCCGCCGGCTATGTCATCCACCGGGCGGCAAAGGCGCGGGGTTTCCTGCGATCCCGCTGGCCCGGAGCGGCTGTTGCTCTGCTCGCTGCGTTCGTCTTCTTCGCGCCGATGGCCGGCTACTACGCGCGATACCCCGAAAAGTTCAACGAGCACGGTCGCGAGGTGGTCGTCTGGACGGCCGGCCCGCGTGAGCACGAGATGAGCGTTTACGGCGTGCACACGGTGCCCGCCGTCTTGCTGCACCAGTCGAAGCGGACCCTCGCCGCGTTGAACGGAGCGTGGGACACCGCGCCCCACTACGGGAGCTTCTTGACGGACGCGCTCAGCGGCCCTCTCATCGTGCTCGGTCTCCTGATTGCGCTCCTCGGCCTGCGCGACTCGCGGCTCTTCCTCGTCGCCGAGTGGAGCATCCTCACGCTCGTCTCCGGCGTCGTGACGATCAATGCGCTCGACTCGACGCGCATCGTCGGCGTGATGGGGGCGTTCTGTCTTGCGGCGGCATGTGTGGCGGAGCTCGGGTGGCAGACGAGCGAGAGCATTGCCGGACGCCGGGGTGCACAGATATTCGCGGTCGCGACGTTCGCGTTTCTCGCGAGCGTCGCGTTCATCAACATGCGCTATTACCTCCGGCGCTATCCGGCGCTGCATCCACCGGATTCGCCGACCGTGCTTGGGCAGTATGCGCGGACGATCCCGCGGAGCACCCGGCTCTACCTGCTGCCGGGTGCCGGCTACTCGATCACCTTCGAGACGATCCGTTTCCTTGCGCCCTCGCTCGACGGGCGAGATCTGGCATCTGCAGAGCCGCGGGCGATCCCGGCCGACCGGGACGCGGTCCTGGCCGTTCCCGAGTGGTCCCCCGAGGCGGCGCGGGAGCGGCACTGGATCAACGAACGATATGCCGTCGCGTCACACACGGAGCTCGGCCCCGGGAGCCGTCCACCGTATTTCGGCGTCTACGTGGTCAGATCCGTTGCGGGCCGAGCCAGAAGCTGATCCACTGAGAGATCGCCCGGCCGCCGCGGCGGGCGCACCTCGCGCCACGTGCACCGGTCGGCATCCTTGTCCGGGCGGAAGCGGATCAGCCGTGTGCCGTGGCGGAAGCGGTGTTTCTCGAGCTTGTCGTAGCGCACCTCTACGACGAGCTTCGGCTTGACGGCGACCTGCTCGAGCTCGCCGGTCCCCCAGCGGTTCGGCTCCGAGAAGCCGCGGTCGTTCTTCGGGTCGAGCAGCGGCAGCACCTTCGCCGCGATCTCGTCGTGCCGCTTCGCGCCGACGGCCGCCGAGCCGACGTAGTCGAGATGCCCGTCGTCGGCGTAGAGGCCGAGCAGGAGCGTCGCGATCGTCGAGCGGCCGCCGGCCTTCCAGCGCAAACCGATCACGACCGCATCCGCAGTCTTGTGCGGCTTCACCTTGACCACCCCGTCGCGCGAGCCGGGGAGGTACGGCAGCCCGAGCTTCTTCGCGATCACCCCGTCGAAGCCGGCGGCCTGGAGATCGTCGAGCCAGTCGCGCCCCTGCGCGACGGCGTCGGCGACCGGTGAGAGCGAGAACCCGCCCGCCACCGTCTCGAGCTCCGCACGCCGGTCCTCGATCGGCTTCGCATGCACCTTCTTCTTGCCCCACAGCAGCAGGTCGAAGGCGACGAAGGTTGCGGGGATCTCCGCGGACAGCTTGCGGACCCTCGACTCCGCCGGGTGCAGGCGCGTCTGCATCGCGTCGAAGTCGAGCTTGCCCTCGCGCGCGATGACGATCTCGCCGTCGAGCGCCGAGTGCTTCGGCATCAGCTCGCCGAGCGGCCGCAGCTCGGGGAAGTAGCGCAACAGCGGCCGCCCGTTGCGCGACCAGAGCGCGAGCTCGCCGTTGTCGTTCTCGAGCACGCCGCGGAAGCCGTCCCATTTCGGCTCGTACCGCCAGCCGCCCTGCTCGGGCAGCTCCGAGACGAGCTCGGCCTCCATCGGCGGGAACGGGACGTTCGGTCCTGGTGCGTCGGCCATCTGCGCGCGACACTACCGGTCGGCCCTCGGGGGAACGGCGACCGCCGTCCCCCCGAGTCTCCGTCCTCAGCCCGTCGTGTTTGAGAGGAT
The DNA here is from genome assembly GCA_036562845.1 of Gaiellaceae bacterium. Classification (GTDB taxonomy): domain Bacteria; phylum Actinomycetota; class Thermoleophilia; order Gaiellales; family Gaiellaceae; genus Palsa-739. The sequence goes on along the minus strand of DATCJJ010000058.1, from coordinate 12,998 downwards.
GTCGGTGTTCCCGAACGTCGGGCAACTGAAGAGGGGCCACGGCGCCGGAAGGGCGAGCGTGCCCGCGGCGAGCGAGGCGGCGCGGTACGCCTGCACGGCGGAGCACACCGCCGCGGGTGAGGCGTCCGTCCACACACCGACGCCGTACGCCTGGGTCGCTGCCGCGTAGACGTAGTCGCCGATGCGTTCCTGGTAGATGTCGTGGCCCGGATAGGTCGCGCGGAGGTCGCCGAGCGGTCCGGTTTGCGCCGTCCACGCTCCCGGCGCACCGCTGGAGCCGATCGCGGCGGTTTCGAAGACGCCGTGATACGGGCGTGTCGACGTCATATCGCCGGCTCGCCAGGGTGCGGTGTCGGCCTCGTACACGACGTAGAGGCGGTCGCCCGACGGCGAGAGAGCCGGTGCGGCGTAGATCGGCCGGTCGCCGCTCTGCGTGACGTCGACCGGGCCCGTCCACGTCTGCCCACCGTCTCGCGAGAACGTGAGCAGTGCGGCGTTGCTGTTGACGGTCGTCCCGCTGTCGGCCCAGACGTCGACGATCTCGTTCGACGCACTCATACCGCCGGTCGGCGCGCCGTTTGCGATATCGATCGACGGAGCTGCCGAGAGGTCGGTGCGCGCGCCTGCGAAGCCGTCCAGCACGCAGCGGCCGTACACGGGGTCGGTAAAGAAGCACGGGTCGTTGATCTGCTGGATGACCTGCATCTTCGACCAGTGCACGCCGCCGTCGGTCGACGTCCACATCACGTGGAATCCGTGCGTGGGCAGCCCGACGATCGTCGGGCTCTGGAACATCTCTGCGAACACGTAGGCGTTCCCGTGGCTGTCGGTCCGGACGGTGCAGCCCGAGATCCCGAACTGGGTCGGGCCGAGCCCGTTCGTTCCCGCCGGGGTGACCTGCTTCGTCGTCCACGTCGACCCGCCGTCCGTCGAATACGAGATGGTGAGCGGCGCCGGGAAGGTTCCGCCGCCGAGCCCCTTGTGCTGCCCGACCGAGCGGAACTCCGGGTTGCAGAGATAGACGCGGCCGAAGAACTTGCTCAGCGACGCGTTGTCGGCCCAGATCTGCTCCTTGTCCTCGAATGCGGTCTGGCCTGTGGTCTGGTTGACGATCACCGGCGCCTGCCAGCTCGACGCCTGCAGGATCGACTGGGGCGTGGGATTGTCGAGTCGCGACACGCCGACGCCGAGGAAGCCGTGGAACTCCGAGTTCGGGAACGCGAAGCCGGACGGCCAGGCGCCGACGAGGTTCGCGTAGTAGACCCGTTCCCCGTTCGACCAGCTGAAGTGGCCGTTGTCATCCGGGATCGGACCGATCGTCACGGCCGGGTCGCCCGAGGACACGAGCGTGTTCTCGAAATAGCCGGGCAGCGTGTGGATCGTGCCGACATGCGGAGTGCACGAGCTCGCCGTCGGGTCGCAGTCGGCAGCGGTCCAACCTCCCGGGTACGCCGGCTGCGTCCAGTGGTTGCCCCTGTCGAACGAGAACGCGACCGCGGAGAGGCCGACGCCGTTGTCCGCGTCGTCCGCACAGGTGCCGAAGTCGAGTGCGTCGTGCTGCGGGCACGGCGCCCAGTCGACGAAGTCGTTCCACCCGGCGACGACGATGTTCGGGTGGTTCGCGTCGATCGCGACCGCCGGTTCGTTCTGGTGGTTCTGCGGCGTCGTGTTCGCGGGACTTCCGTTGCTGACGGTATCGATCCCTGCGCCGAATGCCGAACCGGCGACGGCAAACGCGCAGAGTGCCGCCGCAGCAAATGCAGCGACTCTCCAACTCATCTCCCCACCTCCAATCTCGAGAAGATGGGAGTCTTCCAGGACCATGATGCCGGTGCGGTGGCCGACAATCGTTGCCTCGATCGTCCTTGCCCTGGCCGGCTGCGGCGGCTCGGCGTCGGCGCCGGATCACGCGACGATGACGGACCTGAACGTGGGGAGGAGCTCAGTCGACTTCGTCTTCGACACCCGCGTGCAGAAGGTCGTCGCGGCCTATGCGCACGCTCCGATCGCGGAGTGCGGCTCCGGGGCCCCGGTGCGGCCGAGCGGCGCCGCCGTGCTCGTCGTCCACTTCCTGCCTGCGCAGACCCGGGGTCTTCCCAAGCGGGTCGTGATGCCGTCGGGCACGGTGCGCGAGCTCTGGAAAGTGTGCGATTTCGAGGCTGACGTGGGGTGGGCGATCGCCGTGTCGCGTCTTGCGCCCTTCGACGTTTCCAGAGACGGGACGACGGTCACAGTCACGTTTGGTGGCTGAGCTCGACGGGGTGTGGGAGGTCCGGCGACTCGGCGGCGCGCTGCCGCCGCTGACCGGCGTGCGCAAGCGGATTCATGGGAGGACGGGGGAGACCGTCCTCCTGCGCGGGCGCGGCATCCCATTCGACGTCGACGGGACCGAGCTGCGCTATCGCGCGCCGTTCGGCTTCCTCGTCGACGTGCTCGAGCCCCGCGGCGACGGCTGGCACGGGCGCGCCACCGCGTTCGGCCGCCCGTACGGAGAATTCGAGTTGAGGAGGTCACGCGTGACCGACATCCAGACACAGCTGGTCACCCACATCGACGAGGCGCACGCGCTCGAGCAGACCGTCCTGCGGATGATCGACGGCCTCATCCGCAGCGCGGACGACCCGGAGATCATCGACCGGCTCGAGCACCACAAGCTCGAGACGCAACGGCACGAGTCGCTCATGCGTGGACGGCTCGAGGCCCACGGCGCGCAGCCGTCGATGGTGCGGCAGGCGGCGGGGATGCTCGAGGCGTTCCTCAAGATGCCGCTCGACCTCGTGCGCGGCGAGAGCACCGGCCGCAGCGCCCGCGACGCGTATACGACCGAGCATCTCGAGATCGCGAGCTACGAGCTGCTGCGGCGCGTCGCGGAGCGCGCGGGGGACGAGGAGACGGCGCGGGCGTGCCGCGACATCCTCGAGCAGGAGCGTGCGATGGCGACCTTCATCGAGGAGAACTGGGACCGCTTCGCGGAGCGGTCGCTCCGCGAAGCGGGAATCCCAGCGGGTTAGTGCAGCCAGGGAGCGAGAAAGCTCTCGATCTCCCGGCAGCCGCGCGGCCGCTCGAGGCGTGCGCGCACGACCTTGTCCTCGACGACGACGAGGGTCGGCATCGTCTCGATGCCGAATCGCTCGACGAGGTCCGGGCGCTCATGCTCGTCCACGCGGTAGAGCCTGAACGTGCCGTGGTTGCGCCGCCGTTGGAGCACCTGGGCAAGGAACCCCTCGGCGCGCCGGCACGCCCCCGATACCGGTGAGTAGAAGAACACGAGCCCTGGCTTCTGGGCATGCGACGCCGCTGTGGAAATGACCTCTGACCTCCTGAAAGCGGGGAAGTTGGACATTTCTTTCCCGGACCCCGAGGACGGCTAACGCCGGTTTGCTCAGGATCGGCTCAGACGTGCTCAACTAGCGTTAAGACAGTGCAGAAACGCGTGGTTGTCACGGGACTGGGGGCGGTCACGCCGATCGGGAACGACGCCCGCTCGACGTGGGAGTCCGCGGTCGCCGGGCGGAGCGGGATCGACTGGATCCGGTCGTTCGACCCGGGCGACTCGCCGGTGCGCGTCGCCGGCGAGGTGAAGGGATTCGACCCGACCGGCCTCGACGATCCCCGCGAGCTGCGGCGGCTCGACCGCTACGTGCTGCTCGCGCTGGGCGCGGCGCGCGAGGCGGTCGGCGACGCCGGGCTCGACTCGACCTACGACCCGGACCGCGTCGGGATCCTGTTCGGCAGCGCGATCGGCGGCTTCCTCGGGATCATGGAGCAGGCCGACGTCCTACGGGAGCGCGGAGCGCGCCGCGTCGCGCCGACGTTCATCCCGAGCGTCCTCGTCGACGCGGCGAGCGGCCAGCTCGCGATCTCGCTCGGCTACCGCGGGCCGAACTACGCGCCGGTGTCCGCCTGCGCGACCGGCTCGCACGCGATCGGCGAGGCGGCCGAGGTGATCAAGCGCGGCGACGCGGACGCCGTCCTCGCCGGCGGCGCCGAGGCCTGCCTCCATCCGCTGATCCTCGCCGGCTTCGTCGCGATGCGCGGGCTCGCGGTCGAGGACGAGCATCCGCCGCACGCGTCACGGCCGTTCGACGCGACGCGCAACGGCTTCGTCATGGGGGAGGGTGCGTGCGTGCTCGTGCTCGAGGAGCTCGCGGCGGCACGCGCACGCGGCGCGACGATCTACGCCGAGATCCTCGGCTACGGCGCCTCGAACGACGCGCACCACATGGCGCAGCCGGATCCCGATTCGACCGGGGTGAAGGAGATGATGCGCGCCGCCCTCCGTCGTGCTGACGTGGAGCCGTCGCGGGTCGGCTACCTCAACGCGCACGGGACGTCGACGCCGCAGGGCGACCTCGCCGAGACGCGCGCGATCAAGGAGGTCTTCGGCGATCACGCGTATTCGCTCGCGGTCTCCTCGACGAAGTCGGTGACCGGGCATTGCTTCGGTGCGGCCGGCGCGATCGAGGCGATGATGTGCGTGCGGGCGGTGCACGACGGCGTCCTTCCGCCGACGATGAACTACGAGCATCCCGATCCGGAGTGCGACCTCGACTACGTGCCGAACGAGGCGCGGCGCGTCGAGGTCGACGTCGCCCTGTCGAACGCGATGGGGCTCGGCGGGCACAACGGCTGCGTGCTGGTCGGCCGCGTCGATTAGACGACGGCGGGGGTCAGCTCGGCGAGCGAGCGCAGCACGACGTCGGCCTGCGCAAGCGCCTCCTCGTCCGGCGGATAGGTTGCGTTCGGGATCGCGATCACGCGCATCCCCGCCGCCTTCGCGGAGCGGATCCCGCCGTGCGAGTCCTCGACGGCGGCGCACCTCGTCGCCTCGGCGCCGAGCCGGCGCGCCGCCTCGAGATAGACGTCGGGGGCGGGCTTGCCATGCGCGACCTCCTCGGAGGAGACGGTCGCGGCGAAGTACGCCTCGAGGCCGGCGGCGTCGAGGACGGCGTCGATCAGCGGCCGGTTCGACGAGGACGCGACGGCGAGCGGGAACGCGGCGGCGAGCCGCTGCACCGCCTCGACTGCGCCGTCGACCAGCGGCAGGTGCTCCCGGTATGCCGCGAGCATCAGCTGCACGACGGCGTGATTGATCTCCTCGGGCGCGTCGGAGATGCCCGCCGTCTCGTGGAGGAAGCGCGACCACTCGGTCGAGCTCATCCCCATCATCGCTCGCTGGATCTCCGCGTCGTACCGGCCGCCTCGCTCGCGCGTGTACCGCTCGCGCACCTCGTCCCAGACCTCCTCGGACTGGATCAACACCCCATCGAGGTCGAAGACGACGGCCTCGGTCGGTTGCGTCACAGTCCGTGGTACTCGCGGTCGCGGTACATCAGCGCGCGCGTGGACGGGCCGCGCTCGACGTACAGCACGTCGCCGACGAAGAACGTGTGGTCGCCGACGTCGTGCTCCGCCACGACCCGTGCTTCGATCCAGCCGACGCCGCCTTCGACGAGCGGTGCGACCTTGCCCTCGCGAGTCGGCACGCCGGCCCAGTGGACGATCGGCGGATGGCCCGCGGCGAAGCGGCGCGCCAGCTCCTCCTGCTCGGCGCCGAGCAGGCTGACGGCGAACGCGCCGGCGCGGCGCAGGAGCTCGTAGAGCGATGCCTGCTTGCCGATCGAGACGCCGACGAGTGGGGGCTCGAGCGAGAGCGAGACGAGCGAGGAGAGCGTCACGCCCATCCGGTCGCCTTCGTAGTCCACCGACAGCACGGACACGCCGTGCGGCCAGTAGCGCATCAGGCCCCGCAGGTCTTCGCCCCTCGGCACGGGGGCATGCTACGCGCGGCGCGGCAGTGCGACGCTGAACGTCGAGCCCTTGCCGACGTGCGACTCGAGCGTCAGGGTGCCGCCGAGCTGCTGCACGATCTCGCGCGAGATGTAGAGCCCGAGCCCGGAGCCGCCGACGCCGCGCGTCATCTCGGCGTCGAGACGGTAGAACTTCTCGAAGATCTTCTCCTGCTCGGCGCTCGGGATGCCGAGCCCCTGGTCGACCACGTCGATGCGCACGGAGGCGGTTCCGTCTGTGACGCGGACGAGGACCGTGCCGCCGCCGACCGAGTACTTCACGGCGTTGTCGACGAGGTTGACGAGCACCTGCCGGAGGAGCGAGGCGTCGCAGCGGACAGGCTCGATCGCCGACGGCAGGTGGATCGCGACGGTGACGCCCGCAGGCGCGCGCAGGCGCGCGGCCGCGACCACGGCGTTGCACACCTCTGCGATGTCGCACTCGCTCTCGTCGACGCGGAGCGTCCCGCGATCGAGCTGCGCGCTGACGAGCAGCTGGTCGACGATCCCGGTCAGATGGGCGGCCTCCTCGGCGATCAGGTTGAGGAGGCTCTCCCGCTGCGATGGCCGCAGCTCGTCGCCGCGGGCGAGCAGCGTCGTCGCGCCGCCGTAGACGGCCGTCAGCGGCGTGCGCAGCTCGTGCGACGCGGTCGCGACGAAGTCGGTGCGCGCGCGCTCGAGCGCGTATGCGGCAGTGGCGTCGCGGACGGCGACGACGTTGCTGCCGTCGAACGAGCGGATCACCGGGGCGAGCCAGCGCTCCGCGCCTTCGAGGACGACCGGGACGAACGGGTCGCCGTGCTCGGCCGCTTCGATCAGCTCGTCGTAGTCGATGACGACGCCCCGGGCGGGCTGCCCGACCGCCTCCGTGGCGGACAGCCCGTAGAGCAGCTCGGCGGCGGGGTTCCAGTAGCGGATCCGCTCGTCCTCGTCGACGAGGAACACCGCCTCGGAGACGTGCGCGAGCGCCCGGCTTGCCTGCGCGCTCTGCTCCTGCTCCGCGTACGCGAGCCGCAGCCGCTCGGGGACGCGGCGGAGCAGGGCCCCGGCGATGAACAGGGCGAGCGCCCCCGCCGTCCCGAGCATCGTGAGCGTCGCGATGTAGGTGCGGTGCTGTGCCTCGTGCGTCTCCTTGATGAATGCGTCGACGTCCGTCTGCATGAGGGCGAGCGTCGACCGGAACTCCGCGGCACGGCGCTCGGCATCGAGCACGTCGCGCTTCGCCTGCTCTCGGCCTTCGATCCCGTCGTGGATGAACGTGATCAGCCGGTCGTAGAAGCCGCGCAGCGACTGTGCCTGGAGCTGGACCGCCTGCAGGCGCGCGGCCAGTGCGGGGCGGTCGCTCGTGAGCTCCCGGATCCGGGCCAGGTCCTTCGCGAGCTCGCGCTTCCCCTCGAAGTACGGCGCGAGGCTCTTCCGGTATTGATCGGGCCCGGTGACGATGTAGCCGCGCACCGCCGACTCCTCCTCGGTGACCCGGAAGAGCACGTCGCGGGTCAACCGGCTGAGCGGGAGCGCGACGTTGACGTAGCGGTTCTCCGCCGACCGGTAGAGGACGATCGCGCCGACGAAGCCCGTGCCGATCAGGGCGATCAACAGTGCGAGCAGCGTCGCGAGCGCAACCTGCACGCGCCGCTTCGCGAGGAGCGCGGCAGAAGCCCGGGCCGCCCGGCGGCGCCGCCGGCCCAGACGTGTCGAGGACACGGCGGTGCTCACCCGATCCCGCAGCCGTTGACGATCTTCAGGTTCGTGACCGGACGGAGCTCGGCGCCGTTCGGCAGCGCACCGCGTGTCGACCGGTTGGGATTCCAGAACCCGACACCGCCGATGTCGACGGTGAGGCCGACGAGCTGCCACGCCGGCGTCACCCTCGCGCAGCGTGCGGTCAGCTGCTTCCGTGCGGAGATCATCCCGGTGCGGTCGCGCGAATCCGGTCCGAGACAGTGCGGGTTCGGGAGGTACGCGTTCATGTACTGCGCGCTGTCGATGCTGAAGAGGATGAGGACGATCTCGCCGTTCGACGCGACGCGGTAACGGTCGATCACGGTCCGCATGCGCCACACGTGCCGTTGGAATTGCGTCGACCGCGTCTGCAGCGTCCGCGACGGCGAGTCGAGCTTCGCGATGTCCGCGATCGTCGTCGGGTCGCCGTGCAGGTCGACCGTCTGCCGCATCGGGTCGCTCAGCGTCATCATCCGCCAGAGCCTCCCGCCGCACCACGGGCCGGGCGGGAGGTTGCGCGGCCGCGACGACGCCGTCGCTGCGAGCACGCACGCCGCGGCCGCCGCGAGGGCGAGTGCGAGCATCCGTGTGTGTCGGGAGACCGGCATCAGCAGATGCCGCAGCATTCTCTACGGTATCGAGGAACCAGGCGGCCGGTTCGATCGGGGCTCTTCCACGCCTCCTCGCTTCGGAGTGACCTCACGGTGCGGTGGGGTCCGCCGGTTGCCCATACCGGTACCATTGAGGCGTGCGGCTCACGCAGCGGAAAGGCGACATCGCGACGTCCCGGGCGATTGCGACGTTTACGCAGTTGGGATACGACGTCGCGATTCCGTTGACAGAGTCGGCGGCGTACGACCTCGTCGTTGACGATGGAGCCACACTTGTACGAGTCCAGTGCAAATTCGTTGGTAGCGCGCGACGTGAGGTTGACCTTCGGCGAATCCATTCGAACTCGAACGGATACGTCGTCAAGCGCACGCTGGCAGGCTCGTATGACTGGCTCTTCGTCCTCGATGGCGACGGACGCGAATACCTGATCAAGTCGTGTCTCGCTGGTAGACGATCTGTGACACTGCAGGACGGCGACCGGATCGGAGCGGTGGCAGAGTCTGGCTGAATGCGGCTGCCTTGAAAGCAGCAGGCCCGAGCAGTCGGGTCCGGGGGTTCGAATCCCTCCCGCTCCGTTGCTCGATCGAAACACGTTCCTCGACCCGGCGGATCGGGCTTTAGCGACGCACGCATCGTGCCGATACGGGGCAGGTGACCGTGTCGTGCCCCGCCTGCGGCCATGCGCTCGCCACCGTCGTCGTCGGCGGCCTCTCCGTGGAGGTCTGTGACGGCGGCTGCGGCGGCATCTGGTTCGATCACTGGGAGCTCCAGAAGGTGGACGAGCAGGCGGAGACCGCGGGGGAACAGCTGTTGGGCGTCCGGCGCGATCCGGGTGTCGTCGTCGATCCCGCCGAACGCTACCGGTGCCCGAAGTGCACCGACGACGTCGTGCTCATGCGCCACTTCTGGAGCGTGAAGCGCGGGGTGACGATCGACGAGTGCCCGGAGTGCGGGGGGATCTTCCTCGACGCCGGCGAGCTCGCGCGAATCCGCGGCGAGTATCCGACGGAGGAAGCCCGGCACGCCGCTGCGGACGCGTACTTCAAGGAGGTCGTCGATCCGCTGCTCGATTCCGAGCACGCCGAGTCGGCCGAGGAGCTCGCCCGCGCCCAGAAGTTCGCCCACGCCTTCCGCTTCATCTGTCCGAGCTGGTACGTCCCCGGCAAGCAGGCCGGGGCAGCGTTTTAGGCACCGGCTTGTAACAGCCGGGGCCTGGCCCGGGCCAGGCCCCGATTCGTCTCCGTCACGACTTCCGCACCGTGCGATGCACGCGTTGTGGATCGCGTGTGACGAAGCCGCCGGCATTCCGTAACGGGGCCTGGCCCGGGCCTGGCCCCGCTTGTATCAGCGCTGTACGTGCCCGGGCGCGCCGTACTGGCGGAGCACGTCCGGAACGTCGCCTTGGAAGTTCTCCAGGATCGCGAGCGTCGCCCGGTCGGTGACGGCGGTGCCGTTCAGCGTGTGCACCGGCTCGAGCCCCTTGCCGTCGCCGGTGCGGTGCCGGATCTGGAGCCGCCGGGCCTGGAAGTCCGTCGTGTTCGACGTCGACGTCAGCTCGCGGTACCGCTGCTGGGACGCGAACCAGCCTTCGCAGTCGTACTTCTTCGCAGCCGGGGCGCCGAGGTCGCCCGCGGCGACGTTGACGACGCGGTACGGCAGGCCGAGCCCCTGCAGGATCTGCTCCTCGATCGCGAGCAGCCGCTCGTGCTCGTCCGCCGACACACGCGGCTCGCAGAAGACGAACATCTCGACCTTCGAGAACTGGTGCACGCGGAACATCCCGCGCGTGTCCTTGCCCGCAGCGCCGGCCTCGCGGCGGAAGTTCACCGAGTAGCCGGCGTAGCGCAGCGGCAGCTCGTCGAGGATCTCTCCCATGTGCAGCCCCGCGAGCGCGACCTCCGACGTCCCGGTCAGGTAGAGCTCGTCCTCGGGAAGCGCGTAGATGTTCGAGCGATCGGTCGGGAAGAAGCCGGTCCCGTACATCGCCTCCTCGCGGACGAGCACCGGGGGCAGCACCGGCAGGAAGCCCTCGCGCACGACGACGTCGAGCGCGTAGCGATGCACGGCGAGCGCGAGGAGCGCGGTGTCGCCGACGAAATAGCCGAAGCGCGCGCCCGACAGCCGCGCCGCACGCTCCAGCTCGAAGCGGCCGATCTCGGTGTGCTCCTTCGGCTCGCCGAGCTCGGGGAGCTCGCCCCAGCGCCGGATCTCCTCCGCGTCCTCGTCGCTGTCCCCGTCCGGGATGTCGTCGGCCGGAGGGTTCGGGAGCTGCGTGAGCAGCGCGTCGCGCTCGGCCTCCGCCGCGCCGAGCTCGCCCTCCGCCGCCTGCAGCTCCTCCTTGACGCCGCGGAGCTCTTCGAGCTGCTCGGGCGTCGGCTTCCCCTTCAGCTTCGTCCGTGCGCGGAGCTCGTCGACGCGCGGCACGACGGAACGCCAGTGCTCGTCCGCTGCCAGCCACGCGTCGAACGTGTCGGCCGCCCCCTTGCGGGCGAGCCTCCGCCGGTAGTCCTCGGGATTCGCGCGCGCGGCGCGTGCGTCGATCACGGCAACGAGTCTAAGTAGGACTCCATCAACGCGGCGACGCCCTCGTGCTCGACGTCGGGGGCCACGAGGTCGGCACGCGCGAGGATGTCCTGGTGCGCGTTCGCGACCGCGACGCCGAAGCCCGCCCAGTCGAGGAGCTCGCGGTCGTTCTCGCCGTCGCCGCACGCGACGGTCTCTGCCGCGGTGAACCCGAGCCGCTCGGCGATGAACGTCAGGCCCGCGCCCTTGTTCACGTCCGGGTGCGCGAACTCGAGGAAGTGGGGCAGCGACTTCGACACGAAGAGCTTGCCCGCGAACCGGGGCTTGAGCATCGCCTCGAGCTCGTCGAGCGCTCCCGGGTCGCCGACTGCGACGAGCTTCGTCGGCGGCTCGCGCAGCCAGTCGCGCAGGTCGCCGACGACGTGCATCTCCACCCGGTTGAGATCGGCGTACGCATGCGCCTCCGGCGTCGGCGCGGCGACGTACAGCTCGTCGTCGACGTACGCGTTGATGTGGAAGCCGGCCTCGATCACCGCGTCGAGCGCCTCGTGCGCGGCCGGAAGGGGAATCGGCACATGGCGCAGGAACGTGCCGGTCACCGGATCGGCGACGAGCGCGCCCTGGTAACAGACGACCGGGTCGCCGAGCGCCGCCGCGTCGAGGTAGCGGCGCACGGACTGGAACATCCGCCCGGTGACGACGATCACGTGCACCCCTGCGGCGCGGACGCGCGCGATCGCCTCGCGCGTCCGCGGCCTGAGCTCGAGGTCAGCCGCGATCAGCGTGCGGTCGAGGTCGCACGCGAACGCGGCGACGTGGGCGGGAAACCCTTCGGGGAGCTCTACGGGGTGCCGCCGGACGACTTGACGACGTACGAGGCGACGTCTGCGATCTGCTGGTCGGACAGCTGGCCCTTGAACGACGGCATCACACCCTTCCCGAGCGTGACGCGGGCGGTTGCGAGGCGATAGTCGGGCTTGGCCTGGTCGAGGTTCGGCCCGACCGTGCCCGTGGAGTGCGCCGCGGCGAGCGTGTGGCAGCTGATGCAGCCGGACTTCTGGAAGATCGCCGCGCCGGCGGTCGGGTTGCCCGTGAGCTTGAACGCCGGCGTCGCCGGCTCGAGCTGCGGCTTCGGGAGCGACCCGATCACGGTGCGCGGAGCGGGCGCCGTGACCCCTTGCGAGCCGCACCCGGCGGCGAGGAACGAGACGACTGCGGCACCTGTGAGTACGGTGAGAATCGTCCGGCGCACGGGGCGTGACAATACCTGGCCCCATTACCATTTGAGCCGTGAAGCGTCGGTCATACGGGCGCGATACGGGACTCACCCTGCGCATGCTTTTCACGAGCGGCCTGCTCGGGCTGCTCTACGTCGCCTTCGCGCTCATCCTCTTCTACTACCTCAACGTCGGCGTCGCCGGAATGCTGATCATCGTGATCGGCCTGGCCGTCGTGCAGTACTGGACGTCGGACAAGCTCGCGCTCGCGGCATCCGGGGCGAAGGTCGTCAGCGCGGAGGACGCGCCCGAGCTCCACGCGATGGTCGAGCGGCTCTGCGCGATGGCCGACCTGCCGAAGCCGCGCATCGCCGTCGTCCCGAGCGACGTGCCGAATGCGTTCGCAACGGGGCGCAACCCGAAGCACGCGGCCGTCGCGGTGACCGAGGGTCTGTGGCGGCGGCTCGAGCCGCGCGAGGTCGAGGCGGTGCTCGCGCACGAGCTCTCGCACGTCGCGAACCGCGACGTCCTGATCATGACCGTCGCGAGCTTCTTCGCGATGCTCGCCGCGCTGCTCACCCGCTGGGGGATGTACATGGGCATGTTCGGCGGCTTCGGCGAGCGGCGCGACAGCAACGGCAACAACCAGGTGCCGGTCTGGCTGATCGTCTTCCTCGTCGCCCTCGTCACGTACGTGATCAGCTACGTCCTCATCCGCACGCTGTCGCGCTACCGCGAGTACGCGGCCGACCGCGGCTCCGCCCTCATCACGGGCGCGCCGGAGAACCTGATGAGCGCGCTGCAGAAGATCGCGAGCGGGATCACGCAGATCCCGCAGCGCGACCTGCGCGAGGTGCAGGGGATGAATGCCTTCTTCATCGTCCCGACGAACTGGCGCCAGCAGGTCGGCGAGCTCTTCATGGATCACCCGCCGATGGAGAAGCGCCTCGCCGCCCTCGCGGAGATCGCCCGCGAGATGGGCAAGCCGGTCGCCTAGCTCAGATCGGCGCGTCGAACAGCGCGAACCACTTCGTCAGGTCCTGCTCGACCGGCAGCTCCTTCTCGAGCTTCGCCTTCAGCTCGAGCTCGCGCGCGTTGTCCCGCTCCTGGCCCGAGCCGCTCGGGATGAACGGCC
>DATCJJ010000048.1:0-3657 GCA_036562845.1 Gaiellaceae bacterium | reverse complement strand
GCGATCCTCACCGGGTCCGGCGAGCGAGCGTTCTCGGCCGGCAATGATCTCAAGGTCACCGCCGAGCGGACGGCCAACGGCGGTGACGTCCAAGGCGACGCTCGGCCTCCGTTCGGGCGGATCACGCGCGACTTCCAGTGCCCGAAGCCGATGATCGCGGCGGTCAACGGGGTCGCCGTCGGCGGCGGACTGGAGATGGCGCTCGCCTGCGACATCATCATCGCCGCCGACCACGCCCGGTTCGGGCTGCCCGAGCCGCGCGTCGGCCTCTTCGCCGGCGCCGGCGGGGTGCACCGGCTGGCGCGCCAACTGCCGTTCAAGGTCGCGATGGGACTCCTGCTGACCGGCCGCCTCTTCGGCGCCGAGGAGGCGCAGCGGATCGGGCTGGTCAACGAGGTGGTGCCGATCGCGGACCTGATGCCGGCGGCGGAACGGTGGGCGGAGGCGATCCTCGAGTGCTCACCCCTCTCCGTTCAGCTGACGAAGGAAGCCGCGTTCGACGGCCTGCTGCACAGCGTCGACGACGCGCTCGCCCGCGACCATGATCGGCTGCTGCGGCTGCTGGCGTCGGCGGACTTCGTCGAGGGCCCGAAGGCGTTCTCAGAGAAGCGCAGGCCGCAGTGGACGGGGCGCTAGTGGACCAGCACCGGCTTGATCGTCGCGCCGGACTCGGCATCGCGCAGCGCCCGGCCGAAGTCGGAGAAGCGGTAGGTCCGGATGAGCTTCTCGACGGGAAGCTCGCCGCGGGCGTGCAACTGCAGGAGCCTCGGAATGAGCTCGTGCGGATCCGAGTCGCCCTCGATCGTCGTCCGCAACGACTTGCCGCGCCCGAGCCGCTCCATACCGAAGGCGAATTCCGGCATGCCGACGCCCAGCGCGACGCACGTGCCGCGGGCGCCGAGGCAGTCCAGAGCCTGCAGGAGAACGTCGGCGATCGCCGTCGTCTCGATCGCGCTGGTCGCCCCGCCGCGCGTGTGGTCCCGCACCGCTTCGACCACGTCGTCGACCTCTGGGTCGAGGGTGACGGTGGCACCCACCTCGGCGGCGAGCTGCCGGCGAGCGAGGGCCGGATCGACCACGACGATGGTGGCGACGCCGAGCGCTCGCGCCGCCATGACCGCCGGGAGGCCCACGCCGCCTCCGCCGAACACGACGAGCGACGAGCCCTCGTCGAGCTCGAGCACGTTCATGACCGTGCCGGCGCCCGTCTGCACCCCGCAGCCGAACGGCGCCGCCACCCTCAGGTCGATGTCTCCGCCCACCACGACCACGTTGTCCTCGTACGCCAGCGCATGGGTCGCGAAGCTCGACTGCCCGAAGAAGGACCCGTACACGGGACGGCCGTCCGCCCTCAGCGTCGTCGACCCGTCGGAGCGGACGCCGCTCGCGTTGAGCGCCGCGAACCGTGCGCAGTAGTACGGCCGCCCGGCGGCGCATTCGAGACATGCGCGGCAGCTCCGGTAGCTCATGACGACCGCGTCGCCCGGCCGGACGCGTTTGACGGTGTGGCCGACCTGCTCGACGACGCCGGCGCCCTCGTGCCCGAACACGACGGGATAGCGCCCGGCGTTCCCCGCAAGGCGCGGCCAGAGCTGCCGCATGGTCACGTCCGTGTGACAGATGCCGCAGGCGACGAGCCTGACCAGGATCTCATCCGCGCGCGGCTCGTCGAGCTCGACCTCCTGGAGCGTGAACGGACGGTCGGCGGCCTCGGCGACGGCGGCTTGGACGATCACAGGAGAACCATATGATCGAGCGCGACTTCCTCTACGTGGGCGGCGAGTGGATCGAGCCGGCGAGCGGTCAGACCACGGAGGTGATCTATCCGTTCACGGAAGAGCCCATCGGCCGCGCGGCGCTTGCCGGATCCGCCGACGTCGACCGCGCCGTTCGCGCGGCGCGCGCGGCGTTCGACGACGGCCCGTGGCCGCGCGCGACCGCGGCCGAGCGAGCGGCGGTCCTGCGCCGGGCGGGCGAACAGATCGAGGCCCGCGCGGACGAGCTCGCGCAGCTGACGACGCTCGAGGTCGGATCCCCGATCGAAGGCGTCGGCCTCCAGGTCGACGTGGCGAAGCTCTTCCTGGACTGGCACGCCGACCAAGCGGAGGCGTACCCGTGGGCGGAGGAGCGCCCTGGCGTCTTCTCGAGCCTGCTCGTGCGCCGCGAGCCGGTCGGCGTCGTCGGCGCGATCGTCCCCTGGAACTTCCCGCTGGGGCTCACGATGCCGAAGCTCTGCCCCGCGCTGCTCACCGGCTGCACCGTCGTGCTCAAGCCGGCGGAGGAGACACCGCTCTACGCGTTCCTGCTCGCTGAGATCTTCGAAGCGGCGGGGCTGCCCCACGGCGTCCTGAACGTCGTCCCCGCCGATCGCAAGGTGAGCGAGGAGCTCGTCAGCCACCCGCTGGTCGACAAGATCAGCTTTACCGGCAGCACGCGCGCGGGTAGCCGGATCGGCGCGATCTGCGGTGAGCAGATCAAGCGCTGCTCGCTCGAGCTGGGGGGCAAGTCGGCGGCGATCATCCTCGACGACGCCGACCTCGACGCGGTGATCCCGGCGCTCGCGCCGGCGACGATGCGCAACAGCGGGCAGGCCTGCATCAACCAGACGCGGGTGCTTGCGCCGCGCAGCCGTTACGACGCGGTCGTCGAGGCACTGACCGCGACGATCGGCACGTTCCTGGTCGGCGACCCCGCCGACCCAGAGACGACGGTGGGTCCGCTGATCAGCGAGGCGCAGCGCGAGCGCGTCGAGGGCTACGTCGCCTCGGGAACGCGCGAGGGCGCGCGGGTCGTGCTCGGAGGCGGCCGCCCGCAGGAGCACGAGCGCGGCTACTTCGTCGAGCCGACCGTCTTTGCCGACGTGGACAACGGCATGACGATCGCCCAGGAGGAGATCTTCGGCCCCGTCGTCGCCGTGATCCCCTACGCCGACGAGATGGAGGCGATCGCCATCGCCAACGACTCCGTGTACGGCCTCTCCGGCAGCGTCTGGAGCGGCGACGAGGAACACGGACGGCGCATCGCCGCGCGGATCCGCACGGGCAGCATCGGGGTCAACGTCTCGATGCTCGACATCGGCGGCCCGTTCGGTGGCTTCAAGCGGTCCGGCCTCGGCCGAGAGTACGGGCTGGAGGGCATCGACGAATACGTCGAGCTGCAGCAGCTGACCGCCCCGTGGCCTCAGCCGGCCGCCTCGTTGCGGCCCCGGACATCCTCGAGCAGCGTGCGTGCGGCCCAGTCCAGCGCCGCCACGATCTCGTCCCCGTCGAGGCCGTAGTGATCGTGAAGCGCGAGCCATGCACGCCCGGAACGGAGGCAACCGAGCACCGCCTCGGCGCGCCGCGCCTCATCGGCCGGCAAGTTGCCCGACACCTCGGCCACGGCCGCCGCCACTGCAACGCGACGCTGCTCTTGCAGCTCATCGCCCGCCAGCGCCCGGAAGACGTTGGTGTGCTCGTCGAACACACGGCCCATCTCAGGGACCGTGCCGGCCAGGTCGTCCACCGTCCGCGGGTCGTCCCAGCGCGCGCCGCCGGTGAACTCCGCGAGCCAGGCCGCGGCGCTCTGGAGCAGGTCGACCCGCGTCGGGAAGTAGCGGTACACGGTCCGCAGCGAGACCCCGGCCGCCTCGGCGACCTGCGGGAAGGTGATCGCGTC
>DATCJJ010000162.1:0-58846 GCA_036562845.1 Gaiellaceae bacterium | reverse complement strand
CTGCAGAAGCCGGCTTCTTGGATAAGCCAGCGCGATCGCTCAACGACGACGCAGGGCTCGTGCGAGATTCCTGCGAGATCCGCGACCGCCCGCGATTAGCAGAACGCGCGACCCGGCCCCACGCCCTATGTCGGTGGCGTTCCGAGTGAGGGAGCTGAGGCAGAGGCGTGACCTGGGCGTTCCGCGATGGAGCCAGACGCGCCCGTCGACTTGAAGAGCCGCGACCGCGATCAGTGGGATGACGAGAAGAGCGGGTAGGCACACGTCGAAAACTGCGATCACGTCTGGGCTATGGCCGACGGAGAATCGGACGCGTCACCGGGTCGCCGAGGCTCGGCGTTTTCGGCGTCAACTCGTGCTGTCGCTGCTTCGCGGCAGCTACGGGACTCCAGCAGCCTCACGGACTAGCGCGATCGGCTCTTCGTCATCGTTTTCCAGGGTCGCTAGGACCTCCCATGTCTGGGGCGTCCCGCCTGCCATCTCCATGACGATGTGCGATCCAACTTGGAGCGTGCCGGCGTCGCTGGCGTCGTAGTCGCCGATTGGTTCCCGCGTCTCTGCTTCGATCAGGTGATACGTCTTCACGCTCTGAGCTTAGGCCGTCCGTGTCGCCGCGCCACCGAACTCGTCGGTTGTCGCGTCTCCTGAGTCGCCGGCTGCGTTTGTGCTGACCGTTGTCGCGGGATAGCTCCGTGGTGGAGGAGACACAGGTGTCCCGCGAGGCTGTGCAGGCGTTGGTTCGTGCGGTCGCTGCCTGTGAGGTTGCGCTCGAGGCGCTGCCCCATCTTCCTGAGGATGTGCGGGGACTGGCGCAAGCGCCGGTGGAGGAGTTGTGCCGGATCGTCCGGCCCGCCCTTCAGGCGATCCACGCAGACCCGGCCGGTTCCTAAGCCGTTAGCGTCGCGGATCGGTCGCTTCTGCGACCGTTTTGCCGGCCCCTATGTGCTTGCAGACGACGTCGAAACCGTCATGGTGGGCGACGATGTCTTCCACGTCTTCGATGTCGTGGCCGGTTGCGACGATGAACAGGGTCGGGTCGGAGCGCACGCGTTCATAGAGCTCGAGCTCGACGTCTATCTGCTCCACGCACTGAGGATCGCCGCACTCGCAGATCGCGGTCATCGAACCAGCCATCGGACCGAATATCGCGTTTATGCCCTCGATCTTCTCGTTGAGCTGGCGGAAGGCGCTCTCGTTGGCCGCGATCCGTGCCCGCCTCGTCTCTTCGTCCATCGCGCTCCCCGCTAGTCGATGTCGCCGATTTCGAGCATAGAAGCCATTCTCTCAAGCTTGACTGACTGGTCAATCCGTTTGACCTCCGCGCACAGAGTGTACGGGGGCTCGTGAGGACTTCTCCTTGAGCGGGGAAGGTCTCACCACACTGGGCACGTCCGAGGCGTTCCGTCCCCACGGCGGGCGTCTCGGCGCGGGGCCGTGGATCGGCCACCGCCGCCAGGGATTCGTCGACGTTTCCTTGAGTTCGCGCGCAGTGTTCTGACCGTCGGCGCGCGAAGACCACGCGGTCATGAACGCGGCGGCGCGCCCGGTTTCCCGCATCACGACCCGAGCCCGTTGATTCCGGTGGCTTGGATGGACACTCCGACGCGCAGCTCGTCCCGGCGCCGTTCCAGACGATCTCGTTCGCACCGATCCGCTCCACGTCCTCGCTTCGCCTGCATCGCTGCCGTCCGGCCCAGTGCATCCGATACCGCCAGTAGGGAGGGCATTGCTCCCCTTTCCAGGGCCGGACGCCGCCACTCGGTCCGGGCCAAGAGAGTCATTGCGGGGCAACGATCTCTCCCCTCGGTTGCCGCCAGTCGGGCGATGCGACCGCAGCCCCGCATCCGTAAAACGAAGAGCCCGACTGGACGGATCCGGCTCGGTTAAATCGGTCGCGGATCCGGCTCGGGCGCTGGCGGCGGAAAGGGATCGGGCGGCTCGGGCGGCGGCAGCGGCGATGGGTCAGGCGCCGGATCCGGAGGCAGCGGCGGCTGCGGATGTGGAGTAGGCGGCTGGATCATCGACGCCACGGGCCCTGCTCTTACCCACCGTCGGCCTCGAAAAACGACGCAACAAGCCTTTACGCATTCTGCGGCCGCGTTCCCGTGCCCGAACGATCGCCTCGCGCACAGGCCGCGTAACGAGCCAGCCGGGTTCTTCTTTTTGATCCATGTTCGTTCGCCGGGTCGGTACGGCTTCGTTGTCGATTACGTCCGGCGGGACGTCGACCCAGGCCGGCTGCCCCACCGGCGCACCAAAACGCCACGCCGATGCCGGCATGACCTGATCGTTAGCTGCCCGCCTGCCGGCTTGGCGTTCCTTCACGACGTAGGCACGCCTCGTTTGGCCGTCAACGGGCCGGCAGCTCGGACGCGTGCGCGAGCGCCGGATGGCGCCTCGCAAACGGCTAGACCGCGCGCCCATTTTCGACACGCGTGTAGATCGGAAGCGAGAGCGGCCACCGGGGCGATTGCGCCACCGGGGGCCTTGACGCCGAGCCAGATCTGACGATCGTGCGAAGTACGCAACCTAGGGGGTCTAGATGCGCACGAAGATCGAATACGGCGGCGGCGAGCTCGAAGCCGTCCTTCTCGACAACGACACGTGGCTGGTCAAGATCGGCGAACTCGAGGAGACCTCGTCGTATCTCGATTACGCGCTCGCCCGGTTGCTCGACGCTGAGACGCACGAGGTCCACCACTTGGCGGCTCGAATCGTCGAGCAGCTGCTGATCGAAACCATGAGCCAGCGGCCGTTCACGTACACGGTCGAGCTCGGGGACGGGACGCAGCAGATGTACACGCACCCGACCCGCGAGGTGGGCGAGCGTGAGGTGTTCAAACTTGCGGGCGGGAACGTCGTCGCCGAGAACGTCACACCTCCGCGCGGAGCGAAGCCGGGCCTGATCCATGCGCGCCCGCTGCATCCGGCTCGACCTTCGAGTCGCAGACGGATCCGACGTTAGCCGCGCGTTGCGGCTCTCGTGAGCGAGGCACGCGTGGCGTCGGAGTCGGACCGAAGCGTTGTCGGTTCGAGTCCAACCCGGCTGCGGCTCGCCGGCCGCGGTCCAGAGCGGGCCGACGACTTCGCCCGCGTCGGTGACCTCCGACGCGTCGACGGTGGCGGTGCCGACCTCGGCGTAAGGGACGCTGGCGCAGGGGAAGCGGCGACGCAAGGCCGACGGATCGCGATCAAGCCCCGCGCGATCACGTAAGAGGCATCCGCTGCGCTGCGGAGCAGCGTCATTCGCGGAGCCAGGGCAGCGCAAGCGGACGGGTTCACGAGGGCATCCGCGACTCGGGGCATGGACGGCTGGACGTTGAGGCGTCCGCGTCGACGCGGCAGAGTCGAGGTTCGCGCTCGCGGCGCTGGAACGGCTGCCCAGCTGATCCGCGTGCGGCTGATCTCTCTGCGAACGTTGCTGCGGAAGGGGAGTCGCGACGAGGCTACGCGCGATGCGAGTTGAGCGCTGCGGTCTGCTTTGGCGGACAGAGCTGATCGGCGTACGAGCAGAACACACAACAGTCGCCAGGCAACGGCTTCAAGACCGTTTCGCAGGACTCGCATCGATACACGTGCCGGCACGCGTCCGTCGGCATCGTCTCGGACTTGGCGAAGCCGCAGTCCGGACATGTGAGCGTCGCGGTAAAGACCACGACTTCAGCGGGATCCCACCTCCACCACCGGACGATCGCTTGGAACCGCCGAAGCATCGCCGGAGAGTAGGGCCTCTGTCCGGCGCTCACTGATTGACGAGTCAGTCTGTTTGCCGCGTTCGCCACCGCGGGAGAGACAAGCGCCTCACTTAGCGGGGAGGCTCACGCGGGCGGCTCGTTGCGGCACGGCCGCCCGCGTTCTTCGTCATCGCAGGGCGGCTTGCGAGGAAGCTGTAGCGCCGACGGGGTACCGCACGTTCGAGCAGCTACCGGCGGCGCTTGATCGTCGGCTACATCGTCAAGGCTCTCTCAGAAGCCAACGTCCTCTCGGTCGTATGGGCTGCCCGCGCTCGCTAGGCACGGATCCAAACCGGCGCGCAGCTCAGCTCGCTGCGGTTCCCGGCCCGATCCTGCGCGCGAACGCAGAGCGTCAGCTGACCCGCCCGCCGCGGCCCGCGCCAGCGGACGAAGCGCGGCTCTCCGCTCGTCGTCGCAACGCTCGCGTGGATCGTCTTGAGCACGAGCTGTCGGCGGCGGACGACGAGGTCGACGGTCGCGCCGCCGCTCTCCTCGAGCACGCGGTACCGCAGCGTGACGATGCTCCCCGATCGGCCGCGGCTCACCAACGCCCGCACGACAGGCGGAGTGGAGTCGACGGCCGACGGGGGCGCTGCCACAGGCGGCGCCGGTTGCCCGACGGTGACCTGGACGCTCGTCTGCGTCGACGCGCCGGCCCCGTCCGTGACGAGAAGCGTCACGACGTACGTGCCGGCGCCGTCGAACGAGGCTGCGGCGAGGGGCGAGCCCGTCGCGCCGTTTCCGTTCCCGAACGCCCAGGCGTACGAGACGATCGTCCCGTCGGGATCGGTCGACGCCGAGCCGTCGAACGAGACGAGCTCGCCGACGTGCGGCTCGGCCGGTGTGAACGCGATCCGCGCGACGGGCGGCGCGTTTCCGGGCGGACGCCCGACCTCACCTTGGCCGACGACGAACGTCCAAGCGTCGCTCGGTATCCAGGAGGACGGGGCTCCGTCCGGCTGCGACAGCCAGAGGATCCGCCACACGTACGTGCCGTCCGCGAGTGGCCCGATCGTCGCAGTCGACGGACAGGATGGCTCGAAGCTCGCCGGACATTCGTAGGTCGTGTCGACGACGAGGTCGGTGAACGAGGGGTCGCGCGCGACCTGGAGCATCAGCCGGCCCGGGAACACGCCGGTGAGCCAGTCGGTGCCGAACTCGAGCCCGACCGGCCCGCCGCCCGAGACGACCGCGCCGTTCGCGGGTGACGTCAGCCAGATGCCGCGCTGCTCCGCGCGTGAGCTGTCGACGACGACGAGGGTCACGCAGGCCGCCAGCACCGTGCCGAGCATGCGCACGGACAGACGATATCTCCGGCGGAGGCTTTGTTTCCCGACGCCCGGGGAAAGCGCGCCCCATGTTCGCACGCGTTGAGTCGTTCAGGGCACAACCCGATGAGATGGACGACCTTCTCACGGGCCAGCACCACGCCGTCGGCCGGGTTCGGACGATGGCCGGCAACATGGGCGGTTACGTCCTCGTCAACCGCGACAGCGGTCAGCTGCTGAACGTGACCTTCTGGCAGAGCGAGGACGAGCGCCAAGCGGCAGAAGAGGAGTTCAACGCAGCGTCGAGCCACGGCGAGGTCGTCGAGTACGCGGTCGCGATGCAGCAGGCACTCCGGACATGAGAGGAGTGGAGGAGCCACGCGGGCTCCACCACTTCCCTTTCGCATAGAACAGACGCTAGAGCGTGAACGCGCCGCTGGTGCTCGAGACGTACCCCGGCCCCGCCTGGCCGAGCGGCACGAAGATGCGTGACATCACACCGCCGAAGCGGACGTGCGACGTCAGCGCCGTCGAGATGACGGTCGATCCGGAGACGGTCGTCGCGCCGCGCAGGAACACGCGCTGCACGGAGATCCAGACCTGGCGCGCCGTCGACCAGCGCTGGATGACGACGTAGTGTCCGACGAGCGACCGGGCCGCGAGGACGTTCACGCGGAGCCGGTGCCCGGCGAGCCGATGGACGACGACCTTCGGGCGAACGTTCACCGGAACCGGTGCGCTCGTCTGGCCGCCGACGTTCGCGACGAACGTGGTGCGCTGCATCGGCTTGAACGTGATGCTGAACGACCCGTCGGCTTCCGTGCTCGTGTCGGCGACCGGGAAGAAGTGCTTCGTCCCGGTGTGGAACCCGCGGATCGTCACCTTCGTCCCTGCCGACGCGCCTTCCACCGTGCCGGTGAGGGTCACGCGCTGGCCGAACATGAGCAGCGAGCGGTCCGCGTCGAGCGTGACGTTGCCGATCGGCTTCGCGGCGACGACGGCACTCGGGACGGACGTCGCCGTGCTCGAGCCGGCGCTGTTCGATGCCGTCACGCGCACGCGCAGCGTGTTGTCCTGGTCGGCCGACGTCAGCGTGTACGACGTGGACGTCGCGCCCGTGATTGCGTTGCAGCCCGCGCCGTTCTTGTCACAGCGCTGCCACTGGTAGGCGTACGTGATCGGCGTGGTTCCGCTCCACGTGCCCTGCGACGCCGTCAGCGTCTCGCCGATCCGCGCAGTCCCGCTCAGCGTCGGCGGAGCCGTGTTGCTCGGCGCCGTTCCCGCGGCTGCCGCGGTCGCGGTAACTGTCGCCGCGGCGGCCACTGTCGAAGCGATCATCAATACGAGTTTCTTCACTCGTTCCACCTCCTCTCTCCCCACGTTCCCGGGCCGCCGGTTGCCATGTCCCGCGTTTGTAAGAGGTTCGTGAACTTTGTTCGCCTCACGAACAAGGTGTAGATTCGCGCGATGGCGAGGGTGCCGCTCGAGCGTGTCATTCGAATCGCCGCGTTCCGGTCGCAGCTCCGCAGCTTTCTCCGCCACAGCGAGCGCCGGTGCCTCTCCCTCGGCCTGACGCCGCAGCGCTTCGTGCTCCTGCTCCTGATCGACGGGGCCCCGGACGGCAGCCGGCGCGCGAGCTTCACGGATCTCGCAGCGCGGCTCGAGCTCGAGCGGAACACCGTCACCGAGCTCTGCGCCCGGGCCGAGGAGGCCGGCCTGATCGCGCGCGAGGGCTCCGCGGTCGACAAGCGCGTCGTCTACCTCCGGCTGACGAAGGACGGCGACCGGCTCCTCCAGCGCGCCCTCGCGGAGACCGACGACGTCCGGCGCGAGCTCCTCGAGGCGTTCGAGCTGCTCGCGGACGCATTCCGCACTGCTTGAAAATCGCGGTCGCGGAGCGCAGGATGATGGGCGGACGGGCGTCCACCGCCCGGCTGGATGCGGCTCGGTCGGGGGGACCTGCCACTGATGCGGACGCTCGTGTCATACGCTCGGCTCGTTGATCCCGCGCTCGTCGCGGTGCTTCGCCGCGCCGGCTTCGACGCCACAGCCGTGGACTCCGACCACGTCGTCGCTGCGGCAGCGCACGACGGCGAGCCGGCGGTCGTCCTCGCCGTGCGGTCGGCATCGGACGTAGAGGTCATCCGGTCGGTGCGGCGGGCGGCGCCGCACTGCCGGATCCTCGGGCTCGTCGACGACGCCGGCGCACGCGAGTTCGTGATCGACGCGCTCGTCGCAGGTGCCGACGGCTTCGCATTCCCGCACACGCCGGCGGAGATCGTGAAGCCGCTCCAGCTGCTCGTCGCCGGCGAGACGGTGATTCCGCGCGTCCTCACAGAGCTGCTCACGGACGCACTGGCACGGCGGGCAGGCGGCCTCGAGCGCTCGCACCGCCGCCTGAACCTCACGCACAGCGAATCTGCCGTGTGCCGCTGCCTCGAGCGCGGCATGACGGTGCGCGAGATCGGCGAGTTCCTGGGGATCGCCCCCACGACTGCCCGCCGTCATCTCGCCGCCGCGATGCACAAGGGCGGGGTCAAAAGCCGCGCCGAGCTGCTCGAACTCTTGACGCCGGCGCGCGCAGCCGCGTAACCGAGTCGCGGGCGGGTATACGCGGCGCCGTGCTCGCGGCACCGCCGTCGCGGTCGTTCGTCACGCTCCTCGGGGTCTTCGCGGTCGCCTGGACCGTGATCTGGATCCTCGTAGGGGTTTGGACACGCCACGAGGTGCAGACGCTCAAGCAGGTCAGCGGGACGGTCGTGACATCAG
Organism: Gaiellaceae bacterium; assembly: GCA_036562845.1. Classification (GTDB taxonomy): domain Bacteria; phylum Actinomycetota; class Thermoleophilia; order Gaiellales; family Gaiellaceae; genus Palsa-739. The sequence goes on along the minus strand of DATCJJ010000162.1, from coordinate 51,075 downwards.
GCCGCGCGGTGAAGCAGACGGGCGACGCGCTGCAGGGGCTCGGAGCGATCCCATTCGTCGGCGGCGACGTCGCCCGCGTCGGGCGCCAGGTGAGCACGGCCGGCGTCTCCGCGCAGCGGAGCGGCCGCCAGAGCCGCGAGGCCGTGCAGAGCCTCTCGAACCTGCTCGGCATCTCGATCGCGCTGATCCCGAGCGTCCCGATGCTGGCGTTGTTCGTCGTGACCTTCAGGCTCGTGCGTCGCCGGTGAGCCTCGCCTTTACCCGCACGGTTCTTTTCCTGCGGCTGCTCGTCGTCCCCGCGCTCGTGTTCGCGGCGGTCGCCTCGTGGCGAGAGCTCCCGGGAGTCTCGTCGCTGCCGGACGCGGGTGTCCAGGCGCTGCTCCCGAGTGACACGCCCGCCGCGCAGTCCGAGGCCGAGGCGTCGCGCCTGTTCGGGTCGTCGCTGCTGCCGCGCATCGCCGTCGTCCAGCGCAACCCGCACGGCCTCAGCCTCGACGACCAACGACGTGTCGCTCGGCTCGCGCTCCGGCTCGACCAGGACAAGCTGCGGGCGTTTCCACGCGGCTCGAGAGCACTCCCCTACGTCAACACGCTCCGGCTCGTTCCCGGTGCCCGCGAGCGATCCACGACTGCGATCACCTATCTCGGCTTCCCGGACTCCGTCGCACCCGTGGACCAGCGGAACTACGCGTACCAGTACGCGCGCGCGGCCTCGCTCCCCGGCGCGACGGCCTTCGCCACGGGCTTCATCCCCGGAACGCTCGCACAGTCCGACCTGATCACGCACAACCTCCTCTGGGTCGAGCTCGCCACCGTCTTGTTCGTCGCGGCCGTCATCGGCGGCTACCTCCGCTCGCTGCTCGCGCCGCTCGTCACGCTCGCGGCCGCGAGCATCGCCTACGTCGTCTCGATCGGCGCCGTCGCGTGGCTCGCGAAGACGCAAGGCCTGAAGCTGCAGAATCAGGTCGAGCCGATCGTCGTCGTGCTCCTGCTCGGGGTCGTGACCGACTACTCGGTCTTCTTTCTCTCGGGGATGCGCGGCCGCATCCGCCGTGGCGAGGATCCGGCCGACGCGGCACGCAATGCGACGGCCGAGGTGCTCCCGATCATCGTCACGGCAGCGCTGCTCGTCGCCGCCGGACTCGCGACGCTGCGCCTCGCGAGCATCGGCTTCGTCCAGACACTCGGGCCCGCGATGGCGGTGGTCGTCCTCGTCAGCCTCGGCGTCTCGATCACCTTCGTCCCCGCGTGCATGCGGATCTTCTGCCGGCGGCTGTTCTGGCCCGGGCTCGGGGCCGAGCCCGGCGCCGACCCGCTCCTGTCCCGGGCCGGCGCGGCGCTCCGACGCGGCGTCGCGCGAGGAACGAGCACGCGCCTCGTCGCCTTCCCCGTGATCGTCGTCGTCACCGCCGGGCTCGTGCTCGCAGCGTCGGGCATCGGGTTCGCGCGGCTCGCGCTGACCCCGATCCGCGGTCTCCAGCAGACGACTCCGCCCACGATCGCAGCGAGCGCCGCGGAGCAGGGCTTTACCGGCGGCATTCTCGCGCCGACCGAGATCGTTCTGCGGGCGCCCCGCGTCGGCGCGCGCAAGCAGAGCCTCCAACGGTTCGTCCGCGCGCTCGATGCGCAGCGCGAGGTCGGCGCCGTCTTCGGCCCCGGTCTGGCCCCGATCCCCGAACGGTTCGAACCGGTGTTCACGAGCCGCCGCGGCTCGGCCGTCCGCTACTTCGTCGCCTTCCGCCATCACCCGTACAGCTCGGCCGCGGTCGCCGACCTGAGCAGGCTCGAGCGCGCGATGCCGTCGCTGCTCGCGAATGCCGGCCTACCCGGCGCACGCGTGCTCTACGCCGGGGACACGGCCCTTGCGAAGGCGACCGCGGGCCGCGTGTACCACGACCTCCTCTGGGTGGGCCTTGCCGCAGCGGCCGTGAACCTCGTGCTGCTCGCGATCTTCCTCCGCGCCGTGATCGCGCCGCTGCTGCTCGTTGCGAGTAGCGCGCTTGCGATCGCCGCGACGTTCGGATTGACCACCTATGTCTTCAAGGATCTCTTCCACACCGCCGACTTCACCTACTTCGTTCCGCTCGCCGTCGGTGTCCTGCTCCTTTCGTTCGGAACGGATTACAACCTGTTCGTCGTCGGGCGGATCTGGCAGGAGGCTGAAACGCGTACCACTGCCGACGCCATCCGCGAGGCGGTCCCTCGTGCGAGCCGCGCGATCTCCATCGCGGGCGTCGCTCTCGCGTGCTCCTTCGCGATGCTCGCGATCGTCCCGATCGCGCCGTTCCGCGAGTTCGCGGTCGCGATCGGGATCGGTGTGCTGGTCGACACCTTCGTCGTGCGGACGCTTTTGATCCCCGCCCTGCTCGCGGCGGCCGGCCGGCGTAGTTGGTGGCCCAGCCGCCGCGGCGTTCTCGCACCGGTGGAAGGAGACACCCCATGATGCGGCCGGATTCGTCGACGGGCAGCGCGACGGGTGGCGCCGACACGGCAGCTCGGGAAGCGAGCGACGACCGCCGCACAGCAGCGGCAGATGTCGCAGCTGGCGGACCGCCTGCACGGACATCGCAAACGCCCTCGCCACGATCAAGAGCGGCGACAACGCCGCCGCCGCGAGCTCGCGAGAACTGCGCTGTAGCAACTGCAGCAGTCGTCAAAGTAGGGGCGTGCGGCGCTTTCGCCAAGTCGACGTGTTCACCGAGACGCCCTACCGCGGCAACCCGGTCGCGGTCGTGCTGGACGGCGACGGCCTCTCGACGGAGGAGATGACCGGGATCACGCGCTGGACGAACCTGTCGGAGGCGACCTTCGTGCTGCCGCCGACATCGCCGGAAGCCGACTATCGCGTCCGCATCTTCACCAGCGCGGAGGCGACGCCGACCCGGCCGTCGGCGGAGCTGCCGTTCGCCGGCCATCCGACGCTGGGCACGTGCCATGCGTGGCTCGAGGCCGGCGGCACGCCGCACATGCAGGGGACGGTCGTGCAGGAATGCGGCGCGGGCAATGTTCGCATCCGGACTGCAGGCGGAATGCTGTCGTTCGCGGAGGCACCGCTGCTCCGCTACGAGCCCCCGGATGCCCCCGTCGTCGAGGAGATCGCGACGTCGCTCCGCATCGCGCGCGACGAGATCGTCGACACGATGTGGATCGACAACGGTCCCGGCTGGGTCGCCGCGCTGCTGCGCGATCCGGCTGCGGTGCGGGCGCTATCGCCCGGGCAGGTGACCCTCGACCTCGGCGTCGTCGGCGTCGCCGGCGAGGAGGTCGAGCTGCGAGCGTTCTTCCCGCGCGGCGGTGCGACGGCCGAGGATCCGGTGACCGGGAGCCTGAACGCCGGCGTCGCGCGGTGGCTCGTCGACAGCGGCCGCGTCACGCTCCCCTACGTCGCGGCGCAGACGACCGGGCGGGTGCACGTGTCGCAGGACGACGAGGGCACGATCTGGATCGGCGGTGGGACGATCACCTGCGTCGCGGGCGAGCTGCTGGTATGAGCCGCGTCGCCGTCGTCGGGCTCGGCGCAATGGGCAGGCAGCTCGCCCGGCGCCTCCTCGACGCCGGCCACGACGTCGTCGTCTGGAACCGCTCGCCGCGCGATTTCCCGGCGCCCTTCGCCGCGTCCCCGCGCGAGGCGGCGGCGCGCGCGGACGTCGTGATCACGATGGTCGCGGATCCACGCGCACTCGCGGCCGTGACCGAGGGCGACGACGGAGTCCTCGCCGGCCTCGAGGGGAGGCTCGTACAGATGTCGACGGTGAGCCCCGAGGCGACCGCACGGCTCGCAGCGCTGACCGGCCGCCTGGTCGACGCACCGGTGCTCGGCAGCATCGGCGAGGCCGAGTCCGGGACGCTCACGATCTTCGCCGGCGGCGACATCACCGAGGTGCAGCCGGTGCTCGCGACGCTGGGCCGCGTGTTGCCGGTCGGCGCGGTCGGCGCCGGCACCGCCGCGAAGCTCGTCGCGAACGCAACCCTCTTCGGAGTCCTCGCAGCGCTCGGCGAGACGGTCGCGCTCGGACGCGTGCTCGGCCTCGACGACGCGACGCTGTTCGACGTGCTCGCAGCGACGCCGCTCGCGGCGCAGGCGGAGCGGCGGCGCGCGGTGCTCGCGGGCGAGCCGTCGCCGCCGCGGTTTCCGGCGCGCCTCGCGCTCAAGGACGCGGAACTCATCGCTGCCGTGCTCGACCAGCCGGCGCTCGCCGGCGCAAAGCACTGGCTCGCGGCTGTCGCCGACGGCGACGCCGACTACACCGCGATGCTCAGCGAGCCCAGTCGAGCGGCGGCGGCGCGTCGAAGCTCGAGCTGACGTCGGCCGGGCCGCCGTCGAGTCGTGACCGGTCGGCGGCGTTCAGCACGTCGACGACGTGGGCCGCGTGCTCGGCTCCCATGCGATGCGGCCGGTCGTCGCGGATCGCCTCGGCCAGATCGACGAGCGCGAGCGACCAGTCGAACCCGGCGTACGCCGGCCGGAGGAGCGGCATGTCCTCGTAGTCCTCGCCGTTCGTCGTCCGCAGCAGGCGCGAGTCCGACTCACCCCACGTCGGCATCCAGAGCGACGCGTCGGTGCCGTGGAACTCGAGCCCGCGCTGCTTGCTCGGCCGCACCCAGAACGTCGCGGTCAGCCGCGTCACCACGCCCGATGCGTGATCGCACGTAACGACCCAGAAGTCCGGCGTCTCGAGCGTGAACTCCCGGCCGTCTCCGCGCACCCGCTCGCGCTCGATCATGGCCGCGTACCCGGTCACGCGGCGCACGGGCCCGAACATCGCGGTCACGATCGTCAGCGGGTAGACGCCGACGTCGACGAGCGGGCCGGCGAGATACAACCCTTCCGGCTGCGGATGCCAGCTCTCGAGCTTGCCCCAGTTGCACTCGGCGTAGACGACGCGGACGTCGCCGATCCCGCCGTCGCGGACGTGCTTCCAGGCGGTCTGCTGCGCCTCGCCGAGCAGCGTCGCCGGTGCGCACGAGAGCCGCACGCCGCGGTCGCGCGCCAGGCGCGCGAGCTCGCGGGCGTCGTCGGCACGCAGCGCAAGCGGTTTCTCCGTGTGAACGTGCTTGCCGGCTTCGAGCGCCGCGCGCGTCACCTCGGGATGCGCGGACGCGACCGTGAGGTTGACGACCGTGTCGACGGCGCCGTCCGCGAGGAGCGCCTCGAGCGACTCGTACGCCGTGCCGCCGTGCGTTGCGACGAGCTCCTCCGCCCGCTCGGGCAGGACATCTGTCGCACCGACGAGCTCGAGCCCGTCGACCTCGCGGATCCGCTCCGCGTAGCGCTGCGCGATCACGCCCGCCCCGACGATTGCAACCTTCATGCCAGCCACCCTGCCAGCTGCTCGCGCATCACGCGGACGTCGTCCGTCGGGTCGAACGTCTCCGGTTCGTGCTCGACCGCGATTGCGCCGGCGTATCCCAGACGTTGGAGCGTCCGCACGCACTCCTCGACCGGGACGATCCCCTCCCCCCAGCGGCACGTCTCGTGCGGCTCGCCAACCGCCAACACGTCCTTGAGGTGGACGTGCAGAACACGGTCGCCGAGCTCGTCGATCGCCCGGGCAGCGTCGTAGCCATGCGTCCCCCACCAACCGGTGTCGACGGTTGCGCCGAACCGGTCGCCGCCCGCTGCGATCTTGTCGAGCAGCTCCTGCGGCGTCTCCTCGGGATGATTCTCGATGCCGAGCCGAACGCCGTACTTCTCCAGCACCGGCGCGAGCTGCCCGACGTCGCCGGAGAAGCCGGCTCCGATCAGCGACGTCCCGAGCGCGAGCGCGAGCTCGCACGACCGCTCGACGTTGCCCGCGCCGAGCCACGTCGCATACGAGGTCACGGTCAGGCCGTGCCGGCGCAGCGTCTCGACGGCGATGTCGACGTGCTCGTCCGTCGCCCAGTCGGGGCTGAGATGCGCGCCCCACACGTCGACCGCTCCGAACCCGAGCGCGGCGATCTCGCCGAGTAGCTCGTCGAGCTTCTCGCCGTACGTGTCGAGCGGAGCGAAGGCCTCGTTCGTCGCACGATCGCCGTGGCCCCAGCCATGCATCGCGTAGCCGACTTCGCGGGCGACGTAGTTCGCGGTCATGAAGCTGATCGTCGTCACAGAGAGAGCACCTGTCCTTGGTCTCGAAGTTGGCGTTGCAGCTGCTCGACATCGACGTCCTGCACGGCAACGCCGCGCCGGGCGGCCTGAGCCGCCGCCAGCCCGGCCGCGTGGCCGAGCATCATCCACGTCGGCTCCATGCGCACGGACGCGTACGCGACATGCGACGCGGAGAGCGCGACCGGGACCAGCAGATCGTCGGCGTCCTCCCGACGCGGCGTCAGGCACCGATACGGGATCGGATACGGCGGGACGGGTACGGAGAGGTAGCCCTCGTTGAAGACGGCCGGCGTCGGAACGTATTCGGGAAGGAGCCGCCACGTGCGCGCGACCTCGCGGATGTCGATGTTGTACGAGCCGAGCGCGACGACGTCCTCGCGGGCGCGGGCGTTCACGAGGTCGTCCTCCGTGAGCACATGCGCTCCGAGCATGCGCCGTCCCTCGCGCACATACAGCTGGTGCGGCCAGCCGTCCGTGTCGGCGAACTCGTCCGCGCACAGTCCCCAACCCTCCGGCGCGACGTGGAAGAGGAACCGCTTCGTGTACTCGAGATGGTGCGCGCGCACGACATCGCGGTCACCGTCGAGGTAGTCGCGGTTGCTGCCGTCGAGGACGTTGAGCGAGAAAGGTCCGATCGAGTTGACGTCGCACTTCCCGTTCGGCAGCAGGTCGTGGATGAGGCCCATCAGCCTCGCGTCCGGGCGCACCCGGCGATAACGGTCGAGCAGCGCGAACTCCGCCGGGTCGTAGGCGTCGGGCTCCGCGAACGGGACCGGGTCGCGGTCGGTGAGGCAGACGCGGAACTGGTACGCCATCAGCGCGCCGTCCCCCTCGCCGAGCCGCTCCTCCGGATCGTCCTGGATGTGCGGGAGCAGCGAGCCGTCCTCGGCATACGGCGAGAGCGGCACGTCGAAGTTGTGCCTCGACGGTCGGTAGGCGGGCTGCCGCCCCGCCCAGAGCTCGCCGTACAGCTCCCGCGGCTCACGGCCGACGGCGAACGGGACGCCGCGCTGCGCGAGCAGGTCGCCTTCGTAGCTCGCGTCGACGTACACCGCCGCTTCCGGGAGCTCGGCGACGACGTCGACGCCGTCGAGCATGCCGGCGAGGATCCGCTCGGCGACGTGCGGCTCCGGAAAGTAGGTCGCCGCGTCGTAGAAGCGGCGGGCGAAGCCGCCGAGGACGCGCGCATCGCCGACGTCCGTCCACGAGAGCCCGCCGGAGACCATGCCGCCGATGTGCGGTGTCGGCTCGACGAGCGCGACGTGCGCTCCCGCCTCCTGCGCGGCAACTGCGGCGGCGACGCCGGCGCCGGTGGCGCGGAAGACCGCGACGTCCGTCACGCGACGAACGGCTGAAGGAGCGCGGCGCCGACGGGCGCGGTGACTCCGAGCTTGAGGAGCTCACACATCGCCGCGAGGTCGTCCGGCACGTCGACGTCGGCCGCCGGCTCGCCGAGCGCCGCGACCACCTCTCCCCCGTGCTCCCGCAGTGCACGCTCGTACGAGGCGAGCATGTCGTAGGCGAACGGGTCCCGCGCCCACTCGGCCACCGTCGCGAGGGCGAGCTTCGACGGGACGGCCTGCACCATCGCGTTGGCGATGATCCCGCGAAGGTTCCCGTGCAGGAGGTTCGGGTCGCGTCCGCGCAACGGCCCGAGATGGAGGACGGTCGGCGCCCAGTCGTTGACCGGGAAGTTGTCCCAGAGCAGGTGCTCGTGGTTCGCGTAGCGGTGGACGCTCATGTCCAGCTCGTCCTTCGTGATCGCGAGCGACACGACCTCGGGCCCTGTCCAGTAGAGGACGACGCCGTCGTCGAGGTGTGGCGCGAAGCTGCGCCGGTACGGCCCGTCGCCGGTCTGCGCATACGCCATCGGGCAGACGACGAGCGGGCCCGGCTGCTCGATCTCGCGCGCGAAGCGGTTGCTGAACGGCGCCTGCGCCGCTCCGGTCGGACGTTCCGCCTGTCCATAGAGCGCCTCGTCCTCGGCGCAGTGAAGCGTGTGCTCGACGTCGTCCCAAAGCAGCTGGAAGTGGACGACGCCGACGCTCCGCACCTGCTCGATCTTCGCCAGCAGCCGCTCCCACTCCGATTCGTGCGAGTAGCAGATGTCCAGTCCCGGCGCGATCGCGTACGCGAAATCGACGCCGACCTCGTGACAGAGTGTTACGAGCTCGCCGAGCCGGGCGAGCTGGTCATCCGGGTACGGCTCGCGCCATTGCGCGCGGTGGTACGGGTCGTCCTTCGGCGCGTGCACCCAGGTGTTGAGGTCGTGCTGCGCGCAGAACCGGATGAGGTCGAGCCGTTCCGCGTGCGACCACGGCGGCCCGTAGAACCCCTCGATGACGCCGCGCACCGCGAAGCTCATGCGTAGCGGTCCACGATCTCGATCAGCTCCTCGAGCCGCGGGACGGACTGCGTGCGCAGGAGCTCGGTCGGATCGTCGGCCTCGAGCGTGTTCGTCCACAGCGCCCGGCCGGCGAGAAAGCCGCGCGCGCCGCCTTTGCAGGCGTTTTCGACCGCGAGCGGGAACTCGTCACGCCGAACGCCCTGCGAGAGGACGACCCACGGCACCGGCAGCACCTCGGTGACCTTGTGACACGTCGTCACAACGTCGCCTTCGCGCGGCGCCTGGCATTTGTAGAGCGACGGGCGCGTCGCGCCGAGCTCGCGCGCCGCCTCGACGATCTCGTGGTCCCCGCCGCGGACGACCGGCTCCAGCACGCTGAGCACGCCGTGCCGCTCGGCGAGTGCGACGAAACGCTCGCACATCTCGATCCGTTCGCTGCGGCGGTCGTCGTCGCGCCAGATGACGAGCAGCTTGAGCGCGGCGACGCCCTCCGGGACGCGTTCGACCTCGTCGAGCCGCGTGTCCTCGACGATGCCGCCGCGCTCCTGCTCGAGGAGGTCGACGGCCATGATCAAGCCGCGAGGCACGAACGGCCTCACGTCCTCGACGAAGTCGGGCTCGATCAGGAAGCCGGACGCGAGCGGCGCGAGCGCGCGCGCCACCGCGGTCTTGAACATCCGGACGCGTTCGTCCGAGTCGTCGTGGCCGTGCTCGCGGAACATCGTCCGCAGCGACTCGCGCTGGTCCATGGCGACCATCGCGTACGCGCCGTTCTCGCGCGCGATCGTCATGCCAGGAGGATCTCCGCGTCGTCGTGGTCGTGGACGATCGACGCCGGCCACTCCGGGTCGAAGCGCTCGTACGAGAGCAACCGGTCGATCGCGCCTCGCTTGTCCTCGCCGTGGATGACCATGCGCAGTGCCCGGGCGTCGGCGATCGTCCCGAGCCCGACGGAGATCCCCTGCGTCGGCACCTCGCCGAGCGACTCGAACTCCGGGAAGGTGGCGAGGTTGTCGCGGCGGGTCGACTCGGCGAGCGGGACGACTGACGTCCGGCCGTCGCGCGGCGCGCCCGGCCCGAGCATCGCGACATGGCCGTCGCTCGCGCCGGATGCGAGGAGGAAGAGGTCGATCCCGCCCGCCTCGGCGATCCGGTCGTCGTATGCCGGCGGATCGTCCGGGTCGGGCATCCAGATCTCGCGCGCGCGAGGCAGCTCTCGCTCCGCGAAGCCGCGGCAGCTGAAATGCGCGCTCGTCGGCGGCACCGGCAGGTACTCGTCCATCATCACCAGCCTCGTCTCGGGCAGGCCCGGCAGGTGACGGTACGTCGTGAGCAGGCTGCGGCCGCCGGGGCAGCCGAGCAGGCGCGGCTGCGCGGCGGCGATCTCGGCGGCGAGCGTGCGTCCGAGCTCGTCCGCGTCGGCGAAGCGCCTGACCTCAGCCATCGGCCGGCCTCCAGCCCGTGAACGCCTCGCGGAACCGCGCGTGCGCTTCTCCGTCGAGCGCGGCGAGCACCGCGCCCGCGACGGGCGGGAGCGTGGGCACGATCGGCTCAACCGCCAGGTGCTCCGCGACGAGGCTGACCAGACGCCCTCCGTCGGGGAGCATGCCGCCGCCGAGGACGACGTCGGCGTCGTCGACCTCGAGGTCGCGCACCGCCCGCTCGACGAGCAACACGATCTCGTCCGCGAGCCGCTGCGTGAGCTCGTGCGCGATCGCGTCGTCGCTCGCGACGACCGCCGGCGCGAGCTCGCCGAGGCGCGCTCGGGCCATCCGCCTGTAGTGGAGGTCGGCGCCGACTTCGACCACCGGCTTCCCGAAGTGCAGCTCGACGAGCTCGACGAGCGCTGTCGGCTCGCCGCGGCCGTCGACGGCGCGATTCGCGTGGTAGAGCGCCTCCTGCCCGAGTGCCTCCGCACCGCCCCAGTCGCCCGTCTCCCAGCCGAGCGCGGGATAGCGGACGATCCGCTCCCGGCTGCGACCGACGCAGTTGATGCCTGCGCCGCAGATGACCGCGACGGCGTCGTCCGCATCCGTCCCGGCGTGCAACAGCGCAAAGGTGTCGTTGTCGACCGTGACGTCCCGTGCCCAACCACGGGCACGGGCGAGCTGCGTCAGCTCGATCACGTCGTGCGGGAGATCGGCGCCGCAGAGGAAGAGCACCGCGCGGTCCGCCTGCTCGTCGAGGTCGACGAGGGAGCCGATCACGTCGATGCAGGCAGCCGAGCCGCCCGGGCCGTGCGAGTTGCTCCCGCCGCCGCGGACGAACGAGACCGGATCTCCGTCGGTCGTCGCGACGACGACGTCGGTCTTCGAGTTGCCGCCGTCGACGCCGAGCACTAGGCCCATGCGAGAAACTCTCTGTTCGCCGCGAGCATGCGGTCGGTGAGATCGTCGGCGAGCTCGGCCTGGCCCACGAGCGGATGTGCGAGCAGCGCACGGAACACGCGCTCACGCCCGCCGTGGAGCGCGGCCTGCAGTGCGAGGTCCTCGTAGGCGGAGACATGCGCGACGAGGCCGCGCTCGAGCCCCGTCAGCTCGGGCAGCGGCGCCGGCCGTACGCCGCCCGGTGCGACGACCGCGGGGACCTCGACGACCGCGTCGTCCGCGAGGAACGGCAACGCGCCGTCGTTGCGAAGGTTGATCACGTGCCGTCCCTCGCCGGCGCTGCCGAGCAGGCTCGCGATCAGCTCGACCGCGGCCTCCGAATACCCGGCGCCGCCGCGCTGCTTCAGCAGCTCGGGCTTCTCGTCGAGCGTCTCGTCCGCGTAGAGATGGAGCAGCTCCGCCTCGATCTCCGACACGACCTCGGCGCGAGACTTCGTCCGCTGCTGCTCCGCGACGACGGCGTCGTGCTCGTAGAAGTAGTGCAGGTAATAGGACGGAACCGTGCCGAGCCGCTGCACGAGCGGAGCGGATAGGCCGGTCGCGCGCGCGACCCGTTCTGCGTGCTCGTCCGAGAGCAGCGCCGGCAGCGCGTCCGCGCCGTCGAGCCGCACGCCCACCTCCCACGTCAGGTGGTTGAGGCCGAGGTGGTCGAGCTCGATCCGCTCGGGCGCGACCTCGAGGATCTTCGCGAAGTGGCGCTGGAAGACCATCGCGGCGCTGCAGAGCCCGACGGCGCGATGGCCGGCGTCGAGGAGCCCCTTCGTGACGATGCCGACGGGGTTCGTGAAGTCGACGATCCATGCGTCCGGTGCGCGGCGGCGCGCGGTCTCGGCGACGTCCAGCACGACGGGCACCGTGCGCAGTGCCTTCGCGAGCCCGCCGAACCCGGTCGTCTCCTGGCCGAGGCACGCGCACGCGAGCGGCACGGACTCGTCCGTCCTGCGCGCCGCCTGCCCGCCGACCCGGATCTGGATCAGCACCGCATCGGCACCCTCGGTCGCCTCGTCGAGATCGGACGTCGTCACGACGTGCGCGGGATGTCCGGCGCGCGCCAGCATCCGCCGCGCGAGCCCGGCCACGGTCTCCAGGCGCTGCTCGTTCGTGTCGTGGAGGAAGAGGTCGTCGGCCGGCAGCTGCGCGCGCAGCCGAACGAGGCCGTCGATCACCTCCGGTGTGTACGTCGAACCGCCGCCGATCACCGCGAGCTTCATGCGTGCACCAGCTCCGAGTAATACCGGCCGCTGTCCTTCACCGTCCGCTCCTGTGTCTCGTAGTCGACGTGCACGAGCCCGAACCGCTGTGCATAGCCGAGCTTCCACTCGAAGTTGTCCATGAGCGACCAGTGCTGGTAGCCGAGCACGTCGACGCCGTGGACCTCCGCCTCGCGGAGCGCGGCGACATGGTCGCGGAGGAAGTCGACGCGGCGCGTGTCGTGCAGCGGCTCGGGGAAGACGCCCCCGTTCTCGGTGACCATGATCCTCGGCCCGTAGTCGCCGTGGACGCGGACGAGCAGGTCGGTCAGCCCGCGCGGGAAGATCGGCGTCCCGGCGTCGGTTGCCACGACGCCCCCCGTGAAGCCGGCGGTCGTGGGCCACTCGTCCGGGACGACCACGCGCCACGGCCACGGGCGCTCGTCGAGCGCAGCCTCGACGACGCGCGGTGCGTAGTAGTTGACGCCGAGGTACTCGGTCGGAGCTGCGATCGTCGTGAGGTCGCCGTCGCGAACGAAGTCGAGCGGCCCGACTCGCTCCTCCCAGCGCTCGCGCACGTCGTCGGGATAGCCGCGTCCGTAGAGCGCATCGAGAAACCACCGGTTCGTGTAGCCGTCGCTGCCGTGCGCCGCCTCGGCGTCCGCAGGATCGTCGCTCGCCGGGTAATGCGGAAAGAGGTTGAGCGCGATCCCGAGGTTGTGCCCGTGGTCGTATGCCTGCGCAGCGAGCCCGTGTGCGTAGAGGAGGTGGTGGAAGACGGTCACTTCGCCGCGCACGTCGTCCGTGATGCCCGGGGCGTGGAGGCCGAGGCGGAAGCCGAGGAGCCCGACGATCCACGGCTCGTTGATCGTCAGCCACCACTTCACGCGGTCGCCGTAATGCTTGTAACAGACTGTTGCAAACTCGGCGAACCGCTCCGCGGTGTCGCGCTCGCGCCAGTCGTATGCCGCAGGCAGGTCCCAGTGGTACAGCGTGACGACCGGCTCGATCCCGCGCGCGAGCAGCGCGTCGATCAGCCGCGAGTAGTGGTCGACCCCACGTTGCTCGACACGGCCGTGGCCCTCCGGCAGGAGACGCGGCCACGCGATCGAGAAGCGGTACGAGTTGACGCCGAGCGACGCGAGCAGGTCGACGTCCTCGCGCCACCGGCGGTAGTGGTCGCACGCAACGGCGCCGGTCTCGCCGGCGTCGCTCGGGAACGCGTCCCAGATCGACGGGCCGCGGCCGTCGGCGTCGAGCGAGCCTTCGATCTGGAACGCCGAGGTCGCTACGCCCCAGAGGATGCGATCACCTCCTCGCAGGCGAGCAGCAGCACGCCGATGCACCACGAGTGCGACAACGGCTGCAGCGTCCCCTTCGGGCCGAAGCAGTCGGTCTGCAGATAGCGCTCGGCCGCCATCCCCCGCCTCGCGCCGAAGTCGCCGTCGTACCGGGCGATGAACTGGCGGAAGCACTCGAGCTGCTGGAGGACCGACGTGCGGTACGGCTCGCCGAGCGCGACGAACTCGGGCAGGCAGACGAGGCCGAAGTTGTGCAGGTGCTGGTTCGCCGGAGAGGCCTGGTCGGCGCCGAGCGACTTGAAGTCGTAGTCGCCCAGCGTCGTGCCCTTCGCGAAGTCGACGTCGTAGGAGTATCGGAACGTCAACGTCCAGTCGGCGGCGCGGCGGGCGGTCTCCCAGTCCTCGAGCGCCGCGAAGGCCATGACGGCCGCGTACCCGTCCTCCGACGACGGCGAGAGATCGACGTCCTCCGGCGCGCCGTACCACGTGTCGAATCGCTTGTAGTACTCGCCCGCGCGCCGCGCTGCGTCGAGCTCCCCCGCGGCGACGAACGCCGGGATCCACGACATGCCCGCGGTGCCGTCCCAGCTGACCGCCTCTCCTGTCTGCACGTGCAGCGCCGCCGGCAACGCGCCGTCGGAGCGCTGCGCGCGGAGCGCGACCGCGACGTTCGAGCGCGCCGCGTCCTCGCGGCCGGCGCGGAGGAGGAAGAGCGCCGCGTCCGCAAGCGTGCGCGAGTGCGCCCGGTCGTGGTCGGGATGCCAGCCCCAGGTCCAGCCGCGGTCGTGCGTCCACTGCGGCCAGAAGATCCCGGCGGGCGCGAGCCCCCGCTCGACGTGGTCGAGCACCGCGTCCGCAGCCGCGACGTACTCCTCGTTTCCGACACGCTCACCGTGACGGCGGAGCGCGTAGGCATACGGAGCGCCGCTGACCCACGAGACGTGCATGTGGTCGCGCTCCTCGCGGCCGTCGAAGGAGCGGGTCTCGATCAGCCGCCCCGGGTCCGCCTTGTAGTGCCAGCGATGGAGGCCGTATGCGGCGAGCTCGGCGGCCTCCTCGACCGACACCCATGCAGCTTGTGACAAATCGTCACGAGCGCGAAGGTGCTCCCGCCAGTTTCCGTCCGTCTGCGTGACGTCGAACCGGACGGCGTCGCCGGGGCTCCAGCGGTGCGTCTTGACGTCCGGCGGCCGGGCCGTCTCGCTGCCGTCGTAGGCGAGCGGCTCCTCGCGGTAGGGAAAGTCGAGCCAGATCGTCGGCACGCCCTCCCGGTAGGCGAAGCCGACGCCGGCCTGCCCGACCGGCGAGAGCTCGCGCGTGATCAGGCCGCCGCCGCGGGCGAAGACGGCAGGCGTCGCGCAGCGATCGGCCCGGAAGGACCATGCGTCCGAATCCATCCGCTCGAGGTCGACGTGCCGCGTGAAGCGCGGGAAGATGCGCGTGCAGCTCTCCGGCCGGTTTTCGCCGTAGAAGACGCCCGGGACGAGCCACTGCGGATCGTCGGTGGGAGGCAGCTGCAGCGACAGGCGCACCGACGCGTCGACAGGCGCGGTGCCGCGATACGTCACGGTGCCGTCTTCGTACGCGAATCCCTCGACCAGGGCTCCGTCGCGGGCCAGGCCTTCACAGACGAGCATTCCAGCCCTCCGCACGAGCGCCCGCGAACTCCGCCGACTCGCCGGGCAAGAGGTCGAGCACGTCGCCGTCGGTGACCACGCCGATCGCGGCGACATCGCCCGTGTTCGTCAGGACGCCGTCCGTCGACGACAGCGCAGCCGTCGGCAGGTCGAGCAGGGGCGCAAGCGACTCGGTGCGCGACATCACGTACCGATTTGTCACAAGGTCGAGGAGGAAGACATCGTGCGCAAACGCGGCGAGCGGCGCCGAGATGTCGCCCGGACGGGACACCTCCGCGACGACGCGGCCGTCGAGGTCGACGAGCCGCGCCGCGGCTGACACCGAGGCCCGCACCTCCCCCAGCCCGCCCCACGCACACGTCGCGAACTGGGCGCTCGGCGCGCCGCGGTAGGCGCGCGCGACGCCGAAGTACGCGGGCTTCGGGTTGCCCCACCAGTCGACCGCCGACGTGCACCACGCGTTCGGGAACGGCTCGTTGAACTGCCACGGCAGGACGCCCGACGCCTGCCACGCGCGCCGGATCGTCGCCTCGACCGCGTACCGCAGCCCGTCGTACTGAAGCCACTGCGAGGCGCGCCGCATCGTCTCGACGTCCTCGATCCGCCCGCCGAACGCCTCCTGCACGAGCGGTGCGTTGTTCCACCACGCGCCGAGGTGCTCGTAGACGGGATTCGACGTGTCCGCCGGCCAGCGGTTCTCCGGCGCGATCATCGCCAGGTCGTTCGCCATCCCCTCGACGCCGAACTCGGAGTGGATGAGATTCGTGCGCGAGTCGTAGTGCTCGTAGTGCGCGCGCAGGCCCTGGTGCTCCCACGGGCCGTGCATGTCCCACGTCCCCTTGGGGCCTGTCGGCGACGTCGGCAGCCACACGCGGCCGGGATCGAGCTCGCGCACGGCCTCGTGCAGCGCGGCGATCGCCGGCGAGCGCTCGTCAATCGGCTCGCCGTCCGGCCACGCGAGCTCGTTGCCGCCGCACCACGCAAAGAGCGACGGATGGTGCGCACGGGACGGGACGATGTGCCGCGCATCCGCGCGGAGCGCGTACACGAAGTCCGGGTCGTCGGAGGGCGTCGACTCGAGGCCGGACGACGACTGCGAGAACTCCTGCCACACGAGGATGCCGAGGCGGTCGCAGAGCGAGTAGAACTCCTCGCTCTCGATCACGCCGCCGCCCCAGATGCGCACGACGTTCACGTTCGCGTCCGCAGCGAGGCGCAGCAGCCGCTCGAGCTTCTCCGGCCGGGGCACGCCGTAGTTCACGTCGATCGGCACCCAGTTCCAGCCGCGCATGAAGATGCGCTCGCCGTTGACGACGAGCGTGTACGGGAGCGCCTCCGCCGCCGCGCCGTCGTTCGCGACGAGCTCGACCGTGCGGAAGCCGACCTGCCAGTCGCCGACGTCGTACAACGTCTGCGCGCCCTCGCCGTTCGGCCACCACAGCTCCGGCTGCTCGAGCTCGAGCAGCGTCTCGCCGTCGGCGCCGACGACACGGCCGACCGTCCCGTCGAACGTCACGCGCGGCGGCTGCGGCCTCGGCGGGCCGACTCGTCGCCAGATCCCCTGGTGAATGAGGCGCGGGCAAAAGTCCCAGCCGTAGTTCATCCGCGGCTTGTGCACGCGCACGCGTTCCGTCTTTCCGACCTGCGCCTCGCTCGGAGGAGCGGGTCGCACGGCGACGGCGAGCAGGTGGTCGCCGGCGGGGACGTCGACGCGAAACGGCGTGAACATGCCGACGTGGCGCGTGACGAGCTCGCCGTCGACGAACACCTCGCACTCGTAGTCGACGCCTTCGAACTCGAGCGTCTGCGCGCCGCGGACGCGCGTGCGGTACACCCACGTGCGG
This sequence comes from Gaiellaceae bacterium, assembly GCA_036562845.1. Lineage (GTDB taxonomy): Bacteria > Actinomycetota > Thermoleophilia > Gaiellales > Gaiellaceae > Palsa-739. The sequence continues at coordinate 34,278 of DATCJJ010000162.1, read as the reverse complement.
GCGCTCACCCACTCCGCGAGCCGTGAGCTCCGCTCGAAGTAGATCGACGGCAGCTCACCCGCCTGCATCAGGTCGTCGACGACGCTGCCGGGAACGCGGGCGGGCAGGAAGCCGGGATGGTCCCAGGGCTTCCCCACGAACCAGCGCCACTCGTCGCCGAGCCAGCCCTTGACCTGCCACTCCAGCGCGCTCACCACTCGAGCAGGTTCGTCTCCCGCGAGCCGACGAAGGTCTTGATCTCGTTCGGCCCGAACCGCGCCTCGATCGTCGATCCGAAGAGCTCGATGCGCGCCGTCGCCTCGCGCCCGGCGGTCTCGTACGCACGCACGACCCAGTCGGCCGAGTCCTCCGCGCGCTTGACGACCGTGACGACGACGTCGCCGCCGCCGTCGTCTGCGAACGACTGCCGCTGCGGCAGCGGCCCGTCGTGGTACGTCTCGATCAGCGCGAACGGCGGCTGGTTCAGCTCGAGCGAGCGCCGCACGACGTCCGCGGCGGCGCGATCGCCCGCATGCGGGACGAGCCGGACGGTGAACGACTGCCGGCCGAGGTCCATGTACTCGAAGTCGCCGCCGTCCTCGAGCTCGCGGGGGTCGTGCCACGCCCAGACCGGCGACCGCACGGCGCTGATCCCGATGTCGCCGCCGCGAACGTCGTAGCCGTACTTCGCGTCGTTGATCACCGTCAGCCCGCGGTCCCCGCCGCTGACGTCGACCCAGGACTGGCCCGGCTCCTCGTCGCCGGAAGCCGGCCGCACGAGATGGCCGTAGGGCGTCTCGAACGTCGCCTCGCCCGTCTCGACCGACGTCGGGTAGCGCAGCTTCAGGAGCTTGAGCGGCTCGTGCCAGTCGAGCGCGACCCGGACGTCGACGTAGGGAACGCCTGCGGCGACCACGTAGTCCTCGCGGAGCCGCGACGCGCCGTACGTCGACACGACACGCACGATCGAACGAACGGGGCCGTTCTCGATCAGCTCGACCGACTCGCATGCGAACTCGCCGACCGCGGTGTCGTAGGCGACGATGCCGTGGCCCCACGTGTCCGACTTGTCGTCGATCACCACAGCATGCTTCGCGTCGGGCGCAGCGAGGTCGGCGCCGGTCGACTTCAGCACGAGCGACGCGATCCGCCCCGTCGCGGGGTCGATCTGCAAGCGCAGGTGCTCGTTCTCGAGCGGCTCCCCGGCCGGCATGTCGACGCCCCACGGCCGCACGCGGTACGTGCGGTAGCCCAGCGGCGGCAGCTCGACGCGGAACGCGAGTCGCGCGCGCGCACCGCTCATCGTCGTCAGCGCGCGCGTGTGCTGCATCGGCACGTCGGTGCCGTCCTCGTCGCAGATACTCGCGCCGGTGTCACGCATCCACGTGTACTCGATCTCCGCAACGGTGCTGACCGGCCACGGGTGCGGGTTGAAGACCACGACGGGGCGGATGTCGTCCTCGTGCTCGACGTGGATCTGCCGGGAGATCGACTGAACCGCGGCGTTGAACGCGTTGGCGGCGAGCGACGTCGCATGGCCGAGCTGGTCGCGCGCGTCGTCGTACGCGGGCGCGATCGACGTCCCGGCGAGCGTATCGTGGAACTGGTTGAAGAGCAGGAGCTTCCACGACTCCTCGAGCCGTTCGTGCGGATACGGCTGCAGTCCGAGCGACGCCGCGACCGCGCTCCACTTCTCGGCGCGCAGGAGCAGGTTCTCCGTGCGCCGGTTCCAGCGCTTGATCCCCGAGTGCGACGTGTAGCAGCCGCGGCCGTGGTACTGCAGCTCCCCGCGCACCGTCGGCACGTCGCGACCGTTCACGCCGTCGAAGAAGGCGCGGAGCGAGCTCGGCTCGAGCGGCGGGCCCATGCGGCGGATCTGCTCGAGGTTCGCGATCGTCGGCCCGCCGCCGTGGTTGCCGACGCCGTAGAAGACCGCCCATTCCTCGCCGTCGTCGGGCAGCGTCGAGACCGCCCGCTCGACGTGCTCGCCGATGTCGTCCTTCGGCGCGAGGTACTCGTGCGGGATCCGGTAGGCGAGGACCGACGAGCCGTCCGGCGACTCCCAGCGGAAGAGCGGGGCGGGCAGGTCCTTCTCCGTCGGCCCGGGTCGCAGGAAGACGTACGAGTCGCAGCCGCTCTTCGCGAGGATCTGCGGGATCGTCGCGTTGTGGCCGAACGAGTCGATGTTCGCGCCCGTCGTCGCGGTGACGCCGAACTTCTCCTTCAGGTAGCGCTGACCGTAGAGCGCGTGCCGCGCGAACGACTCTCCGGCGGGGATGTTGCAGTCCGGCTCGATCCACCAGCCGCCGACCACCTGGAAGCGCCCGGACGCGACGTGTGTCCGGATCCGCTCGAACAGCCCGGGGTCGGTCTCCTCGACCCACGCGAAGAAGAGCGACGAGTCGCACGTGAAGACGTACTCCGGATAGGCATCCAGGCGGTCGACCGCCGACTGGAAGGTCGCACGCACCTCCTGGTAGCCCTCCGGCCACTGCCACAGCCACACCGGGTCGATGTGGGCGTTGCCGATCATGTGCACTCGCTTCAGCTCGCGCACGGATCAGCTCCTCGGGCCATGGCCGTCGACCACGTTGCCGAACATGGCGTCGCCGGACGACGGGCAGCGGCGACGTGGTTGCCGAATCAGTGGGACGCCGCCCACTCGTCCACCTGCTCGAGGATGAGATGCAGGAGCAGCACGTGCATCTCCTGGATGCGCGCCGTCGACTCCGACGGGATCGTGAACGCGACGTCGGCGTGGTCGGCCGCCGGCGGGCCGCCGCCGAACAGCACCGTGAACGCGCCGAGTTCCTGCGCCGCCGCGAGACCGCGGACGACATTCGGCGAGCGGCCGCTCGTCGAAAAGCCGATCACGACGTCGCCGCGGCGGACGAAGCCGCGCACCTGACGCTCGAAGACCTCGTCGTACGAGTAGTCGTTCGCGATGCACGTGAGCGCCGACGCATCGGTCGAGAGCGACTGCGCCGGCAGCGGCCGCCGCTCGCGCTTGTAGCGGCCGAGCAGCTCCTCGGCGAAGTGTGCAGCGTCGGCGGAGGAGCCGCCGTTCCCGAACGTGTAGACGCGGCCGCCGGACTCGAACGCGGCGATCAGCCGGCGCGCGACGTCGTCGACCTGCGGGACGAGCTCCTCCACGCGGGCGAGGAGCGCCGCGTGCTCCGAGAGCGCGTCAGCGGTGGACACGTTCGTACGCGATCGCCGCGGCGCCGACGACCCCGACGGCGTCGCCGGAGGCGGCGGCGACGATCGAGACCGACGGCCCGATCATCTGCTCGGCGACGGACGTCCGCACGGGTGCGAGCAGCTGCTCACCGGTGCGCACCACGCCGCCGCCGAGGACGATCACCTCGGGCTCGAAGAGGTTGGCGATCGACGTGAGGCCGCAGGCGAGCGCCTCGCACGTCTCGTCCCAGACGCGGGAGGCGATCTCGTTGCCGGCCCGCGCCGCCTGCGCGACGTCGGCCGCGGTGACGCCGTCGTCCATCCCGGCCTCGACCGCCCGCTCGGCGATCGACGTGCCGGAGCAATACGCCTCGAGGCAGCCGCGGCGGCCGCAGCCGCGGCACCGGCGTCCGTGCCAGTCGACGGTGACGTGTCCGAGCTCGCCGCCGTTGCCACTGCGCCCGCGCTGCACGGCGCCGTCGAGGACGACTCCGCCGCCGACGCCCGTCGAGATCGTCAGATACACCATCGCGTGCGTGCCGCGGCCCGCGCCGTACCGATGCTCGCCTGCCGCGCCGGCGGTCGCGTCGTTGTCGAGCACCGCCGGTCGCCCGAATGCCTCGGCCGCGAGCTCCGCGATCGGAACGTCCATCCACCCCGGCAGGTGGAGCGGTGCGATGAGCACGCCGTTCTCGGAATCGAGCGGGCCGCCGCAGCCGATGCCGACCGCATCGACGTCGAGCCCGGACTCCGCAATCGACCGACGACCGAGCTCGAAGAGGCGCTCGACGCCGCTCGACGAGTCGGGGTCCGACGGAGCCGTGACGAAGCCGTGCACGCCGCCGTCCGCGTCGACGACGCCGGCAGCGATCTTCGTTCCGCCGATGTCGAGGCCGAGCACGGCGCGCGCACCGTCGCCGCCGGTGCGCACGGCCTCCCCTGCCTCCGCGGACATCACTAACCCTTGCGACCCTGCGTCGAGATGCCGCGGATGAAGTACTTCTGGAACAGGGCGAAGAGCAAGATCATCGGCACGACGAGCAGCAGCGTCCCGGCCATGATCACCTGGTAGTCACCCTGGCCGCCGCCGGCTGCGTTGAAGCGGTCGACGAGCAGCTTCAGCCCGAGCGGCACGGTGAACGCCGCCTGGTCGCGCAGATAGATGAGCGGCGTGATCAGGTCGAACCACTTTGCCTGCACCTCGAAGATGAACGTCACGATCAGCGCCGGCTTCGCGAGCGGCAGCGCGATGCGCCGGAACATCGACCAGTAGCCGTCGCCGTCGATGCGCGCGGCCTCGAAGTAGTCACGGGGAATGCCGAGGAAGAACTGTCGCTGCAGGAAGATGTAGAAGGCGCTGCCGAAGAGATTCGGCACCCAGAGCGGGTACTGCGTGCCGGTGCCGATGTGCGGCAGCCACGCGTGCGCGGTCGTGAACTTGCCGATGTTGTTCCAGAGGAGGTACACGGGGATCATCGTCACCTCGCCCGGCAGCATCATCGTGCCGAGCAGGATCCCGAACAGCAGGTTGCGCAGCGGGAAGCGGAAGTACGCGAACGCGAACGCGATCATCGCGCTCGAGAACGTCACGGCGGCCGCACCGAGCGTGCTGATCCAGATGCTGTTCCAGAGCCAGTGCCCGACCGGCGCGACGTTGAAGAGCTTCTGCGGCGCCGGCTCCGCGAGGTTCGGGCCCGTGAAGTTCCAGACCCACTGGTGCGGGAGGAACGAGTTGTCGAACGTCGCGCCGCGCGGCTTGAACGCGGCTGCGAACAGCCACTCGAACGGGTAGACGAAGAGAATGGAGAGGCCGAGCAGCAGCAGGAGGAAGACGCCCTTCTCGATCCAGTTGACGCGCGGTTGCGGCCGCCAGCTGCGCCGAACGACCGGCACCGGCGGGTTGCCGCCGGCTTCGAGGAACTGCGGCGCGTTCTCCTGGCCGCCGTACGTCGTCATCCGCGCGCGTCCGACTGGTAGAAGACGAACCGCTTCGTCGCGAAGATGTTGATGCCGGTGATCAGCATGCTGATCGCGAACAGCACCCATGCCATCGCCGAGGCGAACCCCATGTTGAAGTACTTGAACGCCTGCTGGAACAGGTAGATCGCGTAGAAGAGCGCAGCCTCGTTCGTCGCGCCCGAGCCGGAGTTGAAGAACGACGTGTACGCGACGGTGAATTGATTGAGCGCGGCGAGCGTGAGGATGATGAAGCAGAAGAAGAGCGCCGGGCTGATCATCGGCAGCGTCACGTTGAAGAACTGGCGGATCTTCGAGGCGCCGTCCATCGCCGCCGCCTCATAGAGATGGCGCGGCACGCCGTACAGCGCGGCGAGCAGGATGACCATCGTCCCGCCGCAGGCCCAGACGTCCATGATCGCGATCGTCGGCTTGATCCAGTTCGGGTCGGTCGTCCAGAACGGCCCGTTGATGCCGATATGGCTGAGCGCCTTGTTGACGATGCCGTACGGGCCGTTGAAGAGATAGAGCACGAGCACACCGACCGCGACCGGGGGAGTGACGTGCGGGAGATAGAAGATCGTGCGGAAGACCCCGCCGAGCCGCTGCCCGATGCGCATCAGCATCACGGCGAGCAGTAGCGCGACGATGAGCTTCGTTGGCACCATCATCAGCCCGTACTCGAACGTGTTCCGCAGCGCGACGCGCACGTTGTGGTCGTTGTAGAGCTGCTTGTAGTTGTCGAACCCGACGGTCTTCGTCGGCGAGATGCCCGCGATCTGCTGGACGCCGTAGTTCGTGAACGAGTAATAGGCGCTGTAGATCATCGGCCCGAGCGTGAACACGAGGAAGCCGAAGATCCACGGCACGATGAAGAGGTACGCCGTCCAGGTCTCCCGCTCGCGGAATCCGGACAGCCAGCGCCGGGCCCTCGAGGGGCCCGGCGCGGTGTTGTTGACGGTGACGCTGCTCAAGCGTCCGTACGACCTACTTGTTGGCGTTGATCGCCGCCTGCGCTTCCTTCTGCGCCTGGGCGAGTGCGGCCTTGACCGTCTGCTGGCGCGTGAGGACGCGCTGGATCGCGCTGCTGTACGCATTCGCGAACTGCGCGCCCGCCGGGGTCGGCGGAAGCTCGAACCCGTACTTCGGCGCGTTGACGAGGAACTTCACCGCGTCGTCGTAGTCCGGGTTTCCGGTCGCGTGGTAGACGTCCTCGTACAGCTTCTTGTCGGCGACTGCGTTCGCCGTGTACAGACCCGTGAAGGCCTGCGGCGGGTTGGCGGCCCGCCGTGCAGCGAGGCGCTTGGCGCCGGCGATGTCCCAGGCGTCGACGGACGTGACGGCCTTCATGTACGCGCACGCCGCGTCGAAGTTCTTCGAGCCCTTCGGGATCGCCCAGCCGTTGCCGCTGAAGAAGGTGATCGGGCCGCCCTTCTGGTTCTGGAAGTAGCGCGCCGCGATGTGCTGCTTCGGCGAGTTGTTCGCGAACACGTTGTAGATGAACGACTCCATGGGCCAGAACCCGAGCTGATCCTTGACCAGCGGGTTCTGCGCGCCGAAGAAGTCGAACGTGTTGCGGTAGGCGACGAACTTGTTCCAGCCGCCCTCGACGTTGATCACCTGCAGGGCGAAGGTCAGCGCCTTCACGGCCGCCGGCGTGTTGATCTGGGCCTTCAGCCCGTTCGCGCTGATGATGTTCTTGCCGAAGTACTTGACCCACATCGGGAAGCCGAAGCCCGAGTCGATCTTCGGGTCGAAGCCGATCCGGGTGAGGTTGCCGCTCGAGTCGAACTTCGTCAGCTTCTTCGCGGTGGCGAGGAGCTGCTTGAGGTTCTTCGTCTGGGCCTGGGCAAGCGGGACGCCCGCCTCCTGGAACGCCTGGACGTTCACGACGAGCGTCACCTGGTTCGTGAACTCCGGTAGGCCGTACAGCTTGCCGCTGTAGCTCATCGCCTTGATCGCCCCGGCGCGGTACTGCTTCGCGAGCGCGGGCGTGACGCACGAGTTCACGGGCTGAAGCACACCCTTCGCCGCATAGAGCGCAAGGCTCGGGCGCGGCATGCGGACGAGATCCGGGATGTCGCCCGACGCGAGGCGCGTGAGGAACGCCTGGTCGTCGAAGCTCGGAGCCTCGCGCTTGATCGTGACACCCTGCAGCTGCGCCGCCGCGTACGCGGCGCGGTTCTCCTGCACGTCATCGCCCGGGCCGTACCCGTAGATGTCGAGCGTGCCCGACAGCGCATGCACGTGCGTGCGTGCGCCTGCGGTCCCGGCGACGACAGCGGCGATCGCCGCGGCCACCACCAGGAGAATCGACAGGCGCTTGTTCCGACCCTCCATCAATGAACCCTCCAAGACGTGAATCTCGACAGTGACCGGTCCAGCCTGTGGCAACGTAACCACATTCAGCCCGGCCGGTCAATGGACCCCTTGCCCCTTCTTAGACGCCGGCCTGACCTACAAGTTCGTGTTGGCGGATCGCGAAGCGCGGCCGCCACCCCCAGAAGCCCGGGTTGCCGCCGGCGACCATCAGGCCCATCCCCCAGTCGACGTGGTCCTCGAGGCCGTCGCGGTTGAAGAGGGGCGCGTCGGCCGGGTCGCGGTACTGGAAGAGGACGTTCCGGCGCGGGCGCGTGCTCCGGTTGACGCCGGAGCCGTGGATCGTCAGGTAGTTGAAGAAAAGAACGTCGCCCGCCGCCGCCGGGCACGCGGTGCCGCTCTCGAGGGGGTAGTCGACCGTGTGCGATTCGCCCTCCGCGGCGAGCGGGCCGAGCGTGTGCGAGCCCGGAATGACGTGCAGGCAGCCGTTCTCCTCGTCCGTGTCGTCGAGGTGGACGCTCGCGGCGAGGAGGCTGTGCTGCTCGTGCGGGAAGTACGGGTAGTCCTGGTGCATCGGGAACGGGGCGCCCTGCTCCGGCGGCTTGACGAGCATCTTCGAGTGGTGGAGCTGGACGTTCGGCCCGATCAGAGCGGTCAAGACCTCGACGAGCCGGGGGTGCGCGACCATGCGCGTGAAGATTTCGTCGTGGTACTGGAGGTCGTGGAAGCCCTTCAGCTGCAGCGACTGGTCGACTCCGGCCCAGGTGTGGCTCCGGTCGTGGTCCGTGGCAGCAACCGTCTCCAGGATCCGCGCGATCGCGGCGCGCATCTCCTCGACCTCGCCCGTCGAGAAGACGCCCGGAACCAGGAGGTACCCGTTCTCCTCGTAGAACTCATTCATCGCCTCACACCTCCTGTCGATCCCCGGATGACGAGCCTCGGCTCGAGCACCTCGACGGTACGTCCGCAGGTCGGGTCCTCGAGCCGGCGCAGCAGCAGGAGCGCGGCGCGGCGGCCCATGTCGAAGGTCGGCTGCGCGACGGCCGTGATCGCCGGCTGGACCATCCCCATCCACGGCACGTCGTCGAACGCGACGAGCGAGACGTCGCGGGGGATGGTCAGCCTGCGGCTGCGCAGAAGCTGCCAGGCCTGCTCCGCGAGCTGGTTGTTCGCGGCGAAGATGGCCGTCGGCTGCTGCTCGTCGAGCAGCGCCGCGATCCGCGCCGGCACGTCGGGCGCGTGGGTCGCGACCTTCACGATCAGCCGCCGGTCGATCTTCACGCCGGCCGCAGCGAGTGCCGCCCGATAACCCTGGAGGCGTCCAGCGTCGGTCGTCCACGTCGTCTTCGCCATCAGCAGGGCGATGCGCTCGTGCCCGAGCTGCAACAGATGTTCGACGGCGTCGCGCGCACCGCGCTCGTTGTCGATCACGACCGCGTCGCACGACGACGTCGCGAGGCGGCGGTCGACCTCGATCACCGGCGTCCCGCGCGCGACGAGCAGGTCGGCTGCTGTGTTCGACGCCGGCGTCATGATCACGCCCGGCGCGCGCATCGAGAGGAACGTCCGGACGCCGGTCAGCTCCTCGCCGACGTCGCTGTTGTCGCCGAGCAGGAGCATCTGGTAGCCCGACTCGCGCAGCGTCTGCTCGACGCCCGCCGCGAGCGCCGCATAGAACTGGTTCCCCAGATCGGACACGACGACCCCGACGACGCGGCTCGTCCGCTGCTTCAGCGTGCGGGCGGAGAGGTTCGGGACGTACCCAAGGCGGTCGGCGGTCGCGAGCAGCCGCTTCTTGACGTGCGGCGCGACGTAGCCGTGGCCGCTGAGCGCGCGCGATGCCGTCGACGCGCTCGTCCCCGCCTCGCGCGCGACGTCGGCGAGGGTGATCGCGCGGCCCGTCACGAGGCGAAGACCCTTGCGATCGCCGCGTAGTCGTCGTCGTCGAGCTCCTCGCCGGTCGCGTCGAGGTGCGACGCGTAATACAGCGACGGCACGCCGATCTCGCGCTTGCGCTCGAGGTACTCGCGCCACTCCCGCTTGTTCGGCGCGCGCCAGTCGTCGGTGTCGATCGGCAGCTCGGGCACCGCCGCGCGCGCGACGTCTGCGCGGAACTCCATCTGCTCGACGAAGTCGACTCCGCCGATCGCGTCGTTGAGCCTGATCATGTCCGTGACGTCGACGAACGCCGGATGGGGTGTGTGCGTGATCACGAGCGCGTCGGCCTTCGCAGCCTTCGCCGCGTCGTAGAGAACGCGGAGCAGCTCGTGGAGCAGCGAGATCCCCCACGCTCCCTGGGCGCCCTGCAGCCCGCGGCCGCTCGGCGTCCGCGCGGTGAAGTCGACCTTGAAGCCGTCCGCGCCGAGGCCGTCGATCATCTCCGTCACGGATCGCGTGAGCTCGTCGCGCGCGGCCGAGTTGTTCGGGTCGAGCGCAACCGGGACGCCCGCGGCGTTGCGGAGGCACAGCTCGGGTGGGAGCCCCTCCGGATCCCACGCCTTCCACCAGAGAAGGACGTGCCGGCCCGCCTCGTGCTGCCCGGCGATCCAGCCGCGCAGGTCGGGCCACTTCGCGGTGTCGGGCTCGTTGCGGCCGTACGTGGCCTGCCACTTGTCGTCGAGGACGACCGTCCCCGGCGTCACGCCGTGCTCGCCCAGCTGCGCGAGGAAGACGTCGTAGTTCGCCTGGGTGGAGTAGTCGCGCGCGAGCCCGCCGTGCTGCTTCTCGAGCCAGCACTCCGCACCCCAGCCGCAGAAGATCGGCTCGCCCCACCAGGCCGGCCGCTCGCGCCGCGCGACCGCCGGAGCCGCGCCGCGCGCAGCGAGGTCGAGCCGGTGCCGCTTCAGCCCCGCCCACGGATCTCCGCTCGGTGTCAGCACGAGCACCGGCGCACGGAACTCGCCGTCGACCTGCGTGCGAGCGTCGTAGTCGAGTCGCAGCGAGAAGCCTGCGGCGACCGACTCCCAGCGCGCCTCCGCGAAACGCAGTTGCTCGAGCGGTGCCGCGATGCCCAGGTCGACCCAGGAGCCGTCGCTCCCGAGCGACCAGAAGAGCGGCGCGGGCGTGTAGAGCCACCTTGCGCGGCCGGGCTCGCCCTCGCCGACGACGCCGGTGACGGCCCCCTCCGCGGCCGGCCGGAACGGCGGCGCCCCGTCCTCCGGATTCGGGCTGAAGAGCGTCGTGAAGCGCGAGCCGCTGAGCATGCGGCCGAGCGGCGCGCCCGGGATCGCAGAGCGCCCGCCGAGGAGCTGCACGTCGGTCAGCGCGCCGCGGCCGCGCACGCACGTGCGCACCTCGAGCGCGTCGCCGACGCGCCGGAGCTCGAGCCACGCACGGTCCCACAGCGACGACACGCGCTCGACGACGAGGGCGCCGCCCTCCTCGCGCGCGTCGAGGAGCTCGAGCGTCTCGTCGACGCCGTCGACCGTGTCGAGCGCCGAGAGCAGCGAGAGCGAGAGCCCGGCGAAGTCGTGGCGGCGCGGCGGCGTCATTCGACGATGGCCTCGGCCTGCTGGCCGAACTTCGTGTCGCCGACGGTCAGATCCACCGCGAGCCGCCGCGGACGCTCCGACGTGACCGTGATGGTGACCGCCGCCTCTTCGTGCGGCCCGAGCTCGATCGTGCGCCTCTGGCCGTCGAGCACGACCGTGGCGGTCTCGTCGCGGTCGAACGGGTTCAGCACGAAGACGGTGAACTCCGTCGTGCCCGGCTGCGAGCGGTACGGCTCGATCCGCGCGCCGAAGCCCTCGGTCCCGAAGCCCTCCTCCGGCAGCAGGTCGCGATGCAGCTCGCGCAGCCGCTCTGCGTCCGTCGCGAGCCGGAAGAGCAGGTCGTCGGTGACCGCGAGCGGGAGCCAGTGGCCGCCCAGGAGGAGGTCGGGCCGCAGCCGGCGGTAGAGCTGCGCACTGACGGAGAAGTCCTCGGCGACGAACCGGTTCCGATGCTGGTAGTTGAGGATCGACCGGGCGCCGTCGTCCGTCTGCTGGTCGCCGGTGACGAGGATCTTCGTCCCGTCGACCTCGAAGGAGATCGCAGCCGCGTAGCGGGTGTGGCCGGGCAGGGGGTAGACGGTCAGCTCGTACTCGTGCCAGCGGAACGGCTGCTCGAGCGGGATCCGGCGGTCGACCGGGATCGGGTCGAACCACAGGCACGGGATGTCGTACCGCTCGGGATCCTCGAGCACGGGCGCGACGTTCTCCGGCGCCCAGACCTCTGCGCCCGTGACGTCGCGGAGGAGGTTGAGCCCGGCGACGTGGTCGTCGTGGTAGTGCGTCATGACCGCCGCCTCGATCCGGTGCTCGAGCCCGTCGAGCGACCAGAGCAGCGTGCGCCGCGCGAGCCGCTCCGTCGAGTCGGCGGTCGCAAGGACGTCGTAGCCGAAGTCGATCACGAGGGCGGCGCCTTCGTCCGAGAGCAGCACGTAGTTCGTCGCGAACATCGTGCGGTTCCGGAGGAGATGCGGCGTGACCGGGTCGAACGGCCGCCGCAGCCGGTCGGCCGCGTTGAAGCGCACCGGGTCGCGCAGGTCGATGAGCCCCTGCATTCGCTCCGCGAGCGTCGCGAGCGCCGCCTTCGGGTCGCGGATCGGCTCGCCGTGGGACGGGAGCAGGAGATCCGCCGCCCGGCCGCCGAGAACCGCGGCGGAGTTGATCGTCGAGCCCCAGCCCTGCCAGCCGCTGTACGTCCACTGCGTCGCGGCCAGCGACCAGACCTTCCCGTCGCCGTAGATGAGGTCGCCTGTGAAGGCGAGCCGCTTTCCGTCGACCTCGACGAGGTAGGAGACCGACCCGAGCGTGTGGCCGGGCGTCGGCAGGACGTACACGTCGAAGCCGCCGAAGCGCGTCGCACGGTACTCCGCCGCGGTTCCCGTCACGGGCACCGACTCGAGGAGCGAGAAGCGGTCCTCCCGGAGGTCGTAGTCGTTCGCCACCTGCCGGCGGCGCCAGCGCTCGTCGATGCCGGCGATCAGCTCCACCTCGCACGGCGGCGCCCAGATGCGGATGCCGGCGTCCACCGCCCGCTGCAGCCCGCCGAGCTGGTCGCGGTGATGGTGGGTCAGGAGCACGTCGGTGACGCGCTCGACCCCGAGCTCCGCCAGGTGGTCGAGGACGTCGCCGTCGCCGAAGTCGACGAGGATCGCCTCCCCCCCGTCCGCGAGCACAAAGACGTTGCAGGTATCGCGAAAGAGCGAGACCCCGGGGGCGATCGACGTCGTTGTGTCGGCCACGACTGTGCCGAGCCTAATAGCGCGCGAGCTATGTGGCAACGATTGCAGGAACTCGCGCTTCGATGTTATCGTCGCGCCCGTGGGCGAGATCGTCCTCGATCACGTCACCAAGGACTTCGGCAACGGCGTCCTCGCGGTGAACGACGTCAACCTCACGATCGGCGAGGGCGAGTTCATGGTCCTCGTCGGCCCGTCGGGTTGCGGGAAGACGACGCTCCTCCGGTCGATCGGCGGCCTCGAGAAGATCACGGGCGGGCGGATCCTCATCGCCGACCGCGACGTGACGCGCTCCGAGCCGGCCGCGCGCGACCTCGCGATGGTCTTCCAGAACTACGCGCTCTACCCGCACATGACCGTGCGCAAGAACCTCGGCTACGGCCTGCGCGTCCGCAAGGTGCCGCGCAAGCAGCGCGAGGAGCGCGTCCACGAGGTTGCAAGGCTGCTCGGCCTCGAGGAGCTCCTCGACCGTCGCCCCGGCCAGCTGTCCGGCGGGCAGCAGCAGCGCGTCGCCATGGGCCGCGCGATCGTGCGCGAGCCGCAGGCGTTCCTCATGGACGAGCCGCTCTCGAACCTCGACGCGAAGCTCCGCGTCGGCATGCGCACGTCGCTGCAGCAGCTCCACAATCGGCTCGGCACGACGACGGTCTACGTCACACACGACCAGGTGGAGGCGATGACGCTGGGCCAGCGCGTCGCGGTGATGCGCGACGGCAAGATCCAGCAGGTCGACGCGCCGCAGCGGCTCTACGAAGAGCCGGCGAACACCTTCGTCGCAGCCTTCATCGGCTCGCCGTCGATGAACCTCGTGCGGGCCCACATCGGCGACACGATCGACTTCGGGCGCTTCCAGATCCCGCTCCACCGCGACCGCCGGCCGCCGTTCACCGGGCCCGTCATCCTCGGGATCCGGCCGGAGGCCTTCGAGGACAGCGACTTTGCGCCGCGAGACCTGCCTCGGATCGACGTCGCGGTCGAGGTGCTCGAGGAGCTCGGCTCCGACGCGCACATCTTCTTCCCCGTCGACGCGGAGCACGTCGTGATCGAGGACGCACTCGCCGACGACCCCGAGGACGAGACGTCGATCCTCGCGGACGAGCGCGACCGGACGCTGATGGTCGCGCGCGTCGACGCCCGCACCGAGGCGCGGATCGGCGGCACCGTGAGCCTCGCCGTCGACCCGTCGCGGCTCTACTTCTTCTCGCCCGAGACCGGCGTGAGCCTGCTGAACGGGTCGTCGCCGACGCATTGATCTCGCATCCCGAGTACACGCGGCGTCGGCTCAGGCAGACGTCGGAGCGCCTGCGCGCTCGCGTGTTCTCCGACGTCCGGCCCGTCGACGACCTCGTCGTCGCCGGGCCGGTCGACCGCATCTCGTGGGGCGAGGCGCAGGCGCGCGACTACCGGCCCGTCGAGCTCGGCGAGCGGTTCGGCCCGCTGTGGGCGACGTACTGGTTCCGCGTACGGGCGACGATCCCGCAGGAGTGGCAGGGCACACGCGTCGAGCTCGGCTGGCTCTCCGAGAGCGAGGCGACGCTCTGGCGCGACGGACGCGTCGCCGCCGGCCTGAACCGGCACCACTGCGAGGCGACAGTCGCCGACGCGGCAGAGCCGGGCGCCGTCGAGGTGCAGGTCGAGCTGGCGTGCAACGGGCTGTTCGGCCGGCAGGACCGGGCGGTCGAGCTGACGCGCTGCGAGCTCGTGCGCTGGGACGACGCGGCGTGGCAGACGTATCACGACTTCGAGCTGATTCGCCGGCTCGAGGCGCATCCGGCGACGGAGCCGGTGCTCGCCGCGAAGCTGCGCGTCGAGCTCGAGCGATTCGCCGACGGCCACGACCCCGCGATCCTCACTGCGCTCTACGAGCTGCACAACGCCGAGCTCGCGCCGGAGGTCGTCGCGATTGGTCACGCGCACATCGACACCGCGTGGCTCTGGCCGCTCGCCGAGACGTACCGCAAGACGCTGCGCACGTTCTCGACGGCCGTCCGCTACATGGACGAATACCCGGAGTACCGATTCGCGTGCTCGCAGGCGGTGCAGTACGCGTGGGTCAAGGAGCGGGAGCCCGAGCTCTACGAGCGCATCCGCGCGAAGGTCGAGAGCGGGCAGTTCGTGCCGACGGGCGGCGCGTGGGTCGAGCCCGACCTCAACATCCCGTCGGGTGAGTCGCTCGTCAGGCAGCTGCTGCACGGCCAGCGGTTCTTCGAGCGCGAGTTCGGAAGCCGCTGCGCCGAGTTCTGGGCGCCTGACGCGTTCGGGTACACCGGCCAGCTGCCGCAGCTGATGCGCGGCGCCGGAATGTCCCGGTTCGTCACGCAGAAGCTCTCGTGGAACCGCTTCAACCGGCCGGAGCACCACACGTTCACCTGGCAGGGCGACGACGGCAGCGAGGTGCTCGTCCACTTCCCGCCGGACGACACCTACAACTCCACGGTCACCGCCGACGAGCTCGTGAAGATCGCCCGCGAGCACAAGAACCTCGAGCAGTCGAACGTGGCGCTGCTCGTCTACGGCCACGGTGACGGCGGCGGCGGGCCGACCCGCGAGATGCTGGAGAACCTTCGGCGCGCGCGTGACCTGCAGGGATTGCCGCGAACTCGGACGGGCACGCCGACCGACTTCTTCGAGGCGTTGGAGGGCGAGCGCGCCGAGCGCCCCGTCGTCGTCGGCGAGCTCTACTTCGAGTTCCACCGCGGCGTCTACACCTCGCAGGCGTTCGTCAAGCGCGGGAACCGTCGCTCGGAGCAGGGGCTCCACGACGCAGAGTTCCTCGCGGTCGCACGCGGCGCCGAGTATCCGCGCGAGGAGCTCGACCGGCTCTGGAAGCTCCTGCTGCTGCAGCAGTTCCACGACATCCTCCCGGGCTCGTCGATCCGGCTCGTCTACGTGGACGCCGCGCGGGACTTCGCCGAGCTGGAGCGCGGCATCGGCGCGCTGGTCGGCGAGGGCGATGTCCCGGTCAACACCACCTGCTTCGCGCGCCGCGACGTCGTCGGCGACACCGTGTGGGAGGCAGCGCCGTTCGCGGCCGCCCGCGCGGTGGAGCCGGACGACCGCGTGACGCGCGACGGGCTGACGCTCACGAACGGGCATCTGCGCGTCGAGCTCGGCGAGGACGGCTCCGTCCGCAGCGTCGTCCACGCCGGCCGCGAGGTCCTGGCCGCACCTGCGAACGTCTTCGAGCTCTACGACGACGACCCCGTCGAGTTCGACGCGTGGGACATCGACCCGTACACGCTGCACACCGGGCGGGACGCTCCGCCGGCCGAGTCGTACGAGGTGATCACCGACACGCCGCTCCGCGTCGAGGTCGCCTTCGCGTACCCGACCATGCGACAGGTCGTCCGGCTCGACGCGGGGTCGCCGCGAGTCGAGTTCCACACGACCGTCGACTGGCACGAGTCGCACACCCTGTTGAAGGTGCGCTTCCCGCTCGACATACGCGCGTCGAATGCGACGTACGAGATGCCGTTCGGCTACGCCGAGCGGCCCACGCATTACTCGACGTCGTTCGACCGCGCGAAGTACGAGGTCCCCGGGCACCGCTTCGCCGATCTCTCGGAGCACGGCTTCGGCGCCGCGCTGCTGACTGACTCGAAGTACGGGTACTCGTGCTACGGCGGCGACCTCAGAATCTCGCTGCTCCGCTCGCCGAAGTCGCCGGATCCCGAGGCCGACATGGGGACGCACGAATTCGTGTATGCGCTCTTGCCGCACACGGGCGGCTGGCGCGACGCCGGCGTCCTGCGCGAGGCGGTGCTGTTCAACGCACCGCTCCGCTGGACGAGCGGCGCCCCGGCCGAGCCGTTCGCGGCAGTCGAGGGCGACCTCGTGCTCGACACGATCAAGCGGGCCGAGGACTCCGACGACGTCGTGTTGCGGCTCTACGAGCCGTTCGGCGGCCGCGGCGTCGCACGCGTCCGCATCGCTGCGGGCGCCGCGCGGCGCACGAGCCTGCTGGAGGACGACGGCGACGAGCTCGCGGTCGAGGAGGGCGCGATCGTCGTTCCGTTCCGGCCGCGCGAGGTGATCACGATCAAGGTGACTCCGTGATCGTGTGTGTCGGCGTCGCCGCGCGCGACACGATCTATCGGATCTCGGAGTTCCCGGAGCCGGACGGCCGCGTGCTCGCGAGCCAGCGGGTCGTTGCAGGCGGCGGGACCGCTGCGACCGCCGCCGTGGCGATCGCCAAGCTCGGCGTGCCCGCCCGCTTCGTCGGCATCGTCGACGAGGACCTGCCGGGCGTCGAGACGGTACGACTTCCCGGCGAGATGGTCGAGAGCACGATCCTCGTCGGCGACGGCACGCGCGCGATCATCACGGAGCCGTGGACGCCGTTCGAGTGCCCGCCCGACGCACTCGAGGACGCGGAGTGGGTGCACGTCGACCACGTCGGCTACGACGCGATACACGGCGACGTTCGACTGTCCGTCGACGGGGGCAACCCGATCCCCGACCTCGACATGTCGCGGGTCGAGCTCTACGCCCCGAATCGCGACGACGGGCGGCGGGCGAGAATCACCGTCATCACCCGCGGCGCCGACGGCTGCACGGCGTATGTCGGCGAAGAGCGCCTCGACGTTCCCGGCTACCCGGTCGACGACGTGGTGAGCACGCTCGGAGCGGGCGACGTCTTTCACGGGGCCCTGCTCGCCGCGCTCGTGCGGGGGCTCGACCTCGCAGCCGCGCTGACGAAGGCGAATGCGGCCGCCGCGCTGTCCTGCCGCGCGCTCGACGGGCGCTCGGCGATCCCGACCTGGGAGGAGCTGCCGTGACGCACCGCATCGCCGTCATCGCCGGGGACGGCGCCGGCCCCGAGGTCGTTGCCGAGGCGCGCAAGGCAGTCGACGCGCTCGGCCTCGACCTCACGTGGCACGAGCTGCCGTGGGGCACCGATCACTACCACGAGACCGGAGCGATGATGCCGGCGGACGGTCTCGACACCGTGCGGCAGTACGACGCCGTGCTGCTCGGCGCCGTCGGGCATCCCTCGGTGCCCGACCACATCACGCTCTGGGGGCTCCTGCTGCCGCTCCGTCAGCGGCTCGACCTGTACGCGAACCTCCGACCGGCCAGGCTCCTCGACGGCATCCCGTCGAAGCTCGACGGCCGTCCGACCGTCGACATGCTGTTCGTCCGCGAGAACACCGAAGGTGAGTACTCGGGCGTCGGCGGGCGAGCGCACCAAGGGCTCGCGCACGAGGTCGGGATCGAAACCGCCGTCTTCACGCGCGAAGGCGTGCGGCGCGTCGTGCAGTACGCGTTCGAGCTCGCCGAGCAGCGGCGCGGCGTCCTCACGAGCGCGACGAAGTCGAACGCGTCGCGGTACGGCTACGTCCTCTGGGACGAGGTGACCGAGGAGCTGCACGCCGAGCATCCGAACGTGAAGCTCGAGCGGGTGCTGGTCGACGCGCTCGCGGCGCGGATGGTGAGCAATCCGTCGAGCCTCGACGTCGTCGTGGCGTCCAACCTCTTCGGCGACGTGCTCACCGATATCGCCGCTGTCCTGCAGGGCGGGATGGGCATGGCGGCGAGCGCGAGCGTCGCGCCCGGCATCGACACGACGCCGATCTTCGAACCGGTGCACGGCAGCGCGCCGGACATCGCCGGCCAGGGGATCGCAAACCCCATGGGCGCGATCTGGAGCGCCGTGCTGATGCTCGACGTGCTGGGTGAGCACGACGCGTCGCAACGGCTGATGCGCGCGCTCGAGGAGGTCTGCCGTGACGGCCCGCGCACCGGCGACGTCGGCGGGACCGGGACGACCGCACAAGTCGGAGATGCGGTGGCGGCTCGTGTGTGCGCGTAGGCTCGACGGAGCGCGCCCAGGAGCGCAGGGGTCGGCTTTGCCGACCCCGGAGCGGGGATCTGAGTGGTGGCGCGACGCGGTCTTCTACCAGGTCTACGTCCGGAGCTTCGCGGACTCGAACGGCGACGGGATCGGCGACCTGCCGGGACTGACGGGCAAGCTCGCGTACCTCGACGAGCTCGGCGTCGACGCGATCTGGCTGACGCCGTTCTATCCGTCGCCGCAGGTCGACCACGGGTATGACGTCGCGAACTACGTCGACGTCGAGCCGACCTACGGCACGCTCGACGACTTCGACGACCTGATCGCGGCCGCCCACGAGCGCGGCATCCGGGTGATCGTCGACATCGTCCCGAATCACTCGTCGGCGCAGCATCCGTGGTTCACCGGCGACCGGTCGCGCTACGTCACCGTTCCGTCCGCGGACAACCGGACGCCGCCCAACAACTGGCCGTCGAACTGGGGCGGCCCGGCGTGGACGTACGACAAGGAGCGCGGACACTGGTACCTCCACCTGTTCGCGCCAGAGCAACCCGACCTCGACTGGCACAACCCACAGGTGCGCGACGACTTCGAGGAGATCCTCCGCTTCTGGCTCGATCGGGGCGTCGACGGCTTCCGCATCGACGTCGCGCACGGCCTCGTCAAGGACAAGCAGCTCCGCGACGAGCCCGCGCCGTTCCCGACGGTCCGCTTCAGCTCCGACTGGCGCACCGCGATCGATCAGCCCGAGGTGCACGAGGTTTACCGCGACTGGCACCGCCTCGCTGCCGAGTACGAAGGCGACCGCGTGCTCGTCGGCGAGGTCGTCTTCAGCGACCAGCGGCGCGTCGCGCCATATCTCCGCCCAGACGAGCTCCAGCTCGCGTTCAACTTCTCGCTCATCTTCCAGCCATGGGACGCGGAGAAGCTCCGCGAGTCGATCGAGGCATCCCTGCGCGAGCTGCCCATCGTGACGTGGGTCTTCGAGAATCACGACGTCACCCGCATCGTCACGCGCTTCGGCGGCGAGCAGCACGCGCGCGCAGCGGCGCTGCTCCTGCTCGCGCTCCCCGGCCCGGTCTTCGTCTACCAAGGGCAGGAGCTCGGCCTCGAGGAGGTCGACCTGCCGGACGGAGCGCGCCAGGACCCCGTCTTCTTCCAGACCAAGGGTGAGCGCAAGGGCCGCGACGGCTGCCGCGTACCGATCCCGTGGACGCGCGGGCTGGAGCCGAACGCGTGGCTGCCCCAGCCGGCTGCATGGAGCGAAAAGTCCGTCGAAGCACAGACGGGTGACGCCGCAGCGTTCCTCGAGCTCTACCGGCGGGCGCTCGTGCTCCGCCCGCACGGCGCGTTCGCGTGGCGCGAGTCGCCGACCGGCGTGCTCGCGTTCGACCGCGACGACCTCACCTGCGTCGTCCACTTCGGCGACGAGCGCCTCCCGCTCGACGGAGAGATCGTGCTCGCCAGCGACGCCGAGAACACGGCGGTGTGGCTGCGGCGATGAAGCTCGTCGCGCTCGCCGTGACTGCAGCGGCGTTCACGAACCCCGTCTACACCCGCGACTTTCCCGACCCGTTCGTGCTGAAGGTCGGGAAGACGTACTACGCGTATGCGACGAACGGCAACGGCGCGAACGTGCAAACGGCGACGTCGACCGACCTCGTGCACTGGACGGCCGGCCCCGACGCCCTGCCGAAGCTCGGCCGCTGGGACTTCGCCGGCGCGACGTGGGCGCCGGAGGTGCTGGCGCGAGGGGATGGGGCGTACGTCCTCTACTACACCGCCTCGAGCGGGACGCAGTGCATCGGGCGCGCCGTCGCGCGGAAGCCGCTCGGCCCGTTCGTCGACTCGTTCAGAGGCCCGCTCGTCTGCCAGAAGCGCGACGGCGGCTCGATCGATCCCGACCCGTACGGCGGCTACCTCTACTGGAAGAACGACGGCAACTCGATCGGTAGGCGAACGCACATCTGGGCGCAGCGGCTTTCCGCGGACGGGCTGCGCCTCGTCGGCCCGCGGCGATCGATCGAGGTGAACGACAAGGTCTGGGAGGGCGGCGTCGTCGAGGGCCCCGAGATGCGGAGGCACGGCGGCCGCTACTACCTCTTCTACTCGGGAGGGAGCTACAACGACGACTCGTACGCCGTCGGCTATGCGACCTGCACGGGACCGCTCGGCCCGTGCGTCGACGCGCCCGAGAACCCGATTCTGACGACCGGCTGCCGCGCACACGGGCCGGGCCACAACACATTCGCCGGGCCGTGGATCGTCTACCACGCGTGGAATCCCGCCCACACGAAACGCCAGCTCTGGCTCAGCCGCCTCGACTGGAAGAACCGCAAGCCGGTCGTGAGACGCCCGTGCTGACCCACCCCCTGCCGCAGGCGCGGCGCGACCTCTGGGCGCCACTCGACGTCGGAGCGCCGCAGCTGCTCGACGAGGAGCACGCACGCCACCGCTGCACGTTCCGCGTGCCGGACGAGTGGAACGCGCGCACGTTGCTCCGCTTCGGCGCCGTCGACTGGCGCGCGACCGTCACCCTCGACGGCATCGAGCTCGGCTCGCACGAGGGCGGCTATACGCACTTCACGTTCGACGCCGGCGCGCTCGAGTCGGGCAGCGAGCACGAGGTCGTCATCGACGCGTACGACCCGCTCGAGGATGCCTTCGGACAGGCGAAGGGAAAGCAGCGCGGCAGCCACGACATCTGGTACACACGCACGATCGGGGCGTGGCGGCCGGTCTGGATCGAGGGCGTGCCGGAGACGTACATCCGCGATCCCCGGCCGCTCCTCGACGCCATCGAGATCGAGGATCCGCGCCTCTGGTCGCCCTCCGATCCCCATCTGTATGACGTGGAGGTGCGACTCGACGAGGACGTCATCCACTCGTACGTCGGCTTTCGCACGATCGAGCGTCGCGGTCGCGAGCTCTACCTGAACGGCGAGCGCATCCGCCTTGCGGGCGTGCTCGACCAGGGCTACTGGCCTGACACCGTCTACAGCGCGTCCGACGAGGAACTGCGTGCAGACGTCGAGTGGACGAAGCAGCTCGGCTTCAACCTCGCGCGTAAGCACGTGAAGGTCGAGGACCCGCGCTGGTACGCGTACTGCGACCGTGCGGGGCTGCTCGTCGCCCAGGACATGCCGTCGTCGCACTCACTCGCCACGGACGAGGCGCGGGCGCGATTCGTGGACGAATGGTGCGAGATCGTCGCGCAGCTCCGACACCATCCGTCCGTCGTGATGTGGATCCCGATCAACGAGGACTGGGGCGGGCCGCCGGCCGACTTCCAGCGCGACCTCGTGCGTGCGACGCGCACGACCGACGGGACGCGGCTCGTCGTCGACGCGTCGGGCTGGAAGCAACTCGGCGAAACCGACCTCGTCGACGTGCACGACTACGGCGCCGAGCTCACGAGGCACCGCGGGAAGCGCGACGACATTCCGCTCTGGTTCGGCGAGCTCGGCGGTCTGTCGGTCGGAAGCGGCGACTTCGTCTACCGGCACGTCGACGACCTCGCCGCGGGCTACCGCGCGATCGTCGAACAGATCCCCGACGACGTCGCCGGCTTCTGCTGGACGCAGCTGACAGACGTCGAGCAGGAGCAGAACGGCCTGCTGACCGCCGACCGGCGTCCGAAGGCCGATCCGACGGCGATCCGCGCGGTGAACGAGGCGTTCCTGCGTGCGTGAGCGCATCCGCTTCCGGCTTGCAGTGCTCCGCCTGTTGCCGTACGGCGGTCGGATGCTCGCTCTGGGGTTCGCGCTCCAGCTCGCCGCCGGCCTGATGCCGGTCGCCTTCATCGTCACGACGAGCGCGATCGTCGGCCGCGTTCCGGGTGCTATTCATGCCGGCCTCGGCTCGCCTGAGTGGCGGTCGCTCCGCAATGTCCTCATCGTCGCGGGGCTGCTCTTCGTCGTGCAGCAGGTGATCGGCCCGCTCCAATTCATGATGGAGTTCATGCTCGCGTGGAGGGTCGACGACCATCTGCGCGAGCGTGCAGCTGCGGCATCGTTCGGGCCGATCGGCGTCGGCGCGGTCGAGCAGTCCGACACCTACGAGACGCTTGCCGACCTCTCGTACTCGCAGCGAGGAACGGGTTTCTCACCGGGATCCGCATGCTGGGGCACGCTCCTGCTCTTCTCGATGTATCTCCAGTGGGCGGCAGCCGCCACTCTGATCGGCATCGTGTACGCGTGGTGGGCGGGGTTGCTGCTCGCGGTCGGCTCGCTGACGGTGCGCGTGGCGATCCGCAGCAGCTTCGGGAAGCACCAGCGCTTCGAGCGCGGGTTCCACAAGCTGCGCCGCCGCCGCACGTACTTCCGCGACCTGATCACCACCGGCGGCAGTGGCAAGGAGATGCGCATCTTCGGTCTCCGCGACTGGGTCCGCGACCGGTACCGGACGACGGCGTTGGCGGCGATCACGCCCGTTTGGAAATCGCGGCGGCGGCTCATCTACGGCTCCTACGCCCTCTCGTCACCGGTGTGGCTCGTGCTCTGCGGAATCGCCACCGTCGGTGCCGCCCGCGCCGCGGCGTCCGGATCGCTGACGATCGGCGAGCTCGCGTTCGTCCTGCAGGGAATCTCGCTGCTCGGGAACGTCGGGTCGTTCAACGATCCGGCGGACTACCAGACCGAATGGGGCCTGACGTCGTTCGTCGGCCTCGAAGCGCTTGAACGGCGCGTCGCCCAGGAGGAGGTCGGCGGACGCGGTGTCGTCTCTGCTGCGGGAGCGCCCCGCGAGTCGATTCGCTTCGAGAACGTCGTGTTCGGCTACGACGAGGCGCGGCCCGTCCTGCGCTCGCTCGACCTGTCGATCGAGGCTGGCCGGTCACTGGCGATCGTGGGCCTCAACGGTGCCGGCAAGACGACGCTCGTCAAGCTGCTGGCCCGTCTCTACGAGCCGCAGGCGGGCCGGATTCTCGTCGACGGCCGCCCGCTCGTCGACTATCCCGTGCGCGAGTGGCGCCGGAGGCTGGCCGCGATCTTCCAGGACTTCGTCCACTACGAGCTGCCCGTGCGCGACAACGTCGGCTTCGGTGCGGTCGAGCTCCTTCACGACGACGAGAAGATCCGGTCGGCGCTCGACCGAGCCGGCGCGCTCGACCTCGTCGACCAGCTGCCGCACGGGATCGACACCACCCTTGCGCGCGGCTACGAAGACGGCACCGACCTCTCGGGCGGTCAATGGCAGCGTGTCGCGATCGCACGCGCACTGATGGCCGTCGAGGGCGGTGCGAGCGTCCTCGTGCTGGACGAGCCCACGGCGGCACTCGACGTCCGCGCCGAGGCCGCGTTCTTCGAGCGGTTCCTCGAGCTGACGCGCGGCTTGACCACGATCCTCATCTCGCATCGCTTCTCGACAGTGCGGCGTGCCGACCGCATCGTCGTGCTCGAGCACGGTCTCGTCGTGGAGGACGGGACGCACGAGGCACTGCTCGCCGTCGACGGCCGCTACGCCGAGCTGTTCCACCTCCAGGCGGCCAGGTTCCAGTCGTGAGCTTCGTCCGCGGATTCGTCGCAATCCTCGCCGGTGCCTGGAGGGCGAGCCCGCCGCGGATGATCGCGATCTTCGGCCTCACGCTCCTCAGCTACGCCAGCGCTCCGTTGACCCCGCTGGCGCTCAAGCACGTCACGGACGCCGTGCTCGCGCGGGACGCGGCAACAGCGACGCACTGGGCGCTGCTCCTGCCGCTGCTCGCGCTCCTGAACGCCATCGGCTACCACCTCCTCCACGTGCTGTTCGTCGAGGTGGCCGACCAGAACGTGATCGACCTCACGGACGACATCGCGGAGATCACGCACGGGCCGGCAGGGCTCGCCCATCTCGAGAATCCCGCCTACGCGGACGAGCTCGAGCTGATGAGCAACGAGGGGCAGTGGCGCTACATGTCGGTTCGTTCCGCGGTCGTGTCGATCGGCGTCGTCGTCCAGCTGACGCTGACGATCCTCCTGCTCGCACGTCTGCAGCCGGTCCTGCTGCTCCTCCTGCTGTTCGCCGTCCCACCGCTCGTCGCGACGCGCTGGTCGTGGCAGCACTTCAACGGATACTGGCGTCGCACCGCCGACAAGCAACGCCGGGCGAGCCACTACGCCGACCTCGTTCTTCGGGCCGACGCAGCGAAGGAGGTCAGGCTGTTCGGTCTCGAGGACGAGATCGAGCGTCGCGTCCGTGCATCGCGCGCCGAGATCCGGTTCCTCTTCTTCCGGGCAGAGGTCGCCGGCGTCATCGCGCAGGCAGCCGGCTTCGCCGTCTTCGCCGTCGGCTATGTCGGCGCACTGCTGATCGTCGTCCGCGGCGCGGTACGCGGCGCGCACACACCCGGCGACGTCGTGCTCGCGGTGTCGCTTGCGAGCCAGACGAACCAGCTCGTGTTCGGCGTCGTCAGCGCGATGCAGCGCCTGCAGCGCGCCGCGGCCGCAGCAGACCGGATGCGCTCGATGCGAAAGCTGCTCGGAGAGCTGTACCCCAAGCGGCCGCAAGTCGACCTGCCGGCGCCGGAGCGCATCGCGCGCGCCATCCGGGTCGAGGACGTCACGTTCCGCTACCCGGCGACCGACGCGGATGTGCTCGAGCAGGTCGACCTCGAGCTCCCTGCCGGCTCGACGGTCGCGCTCGTCGGCGAGAACGGCGCCGGCAAGTCGACGCTCGTGAAGCTCCTGTGCCGCTTCTACGACCCGACCGGCGGCCGGATCACCGTCGACGGCGTCGACCTCGCCACCATCGAGCAGAACGCTTGGCGTGGGCGGATCGCCGCCGGCTTCCAGGATTTCGTCAAGTTCGAGCTGCTTGCGCACGAGAGCATCGGCGTCGGCGACCTCCCGCTGCTGGACGATCTCCACGCGGTCGACCGCGCCGTCGACCGCGGCGCCGCGCGCGACGTCATCGAGGATCTCGCGAGCGGGCTCGAGACGCCGATCGGGACGTCCCACCCGGAGGGCGGAACCGAGCTCTCGGGCGGCCAGTGGCAGAAGCTCGCGCTCGCGCGCGCGATGATGCGCGAGCGGCCGCTGCTTCTCATCCTCGACGAGCCGACGTCGGCGCTCGACGCGCACGCCGAGCACATGCTCTTCGGGCGCTACGCCGAGTCGGCGCGCGCCGTCGCCCGTGCCACGGGCGGGATCGCGATCTTCGTCTCGCACCGCTTCTCGACGGTGCGGATGGCCGACCTGATCGTCGTCGTCGACGGCGGCCGGATCGCCGAGCACGGAACGCACGAGCAGCTGGTCGCGCACGACGGCATCTACGCGGAGCTGTTCGAGTTACAGGCCGCGGCGTACGCCGGCTAGATAGGTGGCGGTCGGCTCGAGCGAATCCTCGTCGAGCAGGACGACGTCGGCGACGGCGCCGGGCGCGAGCGACCGGCGCGACGCGGCGTGCAGCGCCTGCTCGACCCGCGCGCCGATGCGGACGAGGTCACGGATCGCGTCGGGCATCGTCAGGACGCTGCCCGCGAGCGTCCCGTCGGCGAGACGCGCTGCACCGTCGCGGACGAAGACGTCGACCGAGCCCATCTTCCAGTCGCCGTCGCCCATGCGCGCCGCGGCACAGGCGTCGCTGACGAGCGCGATCCGGCCGGGCGCCGACCGCAGCGCCAGCTGCACGGCTTCGTCCGACAGATGGTTGCCGTCCAGGATCAGCTCGACCGTGACGTCGTCGCGCGCCAGCGCCGCGCCCGCGATGCCGGGGTCGCGATGCGTGAACGGCCGCATCGCGTTGAACAGATGCGTCACGTGCGTCGCGCCGCGGTCGAACGCCGCGTACGCCTCCGCAGCGGTCGCGTTCGTGTGGCCGCAGGCGACGGTGATCCCGCGCGCGACGAGCAGGTCGATCAGCTCCGGCGCGCCCGGCAGCTCGGGAGCGAGCGTCACGTGCGCGACCGGTCCGGCGGCGAGCAGCCCCTCGAGCAGCTCGACGTCGGGGTCGCGGCGTGCCGCCGCAGGGTGCATGCCGAGGCGCTCGGCCGAGATGAACGGCCCCTCGAGGTGCGCCCCGAGGCCCCGCGGAACGCCCGCGAGCGAGGCGAAGAGCTCGTCTTCCGCCGCCGTGATGAACGACGGCCGGAACGACGTGACGCCCGTCTCGAGGAGCGCCTCGGCGGCGCGCCGGTATCCGTCCTCGTCGGCAGTCGCGAAATCGACGCCGGCGAAGCCGTGGATGTGCACGTCGACGAAGCCCGGCGACGCGATCCCCCGGCCCGCGTCGCCGACCCCGACCGCGGCGATGCGTCCGTCCGCGAGCTCGACGTCGCCGCGCAGGAGCGCGCCGTCGACGAGCGCGTACCGGGCGCCGACCCGCATCGCGCGAGTGTAAATAGCACCGTGGCCGTCCATCCCCACGGGCGCTTCGCCCCGCCGAGCGGCGAGTGGGTGCGCGCCGTATGACCGTCCTCTCGCGGGCCCCGGGCCGCGTCAACCTGATCGGCGAGCACACCGACTACAACGAGGGCTTCGTCCTCCCGTGTGCGATCGACCGCTTCACGGACGTGACGGCGAAGCCGCGCAGCGACCGGACGATGCACGTCGAGAGCGACGGCGAGCACGACACGTTCTCCCTCGACGCGATCCGCCGCACGCGGACGTGGCGTGACTACGTACGCGGCGTCGTCGAGCTGCTGCAGCCCGAGCACGGGGCCTCGCTGCGCATCCGGAGCACCGTGCCGCGCGGGGCAGGCCTCTCGTCCTCGGCAGCGCTCGAAGTCGCGGTCGGGCGCGCACTCTCCGACCTGCCGGGCGAGGAGCTCGCACTGCTCGCGCAACGGGCGGAGAACGGGTTCGTCGGCGTGCAGTCGGGGATCATGGACCAGTTCGCCGTCACGCTCGCGCAGGCCGGGCATGCACTCCTGCTCGACTGCCGCGACCTGAGCTACCGGCACATCCCGATTCCGGACGGCGTCGCGATCGTCGTGTGCGACAGCCACGTGAGACGGCGGCTCGCCGACTCCGGTTACAACGAGCGGCGCGCCGCGTGCGAGGCTGCGGCCGCGCAGCTCGGGCTCTCGTCGCTGCGCGACGCGACGCTCGAACAGGTGCAGGACCTGCCGCGCGCACGCCACGTCGTCAGCGAGAACGAACGGACCTTGCGCGGTGCCGCCGCACTCGAAGCCGGCGATTGCGTCACCTTCGGGAACTTGATGAACGCGTCGCACGCGAGCCTCCGCGACGACTACGAGGTGGTGCCGCCCGCACTCGACGAGCTCGCGGCGGCGACGCGCGCCGTGGACGGCTGCTACGGCTCGCGGATCACCGGCGCCGGATTCGGCGGCTGCACCGTCAGCCTCGTCACCGACGCAGCCGTCACGCCCGTGCGCGCAACGGCGGAGGCACTCGGCGCCGCCGTCTACGTCTGCAAGGCCTCGGCTGGAGTGAGGGCGGAGCCGGTCGGCCCCGCCCTCGAGTGAGTCGGCTCCGGTCCTTAGCGCTGCACGGCCGAAACCGGCGGCGCGGCGTTCTTGGCCTTCGCGAGCGGGCGCGCCTTCACGGCGACGGACGCCGGCTTCGCGGCGATGGTGATCGTCTCACCGGTGGCAGGGTTGCGACCCTCGCGCTCCTGTGTCGGCGGGCGGTAGCGGGCCTCGATCTGCACGACGCCGCCGATCTTCACCTTCTCGGCTTTGCCGATCTGCTCGACCACGACGTCCTCGAGGGCCGCGATCGCCTTCTTCGCATCCGCACGCGACAGGCCCGCCTTCTCGGCGACCGCATCGGCGAGCTGAGTCTGCGTCATTGCCATTCAGAGCCTCCTCCGGGTCAATTCCGCGTCAAATCCAAGCAAATGGACAGGACGACGGGGGCGCTGAAGCGCGGTTTTGGCCGCGTTGCAGGGCACTTCCAGTGCAGACTTGCGTCATGGCGGACGCAGAACTTCGACAAATGCGGGACGAGATCGCGGCGATCGACCGCGAGGTGCTCGACGCGCTGAACCGCCGGCTCGGCCTCGTGCGGCGGATCAGCGAGCACAAGGCGAGCACCGGCGCGCCGGCAATCGACGCGAAGCGCGAGGCCGAGCTGCTCACCGAGCTGGCGCAGACAAACCGCGGCCCGCTGTCCGAAGACGGCGTCCGGACGGCCTTCTCGGCGCTCCTCGACGTGATGAAGCAGGAGCTGCGCGCGAAGACCACGCAGTCCGCCGGCGCTGCGCGCAGCGCGACCGGCCCCGCCGTGTCGTCGCTCGCCGTCGTCGGCACCGGCCTCGTCGGCACCTCGGTCGCGCGCGCCGCGAAGCGCGCCGGTGTTGCGCGGATCGTCGGCGAGGACGCAGACGCGGCGCGGCTCCGGCAGAGCGGAGTCGAGCCGGCCGGTTCGCTCGAGGACGTCGAGCTCGTCGTCGTGGCCGTCCCCGTCGGCGGCCTCGCAGACGCTGTGCGCGACGTGCTCGCCCGTGTCGGCGGCGACACGACGGTCACCGACGTCGGCTCGACGAAGCGCGGCGTCGCGGCAATCGAGGACGCGCGCTTTGTCCCCGGCCATCCGCTCGCCGGCGGCGCCTCCGGCGGGCCCGGGCGCGCAGCCGCGGATCTCTTCGACGGCGCGACATGGATCCTCTCCCCGACGAGCGCGAGCGGCGCGCAGCACGTCGCCCGGGTGCGCGCGTTCGTCGAGTCGGTCGGCGGGAACGTGGCGGAGCTCGACGCTGCGACGCACGACCGCATCCTCGGCTTGACGAGCCATCTCCCCCATGCGCTCGCGAACCTGCTCATGCTCGACGTCGGCGAGACCGCGGACTACGCCGGGCCGGCGCTCCGCGAGATGACCCGCGTCGCGGGTGCCAATCCGTCGATCTGGGCCGACATCTTCCTCGAGAACGCCGACGAGCTCGCCTCGTCGCTCGAGTCGCACACCGGGGCGGCCGCCGACGTCGTCCAGGCGCTGCGCTCCGCCGACCGCGTTTTTCTCGAGCAGTGGATCGAACGTGCGGCGTCGGCGCGGGAGAAGATGCTCGAACAGGCGTACCGCATGGACGTGCGGCAGCTGCACCGGATTCGCGTGCGCATCCCGGACAAGCCGGGCGTGCTCGCGCGGATCACCCAGACGCTCGGCGCGGCGGGGATCAACATCGAGGACTTCGAGCTGCGGCACGTGAGCCCCGAGTACGGCGGCGTGCTCGTCGTGCTCATCAGCGGCAGCGAGAACCTCGAGCTCGCACGCACGCTGCTGCGGCGCGAGGGCTACTCGGCTGCCTGATCACCGTTCTCGCGTGGAATGGGGCGGCTGAGCCGCCCCATTCACAATGAGCGATGCGAGATCGACGAGCTAGTATCCGTACCCGTCGCCGCCGCCACCGTACGGATCGGTGGTCGTCGGCGTCGGTGCGGGAGTCGTTCCGGTTCCGCCGGCCTGCGGCTTCAGCTTCGCCCCGGTCTTGGAGAGCGCGGCCCAGTGGGCAATCGAAGCGCCCCGAACCTGGCCCGCGGCCTTGTCGCCGGCGAAGAAGTACAGCAGGTGGCCGGAGTACATGAC
This sequence comes from Gaiellaceae bacterium, assembly GCA_036562845.1. GTDB lineage: Bacteria > Actinomycetota > Thermoleophilia > Gaiellales > Gaiellaceae > Palsa-739. The sequence continues at coordinate 4,364 of DATCJJ010000162.1, read as the reverse complement.
CTGCCACTTGCCGCCTGCCCGCTTGGCGAGGCCGAGCTTCGCAGCCGACACTCCGCCCGCCGTCACCGGCTTGGCGGTCGTCAGGAACGGAGACCACGTTGCGGCGCACACGCCGGTGGTGCACATGCTCTTCGTTCCCTTGTCGAGGTCGAACGCGTAGAGCGTGTGCCCACGCGTGTCGACGAGCACGGACCCCAGGGAGGTTGAGCGAACTGAAACGTGGGCCCGCGGAAGCGCAGCCAGTGCCGTGCCGGCAGTGACGAGCGCGAGAGTTATCGAGATAAGAAGTCCACGACGCATGTCCCCTACTACTCGCACACCGGGGGACCGGTTTTCAACCGGTCAGGACGCGGCGAGGGCGCGCTCCAGCACGGCGTCGAGCTGATCCGGTGCGAAGGGCTTCGGCAGGAAGTACGTCCGGGCCCCGCCCAGGAAGGCGGCCGCGTTCGGCAGGGGGTTGAGGCAGACGACCGCCAACTCGGGGAAGAGCGAGCGGGCGAGCCGGGCATGCTCCACGCTCGCCGGCGCGACCGGGTCGACGAGCAGGACGTCCGCGCGAGGTGGAACCACGACGTTCGCATCGAGCGCGATCGCCGCATGACCGCGCCGCTCGACCAGCAGGACGAGCAGTCTGCGGACGTCGGGCTCCACCTCGCTGATCAGGACGCTCGCCATCGCCACGCGCAGACCATCGTCGGCGGCGGGAAGAAGCAGGGCGCGGCTACGTATGACTTCGGGATGAACGGACGCGCCCGCGCACCTCGCCGAGTGCGAGGGACGCGGTGCTGCCGCGAAGGACGACTTCGTCGCCGTCCTCGAGGTAGCGGGTGTTCCGCCAGAGCTCGATCAGCGACCCTTCGCTGCCGGGCTCCGGGCCGGAGATGGTCCCCGATGCCATCAGATCGCCGGTCCGGAGCGTCGCTCCGTTCGAGGTCGCGTGCGCGAGCTGCTGCGGCATCGTCCAGTAGAGCGTCCGCGCGTTCCCGCGCGAGATGACCTCGCCGTTCAGCTCGATCTCGAGCGCGAGGTCGAGCGCCCAGTCGCGGCCACCGGCGAGGTGCGGCAGCGGCGGCGGCTCCTGCGGCGGCGCATCCACGCGCGCGTCCTGGAGCAGTGCGAGCGGCGTCACCCAGGCGGAGACCGAGGTCTGGAACGACTTCCCGAGGAACGGGCCGAGCGGCTGGTACTCCCAGGCCTGGATGTCGCGCGCGCTCCAGTCGTTCACGAGCACGACGCCGAAGACGTGGCGCTCGAAGGCTGCGGGCTCGAGCGTCGTTCCCGGCTCCGTCGGCACGCCGACGACGAAGCCGAGCTCGAGCTCGATGTCGAGACGCCGCGACGGCGCGTACACGGGGTCGCCTTCGCCCTTCAGCTCTCCTTGCGGGCGGATGACGTCGGTGCCGCTGACGACGACGGTGCCGGCGCGGCCGTGGTACCCGACCGGAAGCCAGCGCCAGTTGGGGAGGAGCGGGTCCGCGTCGGGGCGGAACATCCTCCCCAGGTTGGTCGCGTGCTCGAGCGACGAGTAGAAGTCGACGTAGTCCGCGACCGCGAACGGGAGCTGCGGCGCCACGTCGACGCGCGGCCCGTCGTGCGCGCGCGCCGCGCTCACGGCCTCGTGCCACGCGGCGGGGCCGGCCGCGAGGAGCGGGTTGAGCGTCGGCTGCGCGAACACGTCGCCGAGGCCGCTCAGGTCGACGACCGCGTCGGCCGCGCGCCACAGCAGGCCGTTCGGGCCTGCGCCGAAGCCCGTCACAGGATCCCGAGCTCCTCGAGCTCGCCGACGGGCTCGAAGAACGAGCACGAGCCGATCGAGTGGAAGAGCGTCCCGCGGACGCGAACCAGCTCGTCCGGGCCTGCTTCGCGGCTTCGCCACCGGAACGAGCGCTCGTCGAGCTCGAAGGAGCCGCGCGGCGCGCGCAGCGCGTCCTCCTCGTCGCCGAACGTCGCGGCGGCGAGCAGGTTGAGGAAGCCGTGCTCGCCCGCGTCGGTCGGATACGCGTGATGCAGGCCCGCCGTCGCCTTGAACACGACCCCGCGCTCCCGGCAGCCGCGCACGAACGCCGCGACCTCGTCGACCGGCGGGATGCGCGCGCCGCCGCAGCGGAGCTTCGTTTCCCCCTCGACGTACACGACGTCGCCTTGCCGCTCCCTGCCGGCGCCGACGATCGCGACGTCGCGGTCGTCGACCACGACGCCGTCGGGGACGACGAAGCGGCCGAGCAGCCACGCGTGCTGGCTCGCTCGTGCGCGGTCGTCCTCGGCGAGCGCCTCGTCGAGTGGCAGGCTCGCCGGCGGGAACATCGCCGCGTGGTCGAAGAGGCCGGTGAGCAGGGCGCGCCTGGCGTCCACGGCGCGAAACGCTACAGTGGCCGCGGGTCGGGCTCCGCGCAGTGGAAGCGTGCGAACCGCGTCAGATCCGGGAGGAAGCAGCGCTAAGTACTGCCTTCTTCGTGTGCGGTCAGCCCGGCCCGTTCTGCGTGTCCTCGCGGATCAGGAAGAGCGGCCGCCGCTTCACGTCGTCGTACATCCGGCCGACGTACTGCCCGAGGATGCCGAGGAAGACGAGCTGCGCGCCGCCGAGGACGAGCACCGCCGCCGTGACGGACGTCCAGCCGGCGACGGCGCGATCGGTGAAGACCCTGACGGCGAACACGTAGATCAGGTAGAGCCAGCCGAGGACCGAGACGGCCGCGCCGACCACGCTCGCGATGCGAAGCGGGAACGACGAGAACGACACCACCGCGTCCCACGCGAAGAGCACCATCCGCCGCAGGCCGTACTTCGACTCGCCCACCTCGCGCGCGGCGCGGTCGTACTCGACAAACGACTGCTCGTATCCGGCCCAGCGGACGAGCCCGCGCAGGAAGCGATGCCGCTCCGGCATCTCGACGAGCACGTCGACGACGCGGCGCGACATCCAGCGGTAGTCCGCGGCGCCGTCCGGCAGCTCGAGCGACGAGAGGCGGTTGAGCAGCGAATAGAAGACACGCGCCGAGAACCGTTTCCAGAAGCCGGCCGCGTCCGCGAGGCTGCGCACCGCGTAGACGACGTCGTTGCCCGCCCGCGCCGCGAGCAGGTCGGGAATCGCCTCGGGTGGATGCTGCAGGTCGGAGTCCATGGTGATCACCCCGTCGCCACGGGCAACGCTCAGCCCGGCGGTGAGCGCGAGCTGGTGACCGAAGTTCCGCGAGAGCCGCAGGCCGCGGACGCGCGGGTCGGCGCCCGCGGCGCGCGCAATCACGTCCCAGGTGGCGTCGCCCGAGCCGTCGTCCACGAGCACGAACTCCCACTCCTCGCCGTTCGACTCGAGGACATGGACGGTGCGCTCGATGAAAGCGGAGAGCACGCCCTCTTCGTTGTATGCCGCGGCGACGACGCTGAGCATCACGCGAGCCGGGCGACTGCGACGATCCCATCTGCGAGGTTCGGGCGGAGGCGGAACACCGGCCGCAACGCGGCCTGGTAGAGCGAGAACAGCACGCGCGGCGCGCGCGCCCCGCCTTCGACCTTCGGAAACGTGTAGTACGCGAGCGAGTCGAGCTGCCAGCCGTGCCGGCCGAGCAGCGTCACGAGCGTGCGCCACGAGAACCATGCGACGTGATCCGGGTTGACGAGCTCTCGCCCGGCGATGCCGCCGAGCACGTTCGTGAGCGCGTGCCCGTTGGGCGTCGTCAGGACGAGGACGCCGTTCTCGGCAAGGAGCAGCTTGACCCCCTCGAGAAACGCGCCCGGCTGGTCGAGATGCTCGATCAGCTCGCCGGCGACCACGACCTCGGCGCCCTCGAGCCCGAGCGCTGCGAGCGACACCGGATCCTCGACGTCGGCGACACGCGCGTCGAAGCCGAGCTGCCTGGCCTCCTCGACGCCTTCCGCGTCGGCGTCGACACCGACGACGGCGCGCGCCTCGGCGCGAATCGTCTCGTGCAGCCAGGTGCTCCGCGCCCGCTTCGGCGTGATCTGTCCCTCGTCGACGAAGCCGAGATCGACGACGGTGCGGCCGCGCACGATCCGGCGCAGCTCCTCCGTCCGGTCGACGAGCCGGGCACGCGGCAGGCGGTGCACGGACGGCGCCCGGAGCGCTGGCTGCGCGGACATCGCCGTCAGCATAGGTCGCTAGGGTGACGTCGGTGAGTCGCGCGAGCATGCTCGGCGCGCTGGCCCTCGGGGCGATCGTATTCGCATGGGCGCTGCCGCTGCAGTCGGCCGGCTGCGCACAGACAGCGCACTACGCGGGCATCCGCGCGATCGCGAACGGCGTCCCGTATATCGACCAATGGACGCAGCAGACGTGCGACGCAGTCCGCTCCGACGGGCACGTCTACGCAGCGAAGGGACCGCTGCTCGATCTCTGGACGGCGCCG
>DATCJJ010000154.1:0-10193 GCA_036562845.1 Gaiellaceae bacterium | reverse complement strand
GCTGACGGTGAGGTTCTTTGCGGTGATGTTCGCGGTCGTGGTCGGCTGGGTGAGCGTGTAGTTGCCGCTGTCGGCGCCGCCGATCGTCAGGCCGGCGATCGTGACGGTCTTGCCGGTCCCGACCGTCGCGGTGGCGAAGCTGCCGGTGGCGGTGCCGGTGCCGAGGGTGACCGTGTCGCCGGCGACGACGCCGTTGAGCGTCGCGCTGGTCGTGTCGATCGTGGCGCTCGTCGTGCGGTCGTAGGTCTTGTTCGACGCGGTGATGCCGCTGACCGTCAGCACCTTCGCTGTGATGTCGGCGGTCGTCGTCGGCTGGGTGAGCGTGTAGTTGCCGCTGTCCGCACCGCCGATCGTCAGGCCGGCGATCGTCACCGTCTTGCTCGTACCGATCGTCGCGGTCGCGAACGACCCGGTGGAGCCCGCCGTGGAAAGGGTGACTGTGTCGCCGGCGACGACGCCGACGAGCGAGGCGGTGCCGGTGTCGATCGTCGCGGTCGTCGTGCGGTCGTAGGTCTTGTTCGACGCGGTGATCCCGCTGACGGTGAGCGCCTTCGCCGTGATGTTCGCGGTGGTCGTCGGCTGGGTGAACGTGTAGTTGCCCGCGTCCGCGCCGCCGATCGTCAGGCCGCCGACCGAGACGGTCTTGCCGGTGCCGATGGTCGCCGTGCCGAATGCGCCTGTGGCGCTACCAGTGTTGAGCGTCACGGTGTCGCCGCTGATCACGCCGGAGAGCGCCGCGCTGCCCGTGTTGAGGGTCGCCGTCGTCGTCCGGTCGTACGTCTTGTTCGATGCCGTGATCCCCGTGACGGTCAGCGTCGCAGCGGTGATGTTGGCGGTGGTCGTCGGCTGGGTGAGCGTGTAGTTGCCGCTGTCTGCACCGCCGATCGTCAGGCCGGCGACGGTGACCGTCTTGCCCGTGCCGATGGTCGCGGTCGCGAAGGAGCCCGTCGCGCTGCCGGTATTCAGGGTGACCGTGTCGCCGCTGATCACACCGGAGAGCGCGGCGGAACCCGTGTTCAGAGTCGCCGCCGTCAGTCGGTCGTAGGTCTTGTTCGAGGCAGTGATCCCGGTCACGGTCAGGGTGGCCGCCGTGATGTTCGCGGTCGTCGTCGGCTGCGTGAGCGTGTAGTTGCCGCTGTCGGCGCCGCCGATCGTCATGCCGCTGACCGTGACGGTCTTGCCGGTGCCGACCGTCGCGGTCGCGAAGCTGCCGGTGGCGCCGCCGGTGTTGAGAGTGACCGTGTCGCCGCTGATCACGCCGGAGAGCGCGGCGCTGCCCGTGCTGAGGGTCGCTGCCGCCGTCCGGTCATACGTCTTGTTCGACGCGGTGATGCCGGTGACCGTGAGCGCTTTCGCGGTGATGTTCGCCGTCGTCGTCGGCTGGGTGAGCGTGTAGTTGCCGCTGTCGGCGCCGCCGATCGTCAGGCCGCTGACGGTGACGGTCTTGCCGGTGCCGACCGTTGCGGTCGCGAAGCTGCCGGCGGCGCTCCCTGTGTTGAGGGTGACGGTGTCACCGCCGACGACGCCGGAGAGCGCGGCGCTGCCGGTGTTGAGGGTCGCGCTCGTCAGGCGGTCGTACGTCTTGTCGTTCGCCGTGATGCCGGAGACCGTCAACGCCTTCTGCGCGATCGTGACCCCCGCAGCCGGGCTCCCGTCGGCGAGGTCCTTCGACGTGTGCACGAGGAAGCCCGCTGCCGCATACGTCGCCGGGACGGGATTCGTGATGCCGGCGATCGCAACGCTCCCCGTCGCCGAGGCGGCGAGCGAGCAGCCGCCGGGCAGAGTGATCGTCACCACGGTGCCGGAGGTCGAGCCCGTCGTCGATCCGCAGCCGCTGAACGCGCCGCCGAACGTCACCGTCGGCGAGGCGGGGATGCGCGAGGAGAACGCGGCGGGGAACGTCACCGTGATGGTGTTCGTGGCCGCGAGGGCGCCTGCGGACGTCGCCGTGAACGTCTCCGTCCACGTCGTGACGGCGGCGTACGTCGAGCTCCCGGGTGCGAACACGACCGACGTCGGGGCACCCGAGTACACGAAGGTCCGGGTGCCCGTGCCCGTGTTCCCGGAGCCGTCGGTGGCAGTCGCGGTGATCGTGTATGTCCCGACGCCGTCGGCCGTGAACGAGGAGAGCGTGAGCGACCAGCTGCTCGTTCCCGTCGCGCTGTTCTGCGTGACGGACGCGCCCCACGTATGCGTCGTGTTGTTCCAGTAGTTGCCGCTTGCCGACTGGATGCTCACCGTGAGGGTCGAGAGGCCGGAGCTGCCGCTGTCGGTCGCCGAGCCGGAGATCGTGGTCAGGTTAGACAGCGTCGACGGCGTATATGTCTGGCCTGCGCTCGGCGTCGTCACCGAGGCGGACGGGCTCGTCCCGTCGTAGACGAACGTCTGCGAGCCGGTGCCGGTGTTGCCGGCACCGTCCGTGGACGTCGCCGTGATCGTGTACGTGCCGTCGCCGTCGGAGGTGAACGACGAGAGCGTCAGCGTCCAGGAAGCCGTACCGGTCGGGGTGTTCTGCGTGACCGACGCGCTCCACGTGTGGCTTGTGTTGTTCCAGTAGTTCCCGTTCGCCGACTGGATGCTGATCGTGACCGTCGAGAGGCTCGAGCCGCCCGTGTCGGAAGCCGTCCCCGCGATCGACGAAAGCAGCGTGGCTGCGCGGTACTTCTGTCCGGACGCAGGCGTCGTCACGGCCGCCGCAGGTGCCGTGTTGTCGATGTTGATCGAGACCGCGGCCGAGTCCGTCGCGTTCGAGACGTTGTCGATTGCGTGCGCGAAGATCTTGTAGTTGCCGTTCGCCGGCATCGACGACCACGTCACCGACCAGGGCGAGCTCGAGGCCGTCCCGATCAGCGTCGGACTGCCGGTCGTGGAGTTGCAGATGGGCTGCGCGCCGGCGCAGTAGTAGTAGGCGACCGAGCCGACGCCGGAGCCGCCGTCGCTCACCGTGACGCCGAGCGACTGGCCGTTCTTGTTCCACGAGCTCGCGGCCGGGGAGTTGATCGAGACCGTCGGCGCGGTCGTGTCCTTCGTATACGTGAGCGCGAGTGAGCCCGTGTTACCCACCGCGTCGGTGACGGTCGCGGTCTCCGTGGCCGGCCCGGTGGAGGTGAGGGCGTAGGTGAACGTGTTCGCGTTGGTGACGGACGCGCTCGACCCGCTCGCCGCGGTGCTGCCCTGCGCCGTGTACGTCCACCCGATCGTCGTGCCGGTCAGCGCCGGGAACGCGTACGAGGCGAGCCCCGAGCCGGCGTCGGCGAGGCCGACGTTCAGCTTGAACGAGCCGCCCGCGGCGCCGTTGTTGTAGTAGAGGTTGCCGGTAGCCGTTCCGGTGCCGAAGCCGCTGATCGAGCCGATGAAGAGGTCGGCCGCCGGCGACGCGCCGCTCAGCGCCGCCGACGTGAAGCTCGGGGCCGTGTTGTCGACCGTCACCACGACCGACGTGGAGTCCGTGGTGTTGTTGGCGCGGTCGAAGCCTTTGGCGAAGATCGTGTACGTGCCGTCCGCCGGCTGGCTGTTCCACGTGACGGAATATGTCGTCGCGGTCGAGCTGGAGCCGATCAAGGTCGGGCTGCCGGCCCCCGAGTTGCAGGTGACGTTGCCTGCGCAGTAGTAGTACTCGACCTTCTGCGCCCCCGACCCACCGACGTCGTCCGTCAGGGTCGCCGTCAGCGCCTGGCCGTTCTTGATCTTCGCGTTCGCAGCCGGAGCGGTCAGCGAGACCGTCGGCGTCGTCGCGTCAGCCTGGCGGATGCCGATGACCGCGGCGATCGTGTGGGTCGCGAGCTGTGCGGTGCCGGTGACTGTGCCGGCGCCTGCCGTCGTGCGTGTCGCGCTGTCGAAGTACGAGGCGCCGATCTTCACCGAGCCCGACGTATTGATGTACGTCTGCCCGCTGCTCGCAGACCGCTGCGTCCACGTGCCGGGCGACGGGGTGCCGGGCATCTTGTTCGCATCCTCGATCGCCGCGAGCGCGAGGAACTCGCTGTCGAAGTACGTCGACAGGTTGTTGCTCGTATACGAGGTCGTGGTGGTCGTGCCGGCAGGCCCTGCGTAGTCGATCGGCTGGGCGGCGTAATAGGTACCGGTCGTGTAGTCGACCACGTACATGACGGTCTCGCCGGTGCCCGTCCAGGTCGCCTGGCAGGTCTTACCCGCGTCGCCGGAAGCGACGACGGCCTTCCAGATCACCTGGGTGACGTCGGTATTCGTTGTGCTCGTGTCGACCGTCGACCAGCCGCCGGTCGTGCATGCCGTCGAGGTGCCACCGGAGAGGCTGAAGTTGCTGACCGACGTCGTGTTGATGCCGAGGACGACGACGAGGAGATCGCCGGCGGCGGCTCCGGCCGGAATCGTCACCGCCGTCGACGACGAGGCGTTCGCCTGCGAGACGGTGATGGAGCTGAACGTCACTGCGGGGTCGACGATGTACGTTGCGGGCAGGCCGCGGTCGTCGACGTGGAGGCGCAGCAGCGAGCGCCCCCGAACGTGAGCAAGCGACCAGTGGGTCCCGCGCGGCGTGATGTCGTGCCCGGCGAGATCGAGGATGCGCACGCTCGAGACGTGCAGGTTGAGCGGACGGTCGAAGCCGTCGTAGAGATCGATCGAGCCGCCGTTGTCCACGGCGCGCACGCCGCGGCTCAACGTCCACTCGAGCGGGCGTCCGTTCAGATGATGTTTGACAATCGCGTACTCCTCGGTCGCCGGCAGCCCGTAACGCACGACCTCGACACCGAACGACGTCGCGCGCGACGATCCCGATGCGTGACGCATCCACGGACCGAGCGAGCGATCGACGAGCGAGAGCGTGACGCGAGCGCCGCGGTTGCGCACGACCATGCCCGCGGGCGACACACCGACCTCGACGTTCCGCGCCGGATGAATCACGAGCGGTGAGTTGCTCGCGGCGCCGGCGATCTTCGCGACTGCCGCCGACGTCGGATCGCTCGACCGCGGATGCATGAAGACGACGACGCCGAGCGCGACGAGCAGGAGCGCGATGATTCGGAGGTGGTGCCGCAGGCCCGGGAGAATCGTCATGCGGCGACGCTCCCGGACCGCGGCGGAGTTGCCGTTTCCCCGATGACGCTGCGCGGAGTGGCGAGCTCGTCGATCGCAACGCGAGGACGGCCGGCGGCGTTGGAGGGCGCCGCACGCTCAAGGGCGAGCTGCAGGCAGAGGTGCTCGGCCGTAGCCGAGCAAAGGTCCAGCTGCCGCAATACAGTTGAGCTCGCCAAGTCGTCCTTCCGAACCACACACACGCCCGCTGGCGCGTGTCTCCATCGCTCTAGATCGGCCTCAGCGGGGTCGCTGGTTGAGCGAGATCCGGTAGGAAAACGGTAGGAACGCGAAAATCTCCCCCTTCAGGGGGACGGTCCGGGCGCTTCGGGCAAGATTTCGGCCGTGGCGACGACGGAAGGCACCGGGACCGACGGCTGGCGCGAGGAGCTCTACGAGGCGAAGCCGGAGCGCCAGGGTGAGCTGTTCTCGACGATCTCCGGCGTCGAGAACGAGCCGCTGTACACGCCCGACAACGTCGAGGTCGAGTACGAACGGGAGCTCGGCTATCCGGGGTTGTATCCGTTCACGCGCGGTGTCTATCCGTCGATGTATCGCGGGCGGTTGTGGACGATGCGGCAGTTCGCGGGCTTCGGCACGGCGGAGGAGACGAACGAGCGCTTCCGCTATTTGCTCGAGCACGGACAGACAGGTTTGTCGACGGCGTTCGACATGCCGACGTTGATGGGCTACGACAGCGACCATCCGCGTTCGTTGGGCGAAGTCGGTCGTGAAGGTGTTGCGATCGATTCGCTCGACGACATGCTGACGTTGTTCGACGGGATTCCGTTGGACGGTGTGTCGACGTCGATGACGATCAACTCGCCGGCGGCGATGTTGCTCGCGTTCTATGCGTGCGTCGGTGAGAAGCAGGGCGTGCCGGTGAGTGCGCTGCGCGGCACGGTGCAGACGGACATCCTGAAGGAGTACATCGCACAGAAGGAATGGATCTTCCCGCCGGAGCCGTCGATGCGGCTGGTGGTCGACATGATCGAGTGGTGCGCGCGAGAGATGCCGTTGATGCACCCCGTGTCCATCAGCGGCTATCACATTCGCGAGGCGGGGTCGACGGCGGCGCAGGAGCTCGCTTTCACGCTCGCCGACGGCTTCGCCTACGTCGACGCGTGTGTCGCGCGCGGCCTCGATGTCGACGAGTTCGCGCCGCGGTTGTCGTTCTTCTTCAATGCCCATCTCGACTTCTTCGAGGAGATCGCGAAGTACCGGGCGGCGCGGCGGATCTGGGCGACGCGGATGCGCGACAAGTACGGCGCGAAGAATCCGCGCTCGTGGCTCATGCGCTTCCACACGCAGACCGCCGGCGTGTCGCTGACCGCGCAGCAGCCGGAGGTCAACCTGATCCGCACGGCGATCGAGGCGCTCGCCGCCGTCCTCGGCGGGACGCAGTCGCTGCACACCAACAGCTTCGACGAGGCGCTCGCGCTGCCGACCGAGCACGCTGTGCGGCTCGCGCTCAGGACACAGCAGGTGATCGCGCACGAGACCGGTGTCGTCAACACGATCGATCCGCTCGGCGGCTCCTACTACCTCGAGCACCTGACGAGCGAGCTCGAGCGTCAGGCGTACGAGTATTTCGACCGGATCGACAAGCTCGGCGGCGTGATCGCGGCGATCAAGGAGAACTTCTTCCAGCGCGAGATCGCCGAGGCGTCGTTCCGCTACCAGTCGGAGGTCGAACGCGGTCAGCGGGTCGTCGTCGGCGTCAACCGCTACCAGCAGGACGACGAACGCGATCTCGAGATCCTCAAGATCGACCCGGCGCTCGAGCGCAAGCAGATCGAGCGCGTGCAGGCGCTGCGCGCGCGCCGCGACGCGGCGGCAGTCGAGGCGGCGCTCGCGCGCTTGCGCGAAGATGCTGCGCATGAGGACCGGAACTTGATGGAGCCGATCATGACGGCCGCTCGCGCCGACGTGACGATGGGCGAGATGTGCGACGCGCTCCGGGAGGTCTGGGGCGTCTGGCGGGAGACCCCCGTCTTCTGATGCCGGGCGGGAAGATCAGGGTCGTCGTCGCAAAGCCCGGCCTGGACGGGCACGACCGCGGCGCGAAGATCATCGCCCGCGCGCTCCGCGACGCCGGGATGGAGGTCATCTACACCGGGCTCCACCAGACGCCCGAGCAGATCGTCGAGACTGCGATCCAGGAGGACGCCGACGCCGTCGGCATCTCGATTCTCTCCGGGGCGCACATGACGCTCGTCCCCCGGATCATCGAGCTCCTGCGCGAGAACGGCGCCGAGGACGTCCTCGTCGTCGTCGGCGGGACGGTGCCGCAGGACGACGCGGACGAGCTGAAGAGGCTCGGCGTCGCCGAGGTCTTCGGGCCCGGCGCGGCGACAGGCGACATCGTCGACTTCCTTCGCGGAGCCGTTCCTGCGTGATCGAGGTCTCCGGCGACGGCGGCGTCGCGACCGTCACCATCGACCGCCAGGACGCGCTCAACGCGCTCGACGTCGCGACGCTGACCGAGCTTCGCGACCGGCTGCGTGAGCTGGCCGACGACAGCGAGGTGCGCGCTGTCGTGCTGACCGGCGCGGGGGAGAAGGCGTTCGTCGCCGGGGCGGACATCAAGTACATGAGCGGCCTCGATCCCGAGCAGGCGAAAGGCTGGGGCGCGCTCGGACACGAGGCCGGGCGGCTGCTCGAAACCATGCCGAAGCCGACGATCGCGGCGATCAACGGCTTCGCGCTCGGCGGCGGCTGCGAGCTCGCGCTCGCGTGCGACATCCGCTATGCGTCGGCGCGCGCAAAGCTCGGCCAGCCGGAGATCAACCTCGGAATCGTCCCCGGGTGGGGCGGGACGCAGCGGCTGGCCCGCGTCTGCGGCGTCGGCGTCGCGAAGGATCTCGTCTTCACGGGACGCACGGTCGACGCCGAGGAGGCGCTGCGTGTCGGCCTCGTGAGCGCAATCGCCGATCCCGTGCTCGACCGCGCGCTCGAGACGGCCCGCGACCTGGCGGCGAAGTCGCCGGTCTCGCTGGCGCTCGCAAAGCGGCTGGTCAACCTCTCTCCCGGCGCGCTCGAGCGGGAGGCCGAGGAGTTCGGCGACCTCTTCGCGTCCGAGGATGCGAAGGAGGGCCTCGCCGCCTTCGTCGAGAAGCGCGCACCGAACTTCGTCGGCCGCTAAGGGCCGAGCTGCACGAGCGCGGCGATGAGCGCGCCGTCCGCGCCGAGCATCGCCTTCAGCGTCGCCGGCGCCGGCTGCGTCCACACGGTCACCGATTCCCCCGCATAGGCGGAGAGGAGCCGCGACGCCGACGGCAGCACGACCGCGGTCGCCGGGACCGCGACGGTCAGCGTCTGCGTCAGTCCCTTGAGCGACAGGCGCATCGGGAAGCCTTGCACCGTCGTCACCTTGAGCTGCAGCGTCGTGTCGGTCGCCGTGGCGACCGTTCCGGTGAGCGAGAGCGTGAACGGCGAGCCGAGCTTCGCGAAGAAGAGCAGATGCTGCGCCGTCTGCAGATATGGGTACGGATCGACCGCCGCGCCGCCGCTCGGATGCACCTCGAAGTGCAGATGCGCATGAAGGCCGTTCGCGTCGCCCGAGTCGCCGACGTAGCCGATCTGCTGCCCGGCCGTGACGTGCGCGCCGTTCTTCAGCCCTTTCGCGTACGCAACGCCTGCGACGCACTTCGCGCGGTTGTCGTTCTGCATCGTCAGGTCGTTGTTGAGATGGATGTACTCGTACGTCGTCCCGCTGTCGCCGTGCAGGTAGAGCATGCAGCCGGCGTTCGCCGAGGTCGTCCAGAGCTCGACCTTGCCGCTCTCGACTGCGATCGCGGGCGTCTTCTTCGCCGCGAGCAGGTCGTTCCCCTCATGCATACCGCCCGGCCGCGGCTGCCCGAAGTCGTCCTCGTACGTCGTCGGGCCGGCGACGGGGAAGAGCAGCGGCGGAACTTTCGGCGCCGACGCAGCGGGCGCAGCGAGAACGAGTGCGCCGCAGACGAGAAGGAAAACGCGGCGACCCATCTCGAGAAGGAATTCTATCTCTGAAAACGTAATTCCTGGAGCATGCGCCTCCGTCTTGCGTTTCTTGGAGTGCTGGCAGCCGCCTGCGTCGCTGCGGGCAGCGCAAACGCGGCAATCAATCCGCAGCACGCCGGTCTTCAGGTCGCGCTGCGTGCACAGGGCCTCTATCTCGGCCCGATCGACGCAATCATCGGCCCGAAAACGGTTGCCGCGGTGCGCAGGTTCCAGCGCACGCACGGCCTCCGCGTCACGGGGATCGCGGATCTCGCAACCCGGCGCCAGCTCGGCCCGCTCGGGACGCCGTTGTTCGGCTCGCGGCCCCTCACGCGCGGTGCGTTCGGCTGGGACGTCGCGGTGCTGCAGTTCCTGCTCAACCGGCGCGGCATCCATGTGCCGATCAACGCGTACGTTGACAGGCCGACCGTCGCAGGCATCCGGCGCTACCAGCGCCAGCTGCACATCGCGCCGGACGGCGTCGCCGGCCCACATACATTCGCAGCCCTCGGGCTGCAGTCGCGCGTGCCGGTGCGTTCCGTGCATGTCGTCACGCTGAAGCGCTACGTCGTGAAGCCCGGCGACAACCTCATTGCGATCGCACGCACGCACGGGACGACCCTGAAGCGTCTCGCGCAGCTGAACAAGCTCAACCCTGCGAATCCGCTCCTGATCGGGACGCATCTGCGCCTTCCGGCAACCGTGCGCGTCGTGCCGACGGCGAACGCCGCGACGAACGCGAGCACGGTGCGCTCGTCGCTCGACCGCTGGGCCGGCTACTACGGCGTCGACCCGCATCTCGCTCACGCGCTCGCGTGGATGGAGTCCGGCTACAACAACGCGATGGTGTCGTCGGTCGGCGCGCAGGGCGTCATGCAGCTGCTTCCGACGACGTGGACGTACGTCGAGGACGTTCTCATCGGCCACAAGATTCCCGACCACGGCCCCGACGGGAACGTGCACGTCGGCATGGCGTACCTCCACCACCTGCTGAAGGTATTCAACGGCAACGAGCGCCTCGCGCTCGCCGGCTGGTACCAGGGCGAGCGCTCGGTGAAGGCAAACGGGCCGCTGAAGGTGAGCAAGGCGTTCGCCGCGGACGTCCTCGCTCTCAAGGAACGCATGTAGCTAGGATCGCCCGCGGTGAAAATCGCGGT
>DATCJJ010000095.1:0-27106 GCA_036562845.1 Gaiellaceae bacterium | reverse complement strand
TCCCGGTCGTCGTCGGTGAGCGCGAGGTACGGGTGCTGCGTCACTGCTCGGCCAGGACCTGCTTGTACGCGTCGACGTCGAGGAGCCCGTCGGTCTCGGACGGGTCGCCGAGACGAATGCGGATCAGCCAGCCGTCGCCGTACGGATCCTCGTTCACCGTCTCCGGAGCATCGACGACCGCTTGGTTCACCTCGAGCACCTCGCCGGACAGCGGCGCGATCACGTCGGAGACCGCCTTCACCGACTCGACCTCGCCGTACGACTGTCCGGCGGCCACGTTCGAGCCCGCCGTCGGCGCCTCGAAGTGGACGAGCTCGCCGAGTGCGTCCTGTGCGAACCACGTGATCCCGAGGACGGCCTCGTCGCCCTCGATCCGTGCCCAGTCGTGCTCGCGGTGGTACTTCAGGTCGCCCGGGTACGACTCCGCCGCAGCCATCAACCCTCCCTCTTGTAGAACGGCTTCTTGACGATCCGCGCCCGTCGCGGCTTGCCGCGCACGTCGATCTCGAGCTCCGTGTCGACGGCGGACCGCGCGGCGGGCACGTAGCCCATGCCGAGCCCGACGTCGAGCGTCGGCGAGTGCGTGCCCGAGGTCACTTCGCCGCCGCCCTCGATCGGCATCCCCTGGCGCGGGATCGCGCGCTCGTCCATCACGAACCCGACGAGCCTGCGCGCCGGGCCGTCGGCCTTGACGCGCCGCAGCTCCTCGACGCCGCTGAACTCCTTGTCGAGCGCGCACGTCCAACCGAGGCCGGCCGAGATCGCGTCGGTGTCCGGCGTGATGTCGTTCCCGTGCAGCGCGTAGCCCGCCTCGAGCCGGAGGGTGTCGCGCGCGCCGAGGCCGCACGGGACGACGCCGCGCGCAAGCACTCCGTCCCAGAGCTGGACGGCGTCCTCGGCCATGCAGAGCAGCTCGCAGCCGTCCTCGCCCGTGTAGCCGGTGCGGTTGACCATGCACTCGACGCCGTCGATCGTGTCCTCCGCGAAGCTGTTCCACGGCTCGGGGCCGAGTCCGAGCCGCTCGATCGCACGCGGTCCCTGGACCGCAAGGAGCGCGTACTCGTCGGAGACGTCCCGGACGTCGGAGCCGCTGATCTCGTGCTCCTTGATCCACGCGACGTCGGCCTCGCGATTCGACGCGTTGACGATCAGGAGCCACCGGAACTCGTCGATCCGGTAGGCGATGAGGTCGTCGACGATCCCGCCGCGCTCGTTCGTGAGCAGCGTGTAGCGCGCGTGCCCGGGCTCGACCGTCGCGAGGTCGCTCGAGAGGAGGGACTGCAGGAGCTCGAGCGCCCGCGGGCCTTCGACCTCGATCTCGCCCATGTGCGAGACGTCGAAGACGCCGGAGTCGTTGCGGACGGAGCGGTGCTCCGGAATGACGCCCTCGTACTGCACGGGCATCTCCCAGCCCGCGAACGGGACCATGCGCGCCCCGAGCGCGACGTGGCGCTCGTACAACGGCGTGCGCAGAAGCGTCGTCGACATGCCGCGCACGATCCTAGTTATCGGCCCCAGCAGGGCGCCGGAGGCGACCTGCGGCTTTCCGGCCGGACGACGGCGGCTGGGCCGACGTCGTTGCCGGCCCCAAAACGGGGCCGCCCCGGCTGCATCCGTGGATGGGCCGGGGCGGCGGACCGGGTCGTGGGGTTGACTCGTAGCGGTCAACCCTTTGAGGGCACCCGTGGTCTACCGCACCGCACGCACGGCCAAACCTGCGCGTGAGGAAACCGAGAGCTACTCGTCGCGGAGGAACGACGGCACGTCGAGCGCCTCCTCGGAGACCTCGAACGGCGTGCGCTCCGTCGCCGCGGTGGCAGCGGGCAGCGGTGCCTCGTAGGCGCCGCGGCGGCCGCGGCGGCGACCGGCCGAGCCGAAGCCCGCCGCGATCACCGTCACGCGGATGTCGTCGCCCATTGCGTCGTCGATGACGGCTCCGAAGATGACGTTCGCGTTCTGGTCCGCCGCGCTCGTCACGACCTCGGCAGCCTCGTTGACCTCGAAGAGGCCGATGTCGGCGCCGCCGGTGATGTTGAGGAGGATCCCGGTCGCACCGTCGATCGCCGTCTCGAGCAGCGGCGACGACACGGCCGCACGCGCCGCCTCGGCCGCACGGTTCTCGCCCGAGGCGGTGCCGATCCCCATGAGCGCAGAGCCGGCCTCGCGCATGATCGTGCGCACGTCGGCGAAGTCGAGGTTGACGAGCCCGGGCACCGTGATCAGGTCGGTGATGCCCTGCACGCCCTGGCGGAGGATGTCGTCCGCCATCCGGAAGGCCTCGACGACGGAGGTCTTCTTCTCGACCACCTGGAGCAGCCGGTCGTTCTCGATGACGATCAGCGTGTCGACCTGATCGCGGAGGTTCTCGATGCCCAGCTCGGCCTGCTGGGAGCGGCGGCGCCCCTCGAAGGCGAACGGCTTCGTGACGACCCCGACCGTGAGCGCGTGGAGCTCCTTCGCGAGCTCGGCGACGATCGGCGCACCGCCGGTGCCGGTGCCGCCGCCCTCGCCGGCGGTGACGAAGACCATGTCCGCGCCCTTGAGCGCCTCCTTCAGCTCGTCGCGGGACTCTTGCGCCGCGGCCTGTCCGACCGCCGGGTCGGCGCCTGCGCCGAGCCCGCGCGTCGCGGTCGAGCCGATGTGGATCTTCACGTCGGCGTCGCACATCATCAGCGCCTGCGCGTCGGTGTTCACGGCGATGAACTCGACACCGGTCAGGCCGGCGTCGACCATCCGATTGACCGCGTTCGTGCCGCCGCCGCCGACGCCGACGACCTTGATGACGGCGAGGTAGTTGCCGGATTGATCGCGCATGCTCATGAGGCCGACACCTGAACCTTCAGTGGAGGATTGGGTCGCAAATAGCGGACTTCGCGGCCAGGGTAGATCGCCGGAATCTCGCTGTCAATCGGAGGTGGAGGCTTCATACCCTCAGGCTCCACCTGAGACTTGAGAGTTGCTCCCCGCCACCGGTCGGCCGGGGACGCTCACGTCGACGTAGAGCGTTCCGGTCGGCGTCCGGCGCATCGCCGCCCGGGCGATCGCGAGCTTGAGCCGGATGTCCGTCGGGTCGCCGAGGCGGAGCTCGAGCCCGTTGCGCAGCCGGAAGACGAGCCCCTCCCGCCGCAGCGAGGCGAAGGCGATGTGTGCGGGGAAGCGGGCGGCGAGCGCGAGGGCGCGCGCGATCGCCGCGGCGTGGTTCGCCGGCAGGAAGCCTCCGACCGTGACCGGCGTCGTGCCCGGGATCCAGATCCGCGTCAGCGGCCGCGCGCCCTGCCGGGGAATCGCCCGTATCACTCTCCCCCGCGCCGAGACGAGCCACGCCTTCGCTCCCTGGCGCACGACCGCGACCGGCTGCTCGGGGACGACGTCGATTCGCAACGTGTGCGGAAAGACGCGGTCGTAGCCGGCGGCGACGACCGTCGGCAGCGCGTCGAGGTCGCGCACGAGCGCGGCGCCGTCGAGCGAGAGGAGGCTCGTGCCGCGGAGCGACGCGACCTCACGCCGGACCTGCCCCGCGACGCGCGGCGAGGCGCCCCGAACCTCGATGCGGTCGACCGCGAAGGCCGACGTCTGGCGGGCGACCGCGTACGCGCCGCCGGCGATCGCGAGCAGCCCGATCCCGACGAGAAGCGATCGCACGGAGGGGACGGCCACCCGGACGCGGGTACGCGGCAACGGCGCGGCGGAGGGGGCCACGGAGGCAGGTTCGCCGCCGGCGTGGGCGCTCCTACAACGAGATGTCGCCCAGCAGCTGAACCTCGTGCTGGAGCTGGACGCCGAACTGCTCGCGGGCGCGCCGGATTGCCTCGCGCATGAGCTCCAGCGCGTCCTCCGTCCGGGCGCCGCCGGCGTTCTCGATGAAGTTCGCGTGCTTCGGGGAGATCTGGGCGCCGCCGATCCGGTGGCCCTTGAGCCCGCAGGCGTCCAGCATCCGCCCCGCCGTGAGCTCGTGATCCGGGTTCTTGAACACAGACCCGAAGGTGCGGCGATTCGTCGGCTGCGCCGCCTTGCGCCGCGCGTTCAGGTCCCGGACGTCGGCCTTGATCTCGTCGGACGGGCGCGCGTGCAGGAGGAGCTCCGCCTCGACGACGACCTGGCCCGGCCGCAGCTCCGAGTGGCGATACGAGAGCCCGAGCTCGCCGGGCGTCAGCCAGCCGGTCCCGTCGGCGCTCGCGACGAGCACGCGCTGCAGGACGGAGGCGAAGTCGCCGCCGTATGCGCCGGCGTTCATCTTGACCCCGCCGCCGACCGTCCCCGGGATCGCGCAGGCGAACTCGAAGCCGCCGAGCCCCGCCGTCCGCGCACGATGAAGGGCAACGGCGTTCGCGGCGCCACCCCCTGCGCGCAGCGTGAGCTCCGTCGTCTCGATGGCGGCGAGCTCGCCCTGCAGCCGGAGCACGAGCGCGTCGACGCCGTCGTCGGCGACGAGGAGGTTCGATCCGAGGCCGACGACCGCGACCGGCTCGTCGCGCGCGAGCACCTGCTCGAGCTCGAGGATGCTCGAAGGCCGAGCGAAGTCGCGCGCCGGGCCGCCGGTACCGAGCGTCGTGTACCGCGCGAGCTCCACGCTCACGCGAGGAGCTCCAGCAGCAGCGGCGCGACGCGGTCGACGTCGCCGGCGCCGAGCGTCAGGACGGCGTCGCCCGGACGTGCCCAGCCCGCAACGAAGCGCGCGGCCTGCTCGGGCTCGGGGGCCCAGCCGATGCGCATCCCCGGCCGCAGCGCGGCGAGCTCCTCGACGACGAGGCGCCCCGTGACGCCGGGGATCGGCTCCTCGCGCGCCGGATAGATGTCGGTGACGCAGACGGCGTGGGCGTCCGCGAGCGCCCGCGCGAAGCCGTGCGCGAGGTAGCGCGTGCGCGAGTACAGGTGCGGCTGGAAGAGGGCGAGCACGCGGCCGTCGATCGCTGCCAGGTCGGCGGCGAGCTCCGCGGGATGATGGGCATAGCTGTCGTACACGCGGATGCCGCCCGCTTCCCCCTTCTCCTCGAGGCGCCGGCCGACGCCGGCGAAGTCGATGAGCGCGCGCTCCGCGTCGGCGCGCGCGACGCCCGTGAGCTCGACCGCCGCGAGCGCGGCGGCTGCGTTGCGGCGGTTGTGCTCGCCGGGAACCCGGAGCTCGAGGTCGACCGGCGCGAGCTCCTCGGCGCGGACGACCTGCGGGACGTGCGTCAGCCACTCGTCGAACATCGCCTCGAGCGAGGAGCGCGTCGCGACGTTCGGGCTGTGCACGTCGAGGTCGACGTTGAGCAGCACGCCGATCTCCGGACGCAGCTGCGCGACGGTTCCGTCGGACTCGTCGCCCTCGACGACGAGCCAGCCGGTGCCGGCGCGTGCGTTGCCATCGAGCTGCGGCACCTCGCCGCCGATCAGAAACGACGGATCGTCGCCGAGCCGATCGAGGCAGAAGGCGATCATCGCGCTCGTCGTCGTCTTGCCGTGCGCGCCGGCGACGACGATCGCGCGCCGCAGCGACACGAGCTCGGCCAGCAGGTCCGCCCGCGGCCGGCCGGCGACGCGGTTTGCGAAGGCAGTCGAGACGTAGACCTCGAAGCCGGTCGGCGGCGGCGGCGGCTCCGGCGTGATCGTCACGTCGATGCCGTCGAGATGCGCGAGGTACGGCGTCTCGACCCGGTCCCACCCGGCGACCTCGGCGCCCCACGCGTGGGCGACGAGCGCGTATGCGCTCATGCCCGCGCCGCCGATGCCGGCGATCCAGAAGCGCCTACCGGTGAGCGGCTGCGAGCTCGACGAGCTCATCGGCGATCCTCTCGGCCGCGTCGGGCTTCGCAGCGGCGCGCATTGCCTCGCTCATCGCGCGCAGCCGCCACTCGTCGGCGAGCAAATCGGCGACGAGCGCGGGCACGGCGTCGTGGGCCGCGGCGTCGTCGACGATCACCGCCCCGCCGGCGTCGGCGAAGTAGCGCGCGTTCGCGCGCTGATGATCGGCCGTTGCGTGCGGATACGGCACGAGCACCGCCGGCTTGCCGGCGGCGGCGATCTCCCAGACCGACCCGCCCGCGCGCGCGACGACGAGGTCGGCGCTGCCGACCGCGGCGCCGAAGTCGTCGACGAACGGGAGCAACCGGTAGTCGTCTCGCTGCACGCGTGCGCGAAGCCGCTCGTAGTCGCGCTCGCCGCAGAGATGGAGGACATGCGGCCCGCTCTCGGCCCACGCGTCGAGCGCGGCGGCGTTGAGCGTCGACGCGCCCTGCGAGCCGCCCGTGACGAGCACGAGCTCTCCGTTCTCCGGCAGCTCGAGCTTGCGCCGCGCCTCGTCGCGCGGGAGCGAGCGCGACGTCGACGGGATCGGTCGACCGACCACGCGCGCTTTCCCGTCGACGCCCGGGATCGCATACGAGAGGAAGAGCCGCTGTGCGAACGGCAGTGCGAGCCGGTTCGCGAGGCCCAGGTGGGCGTCCGCCTCGGTCAACGCGGCGGGGATGCCGCGCAGCCGCGCGGCGAGGACCATCGGGCCGGCGACGAAGCCGCCGCCGCCGAGGACGACATCGGGCCGGCGCCGCGCGAGGATCCGCGCGCACTCGACGGGCGCGGCGACGGCGACCGCGAGCGCGCGTGCGAGTCGGAGGCCCGGCCGGCGGGGGAACCCGACGACGCGGAAAGCGTCGAACGGATAGCCGCGCTCAGGAACCAGTCGCGCCTCGACGCGATCCGGCGACCCGGCGAACGTCACCTCCACGCCGCGGGCGCGAAGCGCCTCCGCCACGGCGAGCGACGGCGCGAGATGCCCCACCGTCCCCCCGGCCGCGATCAGCGCGCGCAGTTGCCGTTGCTCCACCACCACGCGCGATGTTAAGGAGGACGCCGACCGACAGGAGCGCGACAACGAGGCTCGAGCCGCCGTAGGAGACGAACGGCAGCGGGATGCCCGTCAGCGGGGCGAGCCCGAGGACGGCGGCGAGGTTGATCGCGGCCTGTCCGGTGATCAGTGCGGTGATCCCCGCGGCGAGCCGTTTTCCGAACGGATCCTTGCAGGTAAGGGCGAGGCGGAGGCCGGCGTAGGCGAACGCGCAGTAGCCGGCGACGAGCACGGCCGCGCCGACGAGCCCGAGCTCCTCGCCGATGACCGCGAAGATCATGTCGGTGTGCGCCTCCGGCAGGTAGTGGATCTTCTCGATTCCCTGGCCGAGGCCGCGGCCGAAGATCCCGCCGGAGCCGAGGCTGATCTGCGCCTGGACGTTCTGAAGGCCCGCGCCGAGCGGGTCCTTCCACGGGTCGACGAACGTGAAGAGCCGCGCGCGCCGGTACGGCGACGTCCACGCGGCGATCGCGCCGAGCCCGAAGACGATCGTGTACGCCGAGGCGAGAGTCGGCAGGGGCGTGCCGCTGACGAGCAGGACGGCGCCGACCATCACGACGATCGTGATCACCGTCCCGAGGTCGGGCTCGAGCAGGATCAGAAGGCAGAAGGCGCCGACGAGCAGGCCGATCGGCCGCGCCAGACCCTTGAGCGTGCGCGGCGGCGGCTTGCGCGCGAGATACGCGGACAGCCAGACGACGACCGCAAGCTTCGCGAGCTCGGACGGCTGGAACTGTGCCGGGCCGAAGCCGATCCAGCGACGGGCGCCGTTCACGCGCGCGCCGACGGCGAACACGGCGAGGCAGGCGACGAGCGCCGCGACGACGAGCGTCGGCGCGGCGTGGCGGAGCGCGCGGAAGTCGGTGCGCGCCGCGAAGAAGAGCGCGACGAGGCCGAGCACCGCGTACGTGCCCTGGCGCTCGAGATAGCCCATCGGATTGCCGTTGCCGAGCGCGGCCGACGCCGAGGTCGCGCTGTAGACCATGACGAGCCCGAACGCCGTCAGCGCGAGCGGGACAAGAACGAGCAGCTGTGCCTCGAGCGAGTACTGCCGTCTCACGGAAGCGCCTCCACGAGCGCGCGGAAGCGGTCGCCGCGCTGCTCGAAGCTCTCGTACTGGTCGAAGCTGGCGCAGGCCGGCGAGAGGAGGACGACGTCGCCTTCCTCGGCGACCGAGGCCGCATGCGCGATCGCGTGCTCGAGGTCCCGGTCGCGGGCGTAGCCGCGGTCGGCGGCGTCGAGCGCGGCCGCGAGCTCGTCGGTCGCGTCGCCGATCAGATGGATCGTGCGGACGTTCGCCGGGAGGTCGCGGGCGAACGGCCCGAAGTCCTCCCCTTTCAGCGAGCCGCCGAGGATGAGGTGGAGCGGCTCGGCGTACGACTCGACTCCGCGGAGCGCCGCGGCGGTGTTCGTCGCCTTCGAGTCGTTGACGTAGCGGATGCCGCGCAGCTCGCGAACGAGCTCGAGCCGGTGCGGAACGCCTTCGAACCTCCGGAGCGCGTCGGCGATCGCGGCGTCGTCGACGCCGGCAGCGCGCGCCGCGGCAGTCGCCGCCGCCGCGTTCGCACGGTTGTGGGCGCCCGGCATCCGCGGCTCGGCCGGCAGCGCGTCGTCCGCCGCGAACTCGATCGCACCGTCGACCGCGAATCCGCGCGGCGCGACCTTCGCGCGCGCGCCGTCGAAGACGCGCAGCTTCGAGTCGCGGTAGTGCTCGAACGTCCCGTGCCAGTTGAGGTGGTCCGGCTCCACGTTGAGAAGGACGGCGACATCGCAGCGGAAGCGGTCGACGTCCGCAAGCGCGAAGCTCGAGAGCTCGAGCACGAGGTCGCCGCGCGGGTGGTCGAGCTCGGTGACCGGCGTGTGCTCGTTCCCCGCCAGCGTGACGTCGCGGCCCGCAGAGGCGAACATCGCGCCGAGCAACCGGACGGTCGTCGTCTTTCCCTTCGTCCCCGTCACGCCGACGATCCGCACGCCGTCCGGGAGCAGCCGGTAACCGAGCTCGAGCTCGCTCCAGACGGGGATGCCGCGGTCCCGCGCCTCCATCACGACCGGATTCGTCGGCGGGACCCCGGGTCCCTTCACGAGAACGTCCACCTCGTCGAGCGCCGCCGGATCCTCGTTTCCGAGGCTGCGGTCGACGCCCGCCGCCTCCACCCCGTGCCGCTCAAGCGCCGCGAGGGCCGCCGTGCCGGTGCGCCCGAGACCCACGACGAGGGCACGCCGCGGCAGCCAGTCATTCGACATGCGGCTCTATTCGCGCTTGGGGCGCGTGACCCTGGCGACCTCCGGATGACCTGCGGGACCGCCGACGAGACGGTCGATGCTGGCGTCGGGGAGCGGCAGGACCGGCAGCTCGCCGAGCAGGTAGTCGAGACGCGGGTCGGCGAGCTCGTCGATCAGCCGCTCGAGCTCGTCGACGGACGGCTCGAGCACGACGATCTCGTCGAAGTCCGCGAGCTCCGCCAGTGCCGTCCGCGCCGCGGCCGCGCCGAGGATCGCGGCGGTGCCGCTCACCTCTGCCCGAAGTAGTAGCGGTAGAAGAGCGCGAAGCCGGCAGCGCAGAGGATCCCGGCGGCGATCCAGAACCGCACCATGATCTTCGTCTCGGACCAGGCCTTCATCTCGAAGTGGTGGTGGATCGGCGCCATCAGGAAGACGCGCCGCCCGAGGTACTTGAAGCTGAAGACCTGGATCATCACCGACAGCGCCTCGACGACGAAGATGCCGCCGATCAGCAGGAGGAGCAGCTCCGTCTTCGTCATGATCGCGAAGGTCGCGATCGCGCCGCCGAAGGCCATCGATCCGGTGTCCCCCATGATCACCTCGGCGGGGAAGGCGTTGTACCAGAGGAAGGCGATCGCAGCCCCGATCAGCGCCGCGCCGATGATCGCGAGGTCGAGCTTCGTCAGGTTGCGGTTCGCCGGATTCGTCGACGAGCGCACGAACGAGACGATCATCATCGCCGTGAACGTGAAGATCGAGATGATCCCCGTCCCCGCCGCGAGCCCGTCGACGCCGTCGGCGAGATTCGTCCCGTTCGAGGCGCCCGCGATGATCAGGAAGAGGAACGGATACCACGCGTACGAGAGCGGAATCGAGACGTCGGCGATCGGCACGTAGATGTCCCGGCTCAGCTTCAGGTGGTAGGCGACGATCGCGACGACAACGGTCACCCCGGCGAGCAGCAGCAGCTTCCAGCGGCCGGCGAGCCCGAGTGAGCGGCGGTGGGTGAGCTTGATGAAGTCGTCGAGGAAGCCGATCGCGCCGCACGCGAGCGTCGCGAAGAACACGGTCAGCGCCTGCAGCCGGAAGTGGGTGACGGGCAGGAAGCCGATCGTCGCCGCGAACAGGATCATCAGCCCGCCCATCGTCGGCGTGCCCTGCTTCACGCGATGGTGCTCGGGCCCCTCCTCGCGGATGTGCTGGCCGAACTCGTTCACACGCAGGAACTCGATGAAGCGCGGCCCGACGACGATGCCGACGATGAGTGCGATCAGGCCCGCGATCAGGACTCGGCTCATGCGAGCGCCTCTGCGACCGTCTCGAGCCCGATCGCGCGCGAACCCTTGACGAGGATCGCGTCGCCCGGCCGGACGATCTCGCGGGCGAGGCCGAGCGCCTCGGCGGCGCTCGCCGCCCAGTGCGTAGGGTGGTAGCCGCGTGCAAGCTCGCCGACGCCGATCACGATGTCCAGTGTTCCGAGGTCGGCGCCGATCTCCTCGTGGAAGCGCGGCGCTTCGGGCCCGAGCTCGGCCATGTCGCCGAGGATCGCGACCGTCCGCCGGCCCGCGGCCCGCTCCCGCAGGTGGGCGAGCGCGGCGCGCATCGCGACCGGGTTCGCGTTCCACGCGTCGTTGATCAACAGGCCGCCGCCCGGCAGCTCGGTCTCCTGCGAGCGCCAGCGCGAGAATGTCACCTCGACGACGCCGGACGGCCGCTCGTAGCCCAGCGCGTCGAGCACGGCGAGCGCACCGGCGGCGTTCGCCGCCTGGTGGCGTGCCGCGAAGTCGAACTCGACGCCGTCAACGACGGCGTGCCCGTCGCGAATCTCCACGTCGGGCTGCTCGAAGACCCGTGCCCCGGAGTCCGCCAGCAGGGGCTCGTCGGCGGGAACGATTCCCACGTCGGCGATCTCGAGCAGCTCCGCCTTCGCGCGCGCGATGTTCTCGATGCTGCCGAGGAGCTCGAGGTGCACCGGCGCGATCGACGTGATCAGCCCGACGTGCGGCCGCGCGATCTCGGCAAGCGCGCGGATCTGACCCGGCCCGCGCATGCCCATCTCCGTCACCACGACGTCGGTGTCCGCATCAACGCGGCAGAGCGTCAGCGGGAGGCCGACCTCGTTGTTGTAGCCGTCCTCGGCGGCGACGACGTTCGCCCCGGCCGCTCGCAGCAACGCGGCGAGGATGTCCTTCGTCGACGTCTTCCCCACGCTCCCCGTGATCGCCACGACGCGCGCGCCGATGCGGTCGCGCACGGCCCGCCCGATCGCGGCGAGCGCCTCGAAGTCGTCGTCCGGCACAAGCGTCGCCGCCGCACCACGGGCACGCGCGTCGTCGACGTAGGCGCGGCCGCCGCGCACGGCGACGAAGAGATCGCCGCGGCCGACGCGCCGCGAGTCGACCTCGACGCCGGTCACCTCCTGCGCGTCGCCTCGCAGCTCGCCGAGGCCGCGAAGCTCGTCGAGCGGCAGAGGGATCACCGGGCGACCAGCACGGTGCGCGCCGCCTCGCGGTCGTCGAACGGGATCGTTCGGTCGGCGTACTCCTGCCCGGGCTCCGCACCCTTGCCTGCGATCAGCACGACGTCGCCCGCCCGCGCGAGCTCGATGGCGCGCGCGATCGCCGTTGCGCGGTCGACCTCCACCTCGACGGGACGGGTCGTCCCGACGACGATCTCGGTGATGATCGCCTGCGGATCCTCGCTGCGCGGGTTGTCCGAGGTGACGATCGCGACGTCCGCGAGCTCGGAGGCGATCCGGCCCATCAGCGGGCGCTTGCCGCGGTCGCGGTCCCCGCCCGCGCCGAGGACGACGATCACGCGGTTGCCGTTCGCGAGATCCCGCGCCGCGAGCAGGACGTTCTCGAGCGCGCCCGGCTTGTGCGCATAGTCCACGATGACGTGAAAGTCCTGGCCCTCGTCGACGGGCTCGAAGCGGCCCGGCACGACGCGGACGGATTCGATCCCACGCTTGATCGCATCGTCGTCGACGCCGAGCGCGCGCATCGCGAAGAGCGCACCGAGCGCGTTCTCCACGTTGAAGCGCCCGCGCAGCTTCAGGTCGATCGCGGCGAGCGCGTCCGCGTCGGTCTCGTAGCTGAACGTGATCGCGTCGGGAAGCTCGTCGGCGAGCCGGCGACCGTGCTCGTCGCCGACGTTGACGACGGCGCGCGGGCGTGGCTCGGCGAGGAACAGACGCCGCTTCGCCTGGAAGTACGACTCCATGTCGCCGTGGAAGTCGAGGTGATCCTGACTGAGATTCGTGAAGACGAGGACGGCGAAGCGCGTGCAGTCCAGGCGGTGCAGCTCGGATGCGTGCGACGAGGCCTCCATCGCGCACGAGCGGTCGCCCACGTCGAGCATCTCGCGGAAGAGACGCTGGAGGTCGATCGCCTCGGGCGTCGTGCGCGTCACCCCGCGCCGCTCGCCGCCGATGCGCGCCTCGATGGTGCCGAGCAGGCCCGGGCGCCGCCCCGCGGCGGCGAGGATCGCGAACATCAGGAACGACGTCGTCGTCTTCCCGCTCGTCCCCGTGACGCCGGCGACGTCGAGCTCGGCCGTCGGCCGGTCGAAGAAGGCCTCGGCGACCGGGGCCATCGCGGCGCGGGCGTCCGGGACGACGACCTGCACGACGTCGAGCGGCAGCAGGCGCTCGACGACGAGCACGACCGCACCGCGTTCGACGGCCTCCGGCGCGAAGTCGTGCCCGTCGGCACGCGTGCCGGGGACGCAGAAGAAGAGCGAGCCCCGCGTCGCGGCGCGCGCGTCGTACGCCAGGTCGACGACGTCGACGTCCGCGTTCCCGTGTGCTTCCGCAGGGTCGAGCGCGGCGACCAGACGCTCGAGGTTCATCGATGGGCGAGCCTAGCGGACGGGGTGGCGGCCGGCAGCCGCCACCCCGTTCACACGTCAGCTCCTTGCGATGTGTCGCGAGCCCGTTTCCTGCGAGAGCGCGGTCTTCTTGTTGATGACGGCGCTGCCGCTCGCGGACATCACCTTCGTGTCGTACGCCATCGTCAGGACCATGTTCGCGAAGTCCCGGGTCATCAGCGTCATGACGTCGAAGTTGTTGTTGTCGAGGTTGTCGCACCAGCGGAACGAGTTGTCGACGCACCCACCGTCAAAGTCGTCGGGCGGGAGGAGATTCCCCTCGAAGTTGCCGACCTGGTTGACGGTGCCGATGTAGTTGGGCGCGAACAGATCGACCTGGGCCTGAGTCTTGCAGCAGTCCTGGCCGGTCAGCACGCCGCTCGCCGGAACGCCGATGAGGTTGAACTCGTACGCATCGGTCCCTTCGGGCGAGAACAACTGGTGATTCTGGTGCTGCGAGTCGAGGTACGCGATGCCGGCGTCGCGTCCGACGAGCGACGCCTTGTACACCCGGTTCGGGAACGTGTTCGCCGTCGTCGTATTCGGATCGAAGAGATCCGCGGCGGACGGGTCGAGGATGCCGAGCGTGTAGTTCGGCGTCGCCGTCACGTCGGCGTCGAGGTCGTAGCCGATGTGGCTCGCGTCCGTCGAGCTGAGGTTGTGGACGTAGAAGTCCGAGCCGAGCAGGCCGAGCTCCTCGCCGCCGAACCAGATGAACCGCAGATGATTCGTCGTCTTCGCGTTCCTCATCAGATACGCGATGTCGAGGATCGACATCGAGCCCGAGCCGTTGTCCAGCATGCCGGCGCCGTAGATCGCGTCGAGATGCGCGTCGATGACGAGGGTGTGATTCTTGTCTCCACCCTTCGAGTCGGCGATCACGTTCCAGTCCGCCCGGGTGTCGGCGAGGGCGCTCACCGACATCGACACGACCGGCGGCGTCCCGCCCTGATAGGCGTTGTACAACGCCTCGCCGACCGCGAAGGTCACCGAGATCACCGGGATGTCCGCGGCGAACGTGGCGCCGTTCGCATCGACGAGGTTGACGCCCTGGAGACCGGTCCGGCCCGGGTTCCCCTCGTTGAAGATGACCACGCCGATTGCTCCGGCCGCCTGCGCGTTCAGGACTTTCACCCCGAAGTTGCACGACCCGCGCTGGATCAACGCGATCTTGCCGGGCGTGAAGCCGGTGAAGTCGGCTGCGGTGCACCCGCTCGACGAGGTCGGCGTCGGCGTCGGCGGCAAGATGATGCCGCCCGCCGGCTGGATCGCGCCCGTCACGTTCCCGTTGCTCGGTGCGGCGGTCCAGTCCTCGTTGAAGGTCAAGCTCATCGCCGGCGAGACCACGCTGAACGTCGGCAACGACCTGAACGCCGTGTACGGGAAGTCGTACTGCTGGAGCGACACGGTGTAGCCCCAGCTCTCCATCTTGTTCTTCACGTACTGCGCCGACTCCCAATACCCCGGCTCGCCGGAGTTGCGCGACGGGTGCCCGTCCGGACCTGGATTCGCGACCGCGATGTTCCACAAGTCGGTCATGTAGCCCTGCAGATCGCTCTTCGTGATGCACGGCAAGAGCGTGTCCGGCGTGTCGTTGGCCTGTGTGTCGCAGTTCGCAAGCGTCTTCGCGCCGGCGCCGGCCGTCCCGAAGACGCAGATCCCGACGACGACGCACAGTGCTGCAACCAGCGCGTGTCTCCGTTGCATAGAGACCTCCCTCCCCTTACCCTCGAATGACCGCGCGATGCTAACGGGTTTCGCGCGGTCGTGAGGCCGCACCGAAAGCCGTTTCTCGGCCGTTTACGGCAGATGGGAGCGTCGTCGACCGCTCGCATCGGCAGCGGCCCACGCTGGCTGACCCGCGCGGTCGGACCGGGTCACAAGCTCGCCGCGCTGCTGATCCTCGCGGGCGTCCTCGCGCTCGGAGCGCTGGCGGGCGTCGCCTACGCGGCCGGCTTCGGCGCTGTTGCGCACGTGCTCATCCGCCCGCGGTGGGCGTGGATCGCGGCGGCGCTCGGCGGGGAGCTCGTCGCGTACGTGGGCTACACCTTCGCCTACGGGGAGATCGCACGCGCAGAGAACGGCGCCGAGCTCGACACGCCGAAGACGGCGGCGCTCGTCGCCACCGGCTTCGCCGCCTTTCTCCACGGCGGGGGCTTCGCGCTCGATCGCGAGGCGCTGCGGCGCGTCGGGCTGAGCAAGCGCGACGCACGCGAGCGGGTGCTCGCGCTCGGGATGCTCGAGTACGCCGTGCTCGCTCCTGCCGCCGCGGTGGCCGCGCTCCTCGTCCTCCTCCGCGTCAAGGGGCTCGGCGCGAGCATGACCCTGCCGTGGATCGTCGGCGTCCCTGTCGGTGCCGGCATCGCCCTCGTCGCGCTCCGCTTCCGGAAGCGGATCGAGAAGCGTCGCGGCTGGCGCGCCGGGCTCGGTCACGCACTGTCGGCACTCGCCTTCGTCCTCGGGCTGCTGCGCTCGAGATCGGCGATCGCATACGTCGGCATCGCCGTCTACTGGCTCGGCGACATCTTCTGCCTCTGGGCGACACTCCACGTGTTCGCGGCGAAGCCGCCGCCGGTCGCGCAGCTCGTCGTCGGCTATGCGAGCGGCTACGCGCTCACGCGCCGCGCGCTCCCGCTCGGCGGCGCAGGCGTCGTCGAGGTGCTGCTGCCGTTCGCGCTCGGCTGGGTCGGCATCCCGCTGGCGCACGCGCTGCTCGCCGTCGTGCTCTACCGCGCGATCAACCTCTGGCTCCCGATGATCCCGGCGTTCGTGTCGATTCCGGCGCTGCGACGGCTCGAGCGAGCGTGAGCGTGGGGGCGCGCCGCCGTCGGCGCGCCCCCACAGGAGCTGGTGCTAACGCTGCGCGTACATGTCGTCCTCGGCCTTGCCCGTGCGGCCGAGCTCGGGGACCGCCAGGTCGCGACGCATGTCCGTCCACGTCATGTGGGCGCGTCCGAGCGTGTCGAACGTCAGGCCGATGTAGTCGCCGATGAACCGCGAGCACGTCTCGCAATCGGCTGCGTGGGCCTGGAACCACACCGAGTGGTCGGCGTCGGAGACGGCCGTCGAGACGGTCTGGTAGCTCCAGCTTGCACCGTCGTCGTTCGACGTCGCCAGGCGCGTGACGTATGTGCCGGACCCGTCGGACACCTCCTCCTGATACAGCACACCCACCTTGCCGCCGCGCTCGGCGTTCCACGGGAACCACTTGTCCGTGACGCCCGACGTCACGCGAATGGGAGAGCTCCAGCTTGCGCCTTCGTCGCTCGACACCGCCATGAACACGTTCGTGTCGGTGACGGGATTCGCGACGTCATGCGCGCCGTCGCTGTTGTCCGTCCACGTGACGTAGACCTTGCCCGTGACGGAATCGACATTGAGGTTCCCCCAGCTGCCGGTGCGGAACTGGAAACCCGTCTGCGTCGCCCGTCCGTCGGCGTTCGCCGGATAGTCGGAGAACACGATGCCCTCCATACCGCCGTCCTCCATGTCGGCGACGTGGACGGGGCTCGACCAGTGCACCCCGCCGTCGTGCGAGGTGACGGTCATGATCTGATCCTCGAACTCGTTCGGCTCTTCCCACGCCGCCGCATGCTGCTGGTTCATGAAGCCGACGACGACATCGCCGTTCGGCTCGACGGCCGGATACGAGAAGAAGCTCTCGTCGCACGCGCCCGCCGGACCGACCGGCCCCTGATTCGCGGTGCAGTACGTGGGGTTCGACCCGGTGATCTCGACAGGCCTCGACCACGTCTTCCCTGCGTCGTCGGAGTAGGAGAGATCGACGGGCGAGCGCAGGAACGCGCCCTTGCTCTCCTCGATCCGGTCCCAACTCAGATACAGACGCCCGTAGTGGGGCGACGTCGGATAGTTGTCCGCGACGAGCCATTCCTTGTCGAGGAAGACGCCGTTCGCCGACGGGCCGATCGACGCCTGCCCGATGTCGACGGTGACAGGCGGCTTCCACGTCAGGCCGCCGTCGAACGATGTCGAGACGGACACGTCGATGTGGCCGGCGTTCGGCCCGCGCTCGCCGATGGCGGCGCTCAACTGCGCCATGTGCGCCGTGCCGAACTTCCGGTCGAACGCCGGCGACGGGTCGCCGTTGCCCCCGCTCCCGCCGTTGCCCATCGGAATCTGACCGTCGGTCCAGGTCTTCCCTCCGTCGAACGACGTGAAAAAGCCGGTCGGGACGCGCTCCTGGATTCCCGCGCCTTTCACGGTGATGAAGTAGTCGTTCGATCCGGCCAGCAGATGGTCCGGGTTCGCCGGGTCGGCGACGATCGGAGTCTCGTTGTCCGGCGACGAGTCGCTGTCGCAGTTGAGGCGCACGTTCGCGGTCGGGTCGCCGGTCGACGTGCACGTCGTGTTCTTCAGCGAGCCGCCGCCGACGCCTCCTCCGGAGCCGAAGAGGCTCACCAATCCCCCGGACAGATGGCCGTACTCGCTCCGGTCGATCGGGTTCTCGTCCGCGCTCGCCAGCGTCGGCACGACCACGCAGATCGTGACGACCGCGGCCAGCGCCCAGAAACGCCTGCTCTTCATGGATCCCCCCTCGGTGGTTCTGAGACCGCGGGATCATAGGCCGTCGAAGAGCAGGCCGGTAGCTCAACCCGCCCTCTGGTCGGGCGGCACCTCGAGGTACTGCAGGTCGAAGGACGCGATCTGCGCGAACGCCGGCGCGGCGACGACACCGCCGAAGATCGCGAGCTTCGGCTCGTCGACCGTCACGAGAACCACAAGCCGCGGATGCGACGCGGGCACCATGCCGACGAACGTCGCCGAATACTTGCCCGGCATGTAGCCGTGCGGGCCCGGCTTCTGCGCGGTGCCTGTCTTGCCCGCGACGGAGTAGCCGGGGATCGCAGCCGCCGCCGCGGTGCCGGCGTCGGAGACGACGCCCTTCAGCATCTGGAGGAGCTGCCGGTCCACGCCCCGCGAGAGGATCCGCCGCGTCCGAGGCGCCGGCGGCTTTTCCCCCTGCACGTGGTCGATCAGGTGCGGCTCGACCCATATGCCCCGGTTCGCAATCGCTGCGTAGACCGACGCGAGCTGCATCGGTGTCACCGAGATGCCTTGGCCGATCGGGACGTTCCCGATCGTCGAGCCCGACCAGTACGACGGCAGGAGCCCGGGGCTCTCGCCGGGGAAGTCGATGCCCGTCTTCTGGCCGAAGCCGAACTGCCTGATCCACTTCTTGAGGCGGGTCTCGCCGAGGCGCTTGATCGCGATCGTGTCGACGCCGACGTTCGACGACTTCTGGAGGATCTGCGCAACGGTCATCGTCTCCGTGCCGCGCGGCTCGGCGTCGTGGATGACCCGGTCCGCGACGTGGATCGTCGGCGGCAGCGTGAACGTCGTCCGCGGCGTGACGAGATGGTCGGAGAGCGCGCCTGCGATCGTCACGACCTTGAACACGGAGCCGGGCTCGTAGACGTCGCTCACCGCGCGGTTGACGGTCAGCTTGTGGGCGTACGCGGCGCTGAAGCTGTTCGCGTCGTAGGTCGGTGCTTCGGCCATCGCCAGGATCGCGCCGGTGCTCGGGTCGAGCACGATGGCGGTCGCGTCCTTCGCGCCCCACCGGTGCACCGTCTCGCGCAGGACCTGCTCGGCGTTGCTCTGGATCTTCGAGTCGAGGGTCAGGAACGCGGCCCGTCCGTGCTTCGGCGGCACGACGTTCTGGATCGAGATCGCCCGCCCGAACGGGTCGCGCACGAGCGTCTGCCGGCCGGGAATGCCCGTCAGCGACCTGTCGAGCTCCAGCTCCAGGCCGGCGAGCCCGTTGTTGTCGACGCCCGCGTAGCCGAGCACCTGCGCGGCGACCGAGTGCTGCGGATAGACGCGGCGCTCCTCGCCGTAGAAGTGGAATCCCGGCAGCTTCTGCGCCGCGAGCCGCGCAGCCTTGTCGGCCGGCGCCTTGCGCTGGACGTACGAGAAGTGCGTCCCCTTCGCGAGCAGCGCGCGATACACGGCGAGCGGCTTCAGGCCGAGCACGCGCGCCGCCTTGATCGCCTCGCGCTGCGGGCGCGTCACCTCCGTCGGGTCGACGTAGACGGTCGTCGCCTGCTCGCCGAGCGCAAGCGGCGTCCCCATCGAGTCGAAGATCGTGCCGCGGCCCGCCGGCAGGACGATCGGCGCCTTC
The DNA here is from genome assembly GCA_036562845.1 of Gaiellaceae bacterium. Taxonomy (GTDB): domain Bacteria; phylum Actinomycetota; class Thermoleophilia; order Gaiellales; family Gaiellaceae; genus Palsa-739. The sequence goes on along the minus strand of DATCJJ010000095.1, from coordinate 8,051 downwards.
GTCTGAACCTGCGCCATCGCCGACAGCGCGGACGCGCGTACGGTCGCGATCCACGCCGCCCGCGCGAGCAGCGCCGCGAACGCGATCAGGATGCAGAGCAGCAGGAGGCGGATGCGCGAGTTGACGACCCGCGCCAGGCCGCTGCTCCTACTTCTGCCCGAGCTCGATGTAGCTCGTGTCGGTCGCCGGCGCTGGGACATAGCCGAGCCTGTGGGCTGCCTGTTCGATGCGCTGCGCGGACGCGGCGCTCGAGACCTGGGACGAGAGGGCGGCATTCTGCGCTTGAAGTTCGAGCTGCGCCCGGTCGAGCCTGCTCACCTGCATGTTCACGCGGAGCACGGCGACGTTGAGCGCGACGACCCCTGCGAGGACGACGGCGAACGCTGCGATCCAGACGATGCCGCCGCGGACGCGCCGCCTGGCGCGAACCCGCGGCCCGGGGACGGCGCGGGGCCGCGGCCGCCGCGCGGCCACCGGGACGGCGACCGTGTCCTGTGCAAACCAGTCGAGTGCCGCCATCAGGCCTTCACCGCTGCGCGCAGCCGCGCCGAGGCGGCACGCGGGTTCGCCGCGATCTCGGCGTCGGTCGGCCGGATCGGCCGGCGCTGGATCGCACGCAGCTCGGGCTCGTGCCCACAGACGCAGACCGGGAAGTCGGGCGGGCACGTGCACCCGCGCTCGCGGTCGCGCAGGAAGTGCTTGACGATGCGGTCCTCGAGCGAGTGGAACGAGATCACGGCGAGCCGGCCGCCCGGCTTGAGCAGCTCGAGGGCGGCGGGCAACGCCTCCTCGAGCGAGGCGAGCTCGTCGTTGACCGCAATGCGGAGCGCCTGGAACACGCGCTTGGCGGGATGGCCGTCGCCGAAGCGGGCGGGCGCCGGGATCGCGCCCTTGATCACGTCGACCAGCTCGCCGGTCCGCTCGAGCGGCCGCTGCCGGACGATCGCCCGGGCAATCTGCTTCGCGTAACGCTCCTCGCCGTACTTGCGGAAGATGGTCGTCAGGTCGCGCTCGGACCACGCGTTCACGATCCCGCTCGCGTCGAGCTCCTGCGTCGGGTCCATGCGCATGTCGAGCGGCGCGTCGACCGAATACGAGAAGCCGCGGTCGGGGCGGTCGAGCTGCATCGAGGACACGCCGAGGTCGAGCAGCACGGCGTCGGCGCGCACGTCGTTCGCGGCGAGCTGCGGCAGCACGACGCCGAAGTCGCCGCGCAGGAGCCGCATCTGCACACCGCCCGCACGCTTCGCGAGCCGGTCGAAGTACGTCTTGGCGGTCGGGTCGCGGTCGACCGCGATCAGCTTGCCGCGTCCGGCCAGGTCGGCGGCCAGGAGCGACGCGTGGCCGCCGGCGCCGAAGGTGGCGTCGAGCACGGTCTCCCCCGGGCGAACGGCGAGGCTGTCGCGCACCTCGGCGGCGAGAACGGGGACGTGATCAGTCGCGCTGGGCTGCAAGACGTTCGGCAACATGCTCCGCACTCCCTTCGACCTCTGCGAGCTCGCGGCGCCAGGCGTCGCGATCCCAGATCTCGAGGTGGTCGTGGACTCCCGCGACGACGACGTCGCGCTCGAGCTTCGCGTGCTGCAGGAGCGCGGCGGGCAGTCCGACGCGTCCCTGCTTGTCCAGTTCCGTCTCCGCCGCGCCGGAGAAGAAGAAGCGCTGCATCCGGCGGCCCTCCTTGCTCAGCGGGTTCAGTGTGGCGAGGCTTCCCTGCACGAGCGAGGCCCAGTCGTCGCGGGTGTACGCGTGCAGGCAGCCGTCGATGCCGCGCGTCACGACGATCCCCTCTGCGAACGCCTGCCGGAATCGGGCCGGCAACGTGAGGCGGTTCTTGTCGTCCAATGTGTGCTCGTACTCGCCGAGAAGCATCCTGGGGCCTTGCCACTCTGTCCCACTTTGCCCCACGATAAACCACAGTTCCCCACTTGTCTACTCCTTCGAAAGGGGTATACGCTGCCGACGGCCTGCGGCACCACGGGACGGGAGGGCACCCCCGCATGGAGACGCAGACCAGGATCGAGCCGCTCAACGTCGTGCGGGTTCCGCTCGACGAGGCCCTCGCCGGCGAGAACCTCGAGTTCTTCGGCGGCAAGACGCTGCCGCGGCTCGAATGGACGCACGTCTACCTCGGCAGCTGGTCGGCCGACGACCGCCGGAGCCTCGACGGCGCCGTCCCGGCGGCGATGCGGGACAGGCGGCTCAACCACGTCCTCGCGCAGTACTTCCCGAAGAAGCGGGTCGCGTCGGTCTTCCGCGGCGCGCAGAACGGGCCGATGCCGTCGGCAGTCATGGACAAGGAGGCGGTCGAGCACGTCGTCGACTCGCTCGCGCTCGACAGCCTCGCGGCGCTGCTCCTCCCCCGCGGCGTCGTCCTCCGCGACGGCGACGTCACATCCGAGCATGGGCTCGGCGGCTACCACGGCTCCGTCGACGGCCGCTACTACGCAGTGTCCGTCTACTCGGAAGGCACGAACGGGATCGTCGCATTCGACGCACCGTGGAAGAACGTCTGCGCGACGCTCTACCACGAGCTGCAAGAGGCGCGCACCGACCCGGATGTCGAGGACGCGATTCGCACCGGCGACTCGAAGTACCTCGGCTGGTACTCGCCGCGCGGCGGCGAGATCGGCGACATCCCGATCGCGACAAGCCCGCTGCACGACGTCATGCGAGAGGTGCCGCTCGCCGACGGCAGCGGCACGGTGCCGGTTCAGCTGATGTGGTCGAACAAGGACGAGGCGCCGGCAACGAGCTGAGCTTCGTAGGCACCGCGCCCCGTCAGCACCGCGGCGCCGCAGCGTGCGCCGAGCGCGACCGCCTCGTCCATCGAGCGGCCGGCCCCGAGCGCGTAGGCGACACCTGCGGCGAAGCAGTCGCCGCAGCCGTATGCGTCGCCGACCGGTCCGGGCAGCGGCGCCGCGCGGAACGGGCCGCCGGGGTTGACCCAGCCGCCGAGCCCGCCCGAGGTCGTGACGACATAGTGCGGGGACGGGTCGAGCGTGCCCGGCTCGACGTGCTCACCGGGGTCGCGTGCGCTGCCGACGAGCACGTCGAGCTGCTCCGCACCGCGTCGCAGCGTCGTCAGCTCGCGCGCCGTCGCGACGAGCACGCGCGCAGCCCGCGCCGCGCGGAGCGCGGCGACGTCGCCGCTGACGAAGAACACCGCGTCGCAGCGCGTCAGCTCCTCCCACGGCAGGTCGGCGTTCTCGCCGGACGGGAGCAGCTTCTCCCCGATCACGGTGATCGTGCGCTCGCCGCCCGCGTCGACATGCGTGAAAGCGCGCCGCTGCGGCTCGCCGAGCGTCGCGCTGTGCACCGTCACGCCGCGCTCCTCGAGCTCGGCGCGGCAGCGCCGCCCGAGCTCGTCGTCGCCGAGCGCGGTGAAGAAATGCGCCGCGCCGTTGAGGTTCGCCAGCTGAACCGCTGCGACCGCCCCGCCACCGGCGGCCTCCTCCCAGGTCTCCAGGGAGTGGACGATCTCGCCCGCCCGCGGCATCTCGTCCACCCGGGCGAACTCCACCCACTCCACGTGACCGACGACGGCGACGTTCACGCCTCACATCTTGGCCCGGCAGTACGTTTCACGTCAGGATGATCCCGCCCTTCGAGACGTTCTACGCGGCCCACCGGGACGAGGTCCTGCGGTACCTGAACAGCCGGCTCGGTGGGCAGCGGGCGGAAGACGCGTTCCAGGAGACCTTTCTCCGGGCGCTTCGGGCCTACGACCGCCTGGAGCACGCAGACCACCTGCGCGCCTGGATCCTGACGATCGCCGGCCGGATCGCGATCGACGACGTCCGCCGGCGCAGGCCACACGACGAGCTGGCCGAGGACGCGATCTGGCACGAGGACGCACGCCCCGCCTTCGAGGAGCTCGCGCCGCTGACCGACGGCCTGCCGCCGAAGGAACGGGCGGCCGTCGTGCTCCGCTACGGCTACGACCTCGACTACGACGAGATCGGCGACGCGCTCGGGACGAGCGACGGCGCCGCTCGACAGGCCGCATCGGCCGGCGTCCGCCGGCTGCGAAAGGAGCACGCATGACCACCGTCACTCCCGAGCTCGACGCCCGCTTCCGGGCTGCGGCCGCCGCGACGGGGCTGCTCGACGCGGCGTACGACATCGTCACCGACACGCCGCTCGGCGACCTGCTCGTCGGGGTCACCGACCACGGTCTCTGCCGGATCCACTTCGACCCGGATCCCGAGCGCGAGCTCGAGTCGATCGCGCGCCAGTTCGGGCCGCGCGTGCTGCGCACCGCGAAGCCCGTCGAGCGCGTCAAGCTGCAGCTCGACGAGTACTTCGCGGGAACGCGTCGCGCATTCGACATCGAGTGGGACGTCCGCCCACTGCCGGCGTTCAACCAGCGCGTGCTCGCGGAGCTCGCGCGCGTCGAGTACGGGACGACGACGACGTACGGCGAGCTCGCCGCGGTCAGCGGCAACCCGCGCGCCGCACGCGCGGTCGGCACCGTGATGAACCGCAACCCGATCCCGATCGTGCTGCCCTGCCACCGCGTCGTCGGCGCGAACGGGAAGCTCGTCGGCTACGCCGGCGGCCTCGACCGGAAGGAGCAGCTGCTTCGGCTCGAGGGCTCGCTCCTCTAACGTCCCGCCGATGGGCCACACGTACATCACGAGCGGCGACGGCGTTCCGCAGGGAAACTTTCCGTTCTCGGCCGCGGTCGTCGCCGGCAATCTCTGCTTCATCTCGGGCCAGCCCGCGCTCGATCCGGCGACCGGGTCGTACGAGCCCGCGTCGATCGAGGACGAGTTCCGCCAGGCGTTCGCGAACGTCCGCAACATCGCGAAGGCGGCGGGTTTCGGCCTGGACGAGCTCGTCTCGGTGCACATCGCGCTCGCGGACATCGCCGACTACGCGGCCGTCAACCGTTTGTATCGCGACGAGTTCGCCGGGATCGAGCACTTCCCCGCCCGGCTGACGTATCAGGCGGGCGCGCTGCCGCTCGGCTGCAAGATCGAGATCCAGGCGGTCGCCGCGCACGCGTGAGATAGTCCCCGCAACCGATCGAGGAGGGTGAGATGGCAGGTGTCGAGAAGCGCGACTTCGATTCGCCGGACGAGACTCGGACGCCGGACAAGACTCAGGTGCAGGTCGTGCGCCTCGGCGGGACGAGCGCTGCGCGACTCACGATGGAGCCCGGCTGGAGCTGGGCCGAATGCGTCAAGCCCGTTGCCGGCACCGAAAGCTGCGAACACCATCACATCGGCGTGGTGCAGTCCGGGCGGATGCGCGTGACGCACGACGACGGGACGGTCGTCGAGATCGGCGCGGGCGAGGCGTACGTGATCAAGCCGGGTCACAACGCCGAGATCGTCGGCAACGAGCAGTTCGTCGGCTTCGAGTTCCAGCCGGAGGCGGCGGAGGAGTACGCGCGCTAGCCGGCTAGGCGCCGTAGCGGAACGACAACACGAAGAGCACGCCGGCGGCGGCGACGCAGAGGCCGCCGAGCGCCTGGCCGCCGCGACGGCCGAACGGCATGCTGCTGCCGATGAAGTTCAGCGCGCCGCCGACCGCGAGCGCTGCGCCCGCGACCTCCTGCAGCCGCAGGGTCGTGTGTCGGGTGAACGACAACGCGAGGGTGAGCATGTGCGCATGCTCACGCAGGGGTCGGACGGAGCTTGTAGCCGACGCCCCACACGTTGACGATCCAGCCGCCGAGGCCCGCCGCCGCGAGCTTGCAGCGCACACGTGACGCGTGCGACTCGACGGTCCGCGTCGGCGCCCAGCTCCGGTATCCCCAGACGTCGCGCAGCAGCTGCTCGCGCGTGAAGACGGTGTCCGGCTCCGACGCGAGCTTCACGAGCAACGCGAGCTCCTTCTGCGAGAGGAAGACGTCGCGCCCGTCGACGACGACGCGGCGTGCGCGACGGTCGATGACGAGCCCGCCGAGATCGACGACGTCGCTCCGCGGCGGACAGCGGCGCAGCACCGCGCGGATGCGTGCGACGAGCTCCTCGTAGGCGAACGGCTTCGCGAGGTAGTCGTCGGCGCGGGCGAGCGCCTTCACCTTTGCCTGTGCGTCGGCGCGGCCGAGCACGATCACGGGGCAGTCCGGGACGCGCATCTGCTCGAGCGCGTCGGGATCGCCGAGGACGAGCACATCCGGGTCGGCCGCGCGCGGCAGCAGCTCCGGCGATGCGAATGCGAGGACGTCGAAGCCGTCGCTGCGCAGCTGCCGCTCGAGGAAGCCGCGCATCGCGGCTTCCGGCTCGGCGAGCACGAGTGCTGTCATCGCGCGCGACCGTACCGGCGGCGGCGAGCGAGCGATAGATGTCCTTCCGCGCGAAAGTGCGCCGAGTTCTCTACAGCCGGCCGGAGCGAACGACGCTCAGCAGCAGCCACACGCCGAGCACCGTCGAGAGCGCGAAGCCGACGACCGAGATGACGTTCACGCCGAGCACGTGTGGGCCGCCGGTGGCGAAGACGCCGATCAGCGACGAGCCGATCAGCCCGCCGACGACGATGAGCGCCACGACGAGCCGGTTGAAGACGTGCTGCGTCTGCTCGAGGAAGTCGTCGAGGCCCTTGTGCACGAAGCCGACCTCGATCTGCCCGTCGCGCACCTGCTCCATGAAGTCGTGCCACTGGTGCGGGGCCTCCGCAAAGATCTGCGCGTAGCGGATCGCGTCGCGTTGCGCTCGCCGCGCAACCCGTTGCGGCGTGAACCGCTCGAGCATCAGCGAGCGTGCGTAGGGCCGCGCCACCTCGAAGACGTTGAAGTCCGGGTAGAGCTCGACGCCGACCGCACCGAGCGTCGCGATCGAACGGTCGAGGAGCAGGAACCGCGTCGGCAGGTGCAGGTTCATCGAGTAGATGAGCTGGAACGCCTCGCGGATCACCTGGATCGGGTCGATCTCCGCCAGCGACGCGCCGTAGTAGCGGTAGTAGATCTCGCGCAGCTCGGCGAGGAACTCCTCCTCGCGCTCCTTCGGATAGCGCACGCCGAGATCGGCGAGCCGCTTCGGAAGCGCATCGACGTTCTCCTGCGCCGCGTCGATGAAGAGCCGCGTCACCTTCGTCAGGTCGTCGTCGCTGAGCTTCCCGACGGCGCCGAAGTCGACGAGGCCGATCGCGCCCGCCTCCTCGAGGACGAGGATGTTCGCGGGATGCGGGTCGCCGTGGAAGACGCCGTGGCGGAAGATCATCGTCATCCACGTCTCGGTGATCCGGTACGCGAGGTCGCGGCGTTCGTCGACCGTCAGCGGCAGGAGATCGACGTCGGCGAGCTGCGTCCCCTCCAGCCACTCGAGCGTCAGCACGCGCGCCCGCGTGTACGTCCAGTACACCCTCGGCACGTGCACCTTCGGGTCGGACGCGAAGTTGCGATGGAACGCCTGCGCGTTGCGCGCCTCGAGCCGGTAGTCGAGCTCCTGACGGATCTGTCGCGCGAACTCGTCGACGAGGCTGCGCGCGTCGATGAAGTCGAGTGCGCGCACGCGCTCCTTCACGAGCTTCGCCGCCTGGTAGAGCAATCCGAGGTCGGCCTCGATCTGGCGCGGCGCACCCGGCCGTTGCACCTTGACCGCGACCGTCTTGCCGTTCGGGAGCACTGCCTTGTGCACCTGGCCGATCGACGCGGCGGCGACGGGCTCTCGCTCGAACTCGAGGAACAACCGCTCGATCGAGTTGCCGAGATCCTCCTCGATCACGCGCTCCGCCTGCTCGAACGGGAAGGGCCGCACGTCGTCCTGGAGCCCGCGGAGCTCCGCGATGATGTCCGGCGGCACCACGTCCGGCCGCGTCGAGAGCAGCTGCCCGAACTTCACGAACGTCGGTCCGAGCTCGTCGAGCAGCTCGCGAAGATGGCGTCCCCGCTGCGACGCGTCCGGGGGCACGGACGGCGGGCGGCCGGGCAGCAAGTCGGTGAGCTTGTGCGCCTCGAGGAAGTAGCCGAAGCCGTGACGCACCATCACCTGCGCGATCTCCGACAGGCGGCCGAGGCTGCGGGTTGCGGGCTGCGGCGCCACTACTTGGAGTGTGACACCCAAGGCTTTGGGGGCACGAGCAGCTGCTCGAGATGGAGGTAG
>DATCJJ010000053.1:0-10721 GCA_036562845.1 Gaiellaceae bacterium | reverse complement strand
CGATTCTCCCGCGGGGGACACGCAATTCGTTTCGCAGTACGAGCGCGTCCGACGACGGAAGGATCCGAAGGTTCCGGCGAGCGAGCAGGCGCTGTGGCGGATGGTGCAGCGCGTCTGCAACCGCGCGGGTGTGGGGGTCCTTTCCCCTCATCAGCTGCGCCACGGCTTCGCCAACCGCTTCCTGCGAGAAAGCGGTCGGGACGTCGGCGCACTTCGCCCGCTCCTCGGTCACTCGCGGATCGACGCAACGCAGCCCTACACCGACAAGAGCGAGCTGGGCGAGCTCAAGGGCGGCGCTGGATGCCGCGTACTTCGCCCGGTAAGGACGAGCGTCGCCCGACTGGACAACGCTCGACCTATCAACCCTCAAGTTCCCTCGAAACCGTCTTATGGAGGCGGCGGGAATCGAACCCGCGTCCGCAGCCGCACCGAATGAGCGTCTACAAGCATAGGCGGCACTTGGATCTCACTCGCCGGCCGGAGTGCCACCGCCCAACCGTCGAGCCAGCCCTCCTGAAATGTCGCGCCTCCGGCGAGTGGCTCTCCTTCGGCGCCAAGCCTGTTCGTTAGCACCCCGGCGGGCCACAGGCCCACCCGACGGAGCGTCGCCTACCTAATCGAGATTAGGCGGCGAGTGCGAGCTGCTTGTCAGTCGCACTTGCGTTTTGCCGGTGGATTTACGAGGCCAACCGGCGACCTCGGCTTGCAGCTCATTCGGGTGATTCGACCACGTCGAAACCAGGTCGCCCCCTATGTTCGTCCGTCCCATTGTATCGGGGTTTTCACAGCCGGTTTTCAGCGGGCCCGCCTACGGTCCGCCCATGAACCCCAACTTCCCCGACAACTTCCGCGGCGGCCGGCCGCTCTTCGGCCCCGTCGACGGGCACCACGGCGGCCCGCCCGCACTCGCGTGGGCGATCTTCGCACTCCAGTTGCTGATGCTCGCGGCGCTCGCCGTCCTCCTCGTCCGTGCGTTCGCGTTCCGCCCGCGCCCGGCCGGGCCGCCGCCGCGCCGTTTCCGCCGGCATGGCCCGCCGGATCCGCTGACCCACGCTCGGATGCGCTACGTGAACGGCGAGATGAGCCGCGAGGAGTACCTCCAGGTGACGCGCGACCTCGGCGGCACGCCCGAGGGGCCGACGGAGGAGCTACCGCCGAACTGACTTGAGCTCGCGCTCGATCTGGCGCTTCGCGTCACGCGCGGCGATGTCGCGACGCTTGTCGCGCACCTCCTTGCCGCGCGCGAGCGCGAGCTCGACCTTCACCCGGCCGCCCTTGAAGTAGAGCCGGGTCGGCACGACGGTGTAGCCGCGCTCGCGCACCTGTCCGTACAGCCGGTCGATCTCGCGCCGGTGCAGGAGGAGCTTGCGCGGCCGGTCGGGATCGTGGTTCGAGCGGTTCCCCTGCGTGTACTCGGGGATGTGCAGGCCGTTCAGCCAGGCCTCGCCCTCCCGGACCTCGGCGTACGCCTGCTGCAGCGTCGCCTGGCCGGCGCGCAGCGACTTCACCTCGGTGCCGCTCAGCACGAGGCCCGCCTCGACCTTGTCGGAGAGGTGGTAGTCGTGCCGTGCGCGCCGGTTGTCGACGATCAGCTTCTCGGCCACGCCCCTACGCTAGCGATCACCTCCCGCCTGCTCGACCGCGCGCCGGACGAGCACCTGCGCGAGGTGACGCCGGAAGTCGCCGCTCCCGTTCGTGTCGGACGGCGGGTCGGTGCCTTCGTCGGCGACCGCGCCCGGATCCGCGCCGGCGGCCCACGCCGCCTCCGCCGCCCGTGCGCGTAGCGGCGTCGCGCCCATGCTGACGAGTGCGATCGCCGGCTCCGACACGCCGCCGTTCCGGCGGGCGACCGCGGCAACGCCGACCGTCGCCCAGTCCTGTGCGCGGCGGCGGAACTTCAGGTAGCTCCAGATGTGCTCGCCGGACAGCTTCGGCACGCGGACCTCCGTCACGAGCTCGTCCGAGGCGACTGCTGTCTCGAACACGCCGCGGAAGAAGTCCGCGGCGGCGACGGTGCGCACGCCGTCGGCGCCGGCGATGTCGATCTCGGCGTCGAGCGCGAGCATGACCGCCGGCAGATCGGACGCCGGGTCGCCGTGCGCGAGCGAGCCGCCGATCGTGCCCCGATGCCGGACCTGTGGGTCGCCGATCAGCGCCGCGGCATGCGAGACGAGCGGATTGTGCTCCTGCATGAGCGGCGACGTGGCGACGTCGTGATGCCGGGTCAACGCGCCGATCGCGAGCTGCGACCCGACGTCGCGCACGTAGGACAGCCCGTCGATCCGCCCGATGTCGACGAGCAGCGTCGGACGAACCGCACGCAGCCGCAGGAGCGGCAGGAGCGAGTGGCCGCCCGCGAGCGCCTTCGCGTCGTCGCGCGACCCGAGCAGCTCGCGTGCCTCGTCGACGGTCCCCGCGACTTCGTACTCGAACGGCGCCGGGATCATTGCTGCACCTCCTTCAGCGCACGCCAGACTCGCTCGGGCGTCGCCGGCATCGAGATGTCGATGATGCCGTCCTCTGCGAGCGCGTCGACGACGGCGTTCATCACCGCGGCAGGTGCCGCGATCGACCCGGTCTCGCCCACTCCCTTCACGCCGAGCGGATTGGTCGGGCTCGGCGTCTCGGTGCGATGGAGCTCCCAGCGCGGGAACTCCGCGGCCGAGGGCACGAGATACGTGACCATGTTCGGCGTCATGAGATTGGCGTCGTCGTCGTACAAGGCCTCCTCGTAGAGCGCCTGCGCGACGCCCTGTGCGATGCCGCCGTGGATCTGCCCGTCGACGATGACCGGATTGATGACCGCGCCGACGTCGTCGACGGCGATGTAGCGCAGAAGCTCGACGTTGCCGGTCTCGGTGTCGACCTCGACGATCGCGATATGTGCGCCGGCCGGCCAGGAGAAGTTCGGCGGGTCGTACACGTACGTCGCTTCGAGTCCCGGCTCCATCCCGGCGGGCAGGTTGTGCGCGGTCCACGCGGCGAAAGCGATCTCCTTGATCGTCATGGACGACTCCGGGCCATGGAGGACACCGCGGACGCAGTCGACCTGCGCTTCGTCGACGCCCATCTGATGGGCAGCGATCTTCCTCGCCTTGTCGATGATCTTGTCGGCCGCGTAGTAGAGCGCGACACCGCCCACCGCGAGCGAGCGGCTGCCGTACGTGTCCATGCCGAGCGGGACGACGGCGGTGTCGCCGTGCAGCACCTCGATTTCGTCGATTGCATATCCGAGCTGCTCCGCCGCAATCTGCGACCACGCCGTCTCGTGCCCCTGGCCGTGCGGCGATGTCCCCGTCAGCACCTGGAGCGTGCCGGTCGGGAGGCAGCGGATCGTCGCCGTGTCCCAGCCGCCGGCGGAATATCGGATCGCACCGAGGATCTGCGACGGCGCGATCCCGCACATCTCGACGTACGTCGAGAGGCCGATGCCGAGCCGCTTCGAGTCGCCTCTCGAGCGGCGGGCCTGTTGCTCCGCACGGATGCCGTCGTAGTCCGTCTGCTCGAGTGCGACGTCCAGCGACGCGTGATAGTCGCCCGAGTCGATCGTCAGGCCGGACGCGATCGTCGCGGGGAACTCCGTGATGAAGTTGCGCCGCCGGAGCTCGGCCGGGTCCATGTCGAGCTTGCGGGCCAGCGTGTCCACGGCCCGCTCGATCGCGTACGTCGCCTCCGGCCGCCCGGCGCCGCGGTACGCGTCGGTCGGCGTCGTGTGCGTGAACACGCCCGTGCACTCGAAGCTGTAGCCCTCGACCGCGTAGGCGCCGCCGAAGAGCCAGGCGCCGAGCAGTGGGATGCCCGGGGTGACGAGCTGCAGGTACGCGCCCATCGCGGTGACGAGCCGCACCCGCACCGCGGTGATCTTCCCGTGGGCCGTGGCCGCCAGCTCGATCTCCTGCACCTGGTCGCGGCCGTGGATCGTCGAGAGGTAACCCTCCGTCCGGCCCTCGGTCCACTTCACGGACCGGCCGAGCCGGCGCGCGACGGCGAGCGCGAGCGCCTCCTCCGCGTAGACGTCGAGCTTCGAGCCGAAGCCGCCGCCGACGTCCGGGGCGATCACCCGCAGCTTCGCCTCCGAGATCCCGGTGACCATGCTCAGCGTCGTACGCGCGATGTGTGGAACCTGCGTCGTCGACCACAGCGTGTAGTCGCCCGACGCCGGAATCGGCGTCACGAAGACGGCGCGCGGCTCGATCGCATTCGGGATGAGCCGGTTCTGGCGGTAGCGCCCCTTCGTCGTCACCGCCGCCTCGTCGAAGAGCCGGTCGACGTCGCCCGCGTCGAGCCGCCACGTGTAGCAGCGGTTCGTCCCGAACTCCTCGTGCACGAGCGGCGCGTCCTCCGCCAGCGCCGCTTCTGCGTCGGCCACCGCCGGCAGCGGCTCGTAGTCGACTTCGACGAGCTCGATCGCATCCTCGGCGGCGGCGCGACTCGTCGCGGCGATGACCGCCACGGCGTCACCGGCGTGCCGCACCTTGTCGACCGCGACGGGCTTGTGCTCCAGCGCGTGGGTGTCCTCGGTCGGAATCCAGGCGCACGGGAGCGACGCCGCCCAGTCTTCCGAGAGGTCGGCGCCCGTCCACGCCGCAACGACGCCCGCGTGCGCGAGCGCCGGCCCGAGGTCGATGCGCCTGATGCGCGCGTGCGCGTACGGGCTGCGCACGATGCCGAGGACGACCATCCCCGGCACGCGCATGTTGTCGACCCACTGCGCCTGGCCCTCGAGGAGCTTCTTGTCCTCCTTGCGCTCGATCGGCGCACCGATAATGCGCCCGACGACGACATCCGCGGGCGCGGTCATGACGCCACCGCCTCGATTGCGTCGACGATGTTCTGGTAGCCGGTGCAGCGGCAGAGGTTCCCCTCGAGCGCGAGCCGGATCTGCTCCTCCGTCGGCCGCGGGTTCTCGGCGAGCAGGCTCGCTGCGGCGAGCACCATCCCGCTCGTGCAGTAGCCGCACTGCAGCGCGTGATGCTCGTGGAAGCTGTCCTTCAGCTCGTGCGAGAGCCCTTCGATCGTGGTGACGTCGCAGCCGTCCGCCTGAACGCCGAGGACGGTGCACGACTTCACCGACTCGCCGTCCAGCAGCACCGCGCAGGCGCCGCACGACGACGTGTCGCAGCCGACGACGGTCCCGTTCAGTCCGAGTCGCTCACGCAGGACGTACACGAGCAACTCGCGCGGCTCGAGCTCGAGCTCGTACGGGACGCCGTTGACCGTGAGGGAGACGTTCCTCACGATCGCCTCCTTTCGGACCTGTGGACGGCGCGTCGGCCGTCCGTTTGCGCGAGCATATAACTGGTTTGGACATCTCGCTCAAAGCGCTCGAGCAGGCCGGCGCGGAGTACCTCCCCGGGCTGATCGGCATCGAGTTCGACGGCTTCGACGACGGCGTCATGCGGGCCCACCTCGAGCTGCGGAAGGCGCACTTCGCGCCGAACGGCTACGTCCACGCCGGCGCGATCGTCACGCTCGCCGACACGACCTGCGGCTACGGCTGCATCCTGAGCTTCCCGGAGGGCGTGATCGGGTTCACGACGATCGAGCTCAAGACGAATTTCCTCCGGTCGGCGAAGGAGGGCGCGATCTCGTGCGAGGCGCGCCTCGTCCACGGCGGGCGTACGACGCAGCTCTGGGACGCGGCCGTGACCGACCCCGAGGGCCGGACGATGGCGCTCTTCCGCTGCACGCAGCTGCTGCTGCGCTAGCGCGCTCGGTAGCCGCGCGCCATGAAGCAGCGGTCGCAGAGCGTCGCCCACGGCGCCGTTCGAGAACCGCACGCACGGCAGCGGCCGATCGTCGGGTCGTCGATCTCCGCACGGAGCTCCTCGACGACGCGCCGCGCCGCGGCCTCCTCGAGCGCGGCCGCCTTCTCGATCGTCACACCGGCGACGCCGGGGTACTGCAGCGCGAACCAGCGGAGGATCGAGGCCTCGCGCGCCGCCTGTTCCGCTTCCTCGAGCGACGCCGCCTGCAGGCGCTGCGGCTCGAGGAGCCAGCCCAGCACCGTCTTCTGCGGCGCGTCCCCGGCCGCCGCGCACGCGAGCGTGCCGAGCAGCGGCAGCCCGTCCTCGTCGATCGGCGCCTGCATCAGCTTCCACACGTCGTTCAGCTGCAGCGTCCGCCGGCAGTGGTGCAGCGCCTCGCGGACGGCGTCGAGCCGAGCGAGCAACGGCGCGATCGACTCCACCTCGAGCCAGCCGTCGACGCCTTCGCTCCACGAGCGCAGCGCCGCCTGACGCCAGGCGTGCAGCGCAGGCTCGAGCTCGTCGACGCGACCGACGTTGAGGTCGGAGAGCTGCGGCCGGATCCGCCCGGTGTCGACGACGCGGTAGCCCCAGTGGCCGTTCAGCTTCACGTGCGGCGTGAGCGCACTACGGACGAGCTCGGGATCGGGCGCCGCCCACGGCACGCCCGTGAGCACGCCGACGTGGCCGCGCTCGTGGAAGCCGAACCGCCCGGCGCGGCCGGCGATCTGCGCGATCTCCCACGGCTCGAGGTCGCGCCGCTCGCGGCCGTCGAACTTCTCGGTCTCCGCGAAGAGGAGGGTCTCGCAGGGCAGGTTGACGCCGTGCCCGAGGACGTCCGTCGCCGCGCAGACCTCCGCCGTGCCTCCGAGGAACCGGTCGATCTCCTCGCGCCGCGACGCGAGCGGCATCGCGCCGTACAGCACGGCGACCTTCCCTGGATAGAGCTGGTTCAGCTCGCCCGCGAGGCCGATCACGGCCCGTCGCGAAAACGCGACGACGACCGTGCCGGGACGCAGTCCGGCGATCCCCTTCTTCCCCGTCCAGTCGAGCGGGGCCTTCCGCTCGAAGAAGCGGACCTCCACCTCGGGGAACGCCTCCTCGACGAGCGGCAGCGCCTCGACCGCGCCGAGCAGGAGGATGTGCCGGTATTCGCCGCCGAGCATGAGCCGCGTCCACGCCGAGCCGCGCTCCTCGTCCTCCGCCCACTGCACCTCGTCGAGGACGAGCGTCTCACCGCGCATCGGCGCCATCTCCGCCGTGCAGCAGATGATCGGCGCGCGCTCGTTGATCCGCTCCTCGCCGGTGACGAGGCCGACGGCGTCCGCGCCGATCTCCGCCGCGAGCCGGCGATGCGCTTCCTGCGCGAGCATGCGCAGCGGCGCCGCGTACACGCCTTCGCCCGACTCGATCAGGAAGCGCAGGGCGTCATGGGTCTTGCCCGAGTTCGTCGGGCCGAGGTGCGCGATGACGGTCTCCGGCGCGCGCGTCCGCTCCGGCAGCCGCACCGTCAGCTCGGCAATCGGCTTGCGCGCAGCCTGCTGCCTGCGCTGGTAGCGCTCGCTCCTCGAGGGTCGTTTCTGGCGTCCGCGGGCCATACGGCCCACGGTACTCAGGACGCGGGTCGGGTGAGCACGCGGAGCGCGGTCGTCAGCGCCTCGTCCTGCCCGGTGCGCGGGTCGTCCCGCGCCGGGATCTGCGGCTCGAGGCCGACGCCCGAGAGATCCTGGCCGGACGGCGTCGTGTAGTGCGCGATCGAGAGCTCGAGCGCCGCTCCGTTCGTCAGCGGGTCGACGGCCTGGACGAGGGCCTTACCGAACGTCCGCTCGCCGACGATCGTCGCCCGGTGGTTGTCACGGAGCGCGGCCGCGACGATCTCCGCCGCGCTCGCCGTGTAGCGGTCGACGAGGACGACGAGCGGCAGCTTCGTGGCGTTTCCCGGGTTCGCGCGCAGCACCTCTTGCGGCTGGTGCAGACCCTGGAGCGAGACGACGATCCCGTGGTCGATGAAGAGCGACGTGACGTTCACCGCCTGCGCGACGAGGCCACCCGGATCCTCGCGCAGGTCGAGCACGAGTCCCTTCGCGCCTTCGTGCCCGAGGCGGTGCAGCTCCCTGCGCACGAGGACGGCGGTCCCGACGCTGAACGAGGAGACCGCGACCACTCCGTAGCGGTGGCCGACGTACGACACGACCCGCGCCTGCACCGGCGGCGCGTGGATGACGGCGCGCCGCACCTGCAGGTCGACCAGGCGTCCCTCACGGAGAAGCTGGAGGTGCACCCGCGTCCCCGGCGGGCCGAGGATGCGCGCCATGGCGTGCGTCATGCTCATGTTGGCGGTCGACTTGCCGCCGATCCGGACGATCGTGTCGCCGACCTGCATGCCGGCCGCCTGCGCAGGCCCGGCGAGGAGCGACACGACGACGAAGCGGTGCCCCGCCGGCAGGACGCTTGCTCCGATGCCCGTGTACGTCGACGCCGTCTCCTGCCGCACGAGCCGGTACGTCGTCGGCCTGAGGTACGCGGTGTACGGATCGTCGAGCGCCGAGAGCATCTGCCGCACGTTTCCGATCCGGAGCACGCTCGCGGGGACGGGCCGGTAGTACGCACCCTGCAGCGCCGACCGCACCTGGTCGACGACGCGCGGAGCGGCGACAGCCGTCGTCGCACGATCGCCCACAGAGAGGCGGTACCCGACGATGAACGCTCCGCCGAGCGTGAGGACGACCACCGCCGAGATGAGGAGCCGCCGCGTCAGGACGGCCCGAGTTTAGAGCGGTTTGGCTAGACCTGCAGGAAGCGCCGCATGGTCAGCCCGGAGCCCGCGGCGCCGAGGAGCAGCCCGGCCACGATCAGGGCCACGGCATTGAGGGCGAACGGCAGGGCATGGACGTCGCTCCCCCCGCCGATGTGCGGCAGGAGCGCCGGCAGCGCGACCTCCTTGCCGATCACGAGTAGGACGACCGCCATGACCGCCCCGCCGAGCCCGCAGAGCAGCCCCTCGAGCATGAACGGCCCGCGGACGAACCAGTTCGTCGCCCCCACGAGCTTCATGACCTCGATCTCTCGTCGCCGGGCGAAGATCGAGAGCCGGATCGTGTTCGCGATCAGCAGCGTGGAGGCGATGACGAGCAGGACGACCGCGACGAGGAAGGCGATCCAGATCACCTCCGCGATCGTCAGCACGCGCTTCGCCGTCCCCGAGCCCCAGTTGACGTCGTCGACGCCCGGATAGTTCGCCGCCTTGATCCGGCGGCCGAGCTCGGGGGTGTCGTCGCCGGTGATCGGCGTGACGATCCACGCGTCCGGCAGCGGGTTCGACGTGACGTTCTTGTAGAGATCCGGATACTGCTTGCTCTGCTGCGCGAAGGCCCGCTCCTTCGATATGAAGGTCACGACCTTCACGTGCGGCAGCTTCTTCAGCGCCTGACCGACGGCAGCCTCCTGCTCGTCGGTCGACGTCGTCGCGAAGTAGACCTTGACCTGCAGCTCCCGCTTGATGTGGTCGCTCCACGAGAGCACCCACGTGCCGAGCGCGATGAAGAGGCCGAGCAGGAACATCCCGATCAGCACGGTCATCGTCGCGGCGAACGTCGTCGAGATGTTCGCGGTGATCGAGGACCACGCCTCGGAGAACAACAAACGGAACCTGCTCACTCGGAGGCGTACCCCCCGCGACGCTCGTCGCGCGCGAGCCTGCCGCCCTCGAGGGCGATGACGCGCTTGCGCATCTTGTCGACCATCTCGCGGTCGTGGGTGACCATCAGGATCGTCGTGCCCGCGCGGTTGATGCGGTAGAGGAGCTGCATGATCCCGACGGAGGTGTCGGGATCGAGGTTCCCGGTCGGCTCGTCGCACACGAGGAGCGGTGGGTGGTTGACGACGGCGCGCGCGATCGAGACGCGCTGCTGCTCGCCGCCCGACATCTCGTCGGGGAAGTTGTTCATCTTGTTCGCGAGGCCGACCATGTTCATCACCTCGGGCACCTTGCGGCGGATCGACGCACGGCTCTCGCCCTGCACCTTGAGCGCGTAGGCGACGTTCTCCGCAGCCGTTCGCGAGGGCAGGAGCTTGAAGTCCTGGAAGACGCAGCCGACGTTGCGCCGCAGCTGCGGGACCTTGTTCCCCTTCAGCCGCGTCAGGTCGCGTCCGCCGACCATGATCCGGCCCTCCGTCGGCTCGATCTCCTTCAGGAGGAGCTTCACCAGGGTCGACTTGCCCGACCCCGACGCACCGACGATGAAGACGAACTCGCCCTTCTCGATCACGAACGAGACCGCCCGCAGCGCGACGACGTCGGGGTCGTAGACCTTCGAGACCGACTCGAAAACGATCATCGAGGCTGCGCTCGGCGCAGCTTCGGCGACGCGCGGGGTTGGCTCTATCTGAAGGTCGGTCACGTCCTGGAGAGGGGTGCTGCGGAGGGACGGAGCGGGGTCCCTACTCTAGCCGACCGTTCGGCGCGCTAGTTGCTGTTTCCTGCCGCTTGCAGGAGGTATGCGCGGATGAACTCGTCGAGGTTCCCGTCGAGCACGCCCTGGGCGTTTCCGACCTCGTGCTCCGTCCGGTGGTCCTTGACGAGTTGATAGGGGTGGAGCACATAGCTGCGAATCGCATTTCCGCCGAACCCCATCGAGACGCCGCCCCGCTCCTTCGCGAGCTCGGCCTCCCGCGCTTCCTCCGCCTTCTCCGCCAGGCGGCTGCGCAGGATCTTCATCGCCGTGTCCTTGTTCGCCGTCTGGCTCCGCTCGTTCTGGACGGAGACGACGATGCCGGTCGGCAGGTGCGTGAGCCGAACCGCACTATCGGTCTTGTTCACGTGCTGGCCGCCGGCGCCGGATGACCTGAATGTGTCAACGCGGATTTCGTCCTCGTCGAGCTGGATGTCGCCCGCCTCCTCGAGCAGCGGCGCGACGATCACCTGCGCGAAGCTCGTGTGACGGCGGTGCGCCTGGTCGAACGGACTGAGGCGGA
>DATCJJ010000013.1:0-3330 GCA_036562845.1 Gaiellaceae bacterium | reverse complement strand
CCTCGGCCAGTGGATGGACTGGGACAACGACTACTACACCTTCAGCGACACGAACATCGAGTACATCTGGGCGTTCCTGAAGGAGGTCCACGACCGCGGCTGGCTGTACAAGGGCCATCGCTCGACGCAGTGGTGCCCGCGTTGCGGCACGTCGCTCTCGCAGCACGAGCAGGCGGGCGAGGAGAACTACGTCGAGATGGAGCACCCGTCGCTCTTCGTGCGCTTCCCGCTCGAGGGTCGCGGCGACGAGGCGCTCGTCGTCTGGACGACGACGCCGTGGACGCTGCCGGCGAACGTCGCCGCGGCGGTGAAGCCGGACGCGGAGTACGGCCTGACCGACGACGGCCGCTGGCTCGCTGTCGCGCGCTTCCCCGACGAGACGTTCGTGCAGCGCGCGCCGGGCGCTGAGCTCGTCGGCCTCGAGTACTCCGGCCCGTTCGACGAGCTGCCTGCACAGGCGGGCGTCGTGCACCGGGTGATCCCGTGGGACGAGGTCTCGCTCGACGAGGGCACGGGGATCGTCCACATCGCGCCGGGCTGCGGCGCCGAGGACTTCGAGCTCTCGCGGGTCCACGACCTGGCCGTCGTCGCGCCGATCGACGAGGCAGGCCGGATGCTGCCGTTGTTCGGCGACTTCCAGGGCCTCTCGACGACCGAGGTCGCCGAGCCCGTCGTCTCGTCACTGCGCGCGCGGGGGCTGCTCGTCGACGCGGGGACGATCGTCCACCGTTACCCGATCTGCTGGCGCTGCAAGACGCCGCTCGTGTTCCGCGTCGTCGACGACTGGTTCATCGGCGCGGACGAGATCCGGCAGCCGATGCTCGACGCGAACGCGACGGTCGAATGGACGCCGCCGCAGTACGGCAAGCGGATGGACGACTGGCTGCGCAACATGGGCGACTGGAACATCTCGCGCAAGCGCTACTTCGGGCTGCCGCTCCCGTTCTACGAGTGCGAATGCGGCGACCTGAACGTGATCGGCTCGCGCGCCGAGCTCGAGGCCCGCGCCGTCTCGGGCCTCGACGAGTTGCAGGAGCTCCACCGGCCGTGGATCGACGGCGTGCGCATCCGCTGCGAGCAGTGCGGCTGCGACGTCGAGCGCATCCCCGAGGTCGGGGACGCGTGGCTCGACGCAGGGATCGTCAACTTCTCGACGCTCGGCTGGCGCAACCCGGAATGGAAGGAGCACGGTTACGCGACGGGCGCGTCGGCCGGGCTCTCCGGTGCCGACCTGCCCGACCACGCGTACTGGGAAGAGTGGTTCCCTGCGGACTGGGTCTCGGAGATGCGCGAGCAGATCCGGCTCTGGTTCTACTCACAGTGCTTCATGGCGGTGACGCTCGACGGGCGCTCGCCGTATCAGCGCGTCCTCACGTACGAGAAGGTCTTCGACGAGAAGGGCAAGCCGATGCACAAGTCGACCGGCAACTCGATCGAGCTGAACGACGCGCTCGACCGGATGGGCGCCGACGTCGCGCGGTGGCTCTACTGCGCCCAGGTCCCGAGCCAGCCCCTGCGCTTCGGCTACGGCCTCGCCGACGAGGTGAAGCGCCGCCTGCTCACATTCTGGAACTCCGTCTCGTTTTTCCTCACCTACGCGTCGATCGCGAACTTCGATCCGAGCGCTCCGTCGGCCGAGCCCCAGCCGCTCGACCGCTGGCTGGAGTCGCGGACGGCGCAGCTCGTGCGCGACACGACGGCCGAGTACGAGCGCTACTGGACGCCGGGCGTCGTGACCGCCTTCGAGTCGTACCTGGAGGACCTCTCGAACTGGTACATCCGCCGCTCGCGCCGCCGGTTCTGGGACGACGACGCTGCGGCGCTGCGCGCGCTCTACGAGTCGCTCACCCAGGCGCTGCGCGTGATCGCGCCGGTGATGCCGTTCCTCGCCGACCATCTGTGGCGCCATCTCGTCGATCCGGACGAGTCGGTGCACCTCGCGCCGTGGCCGGACGCCGGCGAGGTCGACGACGCGCTACTCGCCGAGGTCACCGACGTGCGCCGCATCGTCGAGCTCGGCCGGCGCGCCCGCGACGAGGCGAGGCTCAAGCTCCGGCAGCCGCTGCGCCGGCTCGTCACCGAGGGCGCGCCGCTCGCTGCGTCACATGCGGACGAGATCGCCGACGAGCTGCGCGTCAAGGAAGTGGTGTTCGGTGAGGTCGAGGCGTCGGAGCTGCGCGTCAAGCCGAACCTGCCGGTGCTCGGCCCGAAGCTCGGAGCCAAGCTCGGTGCGATCCGTGAGCAACTCGCGCGGGGCGAGTTCGAGGAGCTCGCTGGAGGCCGCTTCCAGGTGGACGGCCACGTGCTCGAGCCCGACGAGGTGCTCGTCGAGCGCGTCGGCCGCGAAGGCTGGGCGGTCGCGAGCGACGCCGGCGTGACGGTCGCCCTCGAGACGGCGCTCGACGATGAGCTGGTGCTCGAAGCCAAGCTGCTCGACCGCGTGCACGCGGTCAACGTCCTTCGTCGGGAGAGCGGCCTTGCCATTACCGACCGGATCAAGCTGTGGCTCCCCGACGCCGACGTGATCGAGCGCTACAGCGAGCGGCTGATGAGCGAGACGCTCGCCGTCGCCGTCGAGCTCGGCGACCTGCGGATCGAGCGCGCGTGAGGGTACTCCTCGCGGCGTTCGCCGCCGTGGCGATCACGGGCTGCGGTGCCTCGTCGTCCGGGACGCCGAAGGACGATCCGAAGCAGGCGGCCGTGAAGGTGCTGAACCAGATCGTCCACAACCACTACACCGAGGCCTGGGACGACCTGCACCCCACCGATCAAGCCGTTGCCCCGCGCGACGAGTACGTCAACTGCGAAAGCAGGTCCCCCGTGATCGCGGTGCCGCTGACCGTGCGCGCGCTCCGTGTGAAGGACGAGTCGATCGGTCTCGGCGACGGCACCTTCGTCGACAGCAAGGCGGTCGCACTGCGGCTCGGCTTCGAGGGCGGGTTCGCAGTCACGCACACGGTGCACCTCGTCGCCTCGCACGGCTCGTGGAAGTGGATCCTGCCGTCGTGGCGCTTCCGCGACTACAAGGCGGACCGGTGCCCGACGGACGCCGGCTCGTCACCGCCGCCGTCGCAGTCGTAGCTACCGCTGTGTCTCGGCGAGCGCGAGCTCGCGGCGCAATTCGACCGGCAGCCTGAACTCGACATCCTCGTCGACCAGGCGATACGGCTCGATGTCCGCGACGCCGCGTGCGCGGAACCAGTCGCAGACGGCTTCGACGAGCTTCTCCGGCGCGGAGGCGCCGCTCGTCACGCCGACGATGCCGACGCCGTCCATCCACGTCTCGTCGATCTCGCTCTCGTCGTCGATCAGATGCGCCGCGACGCCGCC
>DATCJJ010000163.1:0-13399 GCA_036562845.1 Gaiellaceae bacterium | reverse complement strand
GGCGATCCTTGAGCTTATCGATCATTTTTCGTTGCGCTCCTTCTTACGCGTGAGTTTCCCCGAGTGCTGCAAGCGCCTTGACCTACGAAGCGGTGCAGGTCGAGGCAGTCATCGTCTTGCCCGTCTGGATCGCGCCGTCCGGGCCGTGCTTCGCGGCGTACCACGAGCCCTGCGAGGTGTAGACGCAGTAGTCGGTGGAGACCGTCTTGGGCGCGGTCGGCGTCCAGCCGGTGTCCCACGTGAACTTCGTGGTGTCGATCGACGAGTCGTACTTCGATTTCAGCAGCGAGATGAAGTCGTTCCCGGTGCCGGTGTTCTGGTCGTCGTAGCCCGAGTCGGTCGCCGTGCCGGCGATCGACGCGTTGTAGTCCGGGTCCTGCGTCGTCGGCGCGCCGCTGTAGTTGTCGGCGGCATACGCCTCGATGTCCGGGACGATCGCGCGGATGTTCGCCGCGGCGGCCGTCTTGTTCGCGCGATCCTTGAAGCTGAGGTACGAAGGGACCGCGATCGCAAGCAGGATCCCGAGGATGATGATGACCACCAGGAGCTCGATGAGCGTAAAGCCGCTCTCCTCGCGAGCCAGGCGGTTCTTCAACTTGGTCACCATTCCGGTAGCGCTCCTTCCACGCGTGTGTTCAGTCCGAGTTCGGATGGCCGGCTCTCTATCGGCGGAGCGCGCGTTCGCGAGGTAGCCCCGTTCGGGTGATTCGCATCCCCCGCCGTGGGTGATGCATCAGCCCCTCAAGGCCTGCAGAAGCAGTGCCGATAGCTCGGATGAGCCATGGCCCAGCTCACCTCCATCGACGACCTGCTCGAACAGATGGTCGCGCTCGGCGCGTCCGACCTGCACATCACGGTCGGCAGTCCGCCGGCCTTCCGCGTTCGCGGGCACATTGCGCGCGCGGAGGGCTTCGATCTCTTCACGCCGGACGACACACGCGCGCTCCTCTACCGCATCCTCAGCAGCGAGCAGCAGAAGCACTTCGAGCTGAACCGGCAGCTGGACTTCGCGTACTCGATGCCGGGGCTTGCCCGGTTCCGCGTCAACATCTATTTCCAGCGCGAGGCGATCGGCGCCGCCTTCCGTCTGATCCCCCAGGAGATCAAGACGATGGAGGAGCTCGGCCTTCCGCCCTCCCTGCACACGCTCACCGAGAAGCCGCGCGGCATCGTGCTCGTCACGGGCCCGACCGGCTCCGGTAAGTCGACGACGCTCGCGGCGATCATCGACGAGATCAACCGGACGCGCGCGGAGCACATCCTCACCGTCGAAGACCCGATCGAGTTCGTGCACCGTCACAAGCGCTGCATCGTCAACCAGCGCGAGATCGGCCCGGACGCGACGAGCTTCTCCGAGGCGCTCAAGGCCGCGCTCCGTCAGGACCCGGACGTGATCCTCGTCGGCGAGATGCGCGACCTCGAGACGATCTCGACCGCGCTCACCGCGGCCGAGACCGGCCACCTCGTCTTCGGCACCCTGCACACGCAAAGCGCGCCGTCGACGATCGACCGCATCATCGACGTCTTTCCGCCGGCGCAGCAGGAGCAGGTGCGCATCATGATCGCGAACTCGCTGCAGGCGGTCGTGACGCAGACGCTGCTGCCGACGGCCGACGGCCAGGGACGCGTCGCCGCGCTCGAGATCCTCTTTCCGGACGACGCCGTGCGGAACCTCATCCGCCAGGCGAAGATCGAGCAGGTCTACTCGGTCATGCAGACCAACACGGCGCGCGGCATGCAGACGATGGAACAGGCGCTCGCCGACCTGACGGTACGGCGCGTCGTCAACCTCGAAGACGCACTGGCGCGCTCGTCGCGTCCCGAGCAGCTGCTCGGCATTCTCGAGCGGCAGGGCTACGACGTGAACGGCGCGATGGCCGCGCTGCAGGCACAGCAGATGCAGCAGCCGGTCGGCGCGGGTCTCCGCGTGGCGGGGTCGTGACGTGAGCGAGTCGTTCTGGAAGAAGGAGATCTCGTTCGGCAAGAAGGCGAAGGAGCCGAAGGAGCAGAAGCCGGCGAAGGAGCCGAAGGAGCCGAAGCCCGAGGCGACGTCGTTCTGGAAGAAGGAGATCTCGTTCGGCCGTAAGAAGGAGCCGGCGCACGACGACGCGCCGCGCGAGCTGAAGGAAGAGAAGCAGTCGATCTGGCGCCGCGAGGTCGGGCTCCCCGGCAAGAAGAAGGAAGAGGATCAGGTCGCACGCCTCGTCGAGCTCGCGACGCGCACGGTCGACCCGACGTTTGCGCCCTCGCCGGAGCCGGCACCCGCCGAGCCCGTGACGCCGCCGACGGAGATCGCCGAGGCGGTCGTCGCAGCGGCGCCGCCGGTCGAGGCGGCGGCCCTTCATCCGGTCGAGCAGCTGCCCGTCGACGAGCCGGTCGCGCCCGTCGCGCCGCTCGCCGCCGTCCCCGACCTGCCGGCGCCGCCGTGGGAGCAGCCGGTGCAGCCCATTGCAGCCGTTCCGGACGCACCCGTGGAGCAGCCCGTCGAGCCGGAGGATCTCAGCCTCGAGGCGGGCCCGGTCGAGGAGTGGATGGAGCCGGAGCCGCTCGAGTCGTGGCTCGCCGACGCGGAGCTCCCGCCCGACCCCGAGCTCGAGGCCGATACCGCGGTCGTCCTCCATCCGCCCGTCCCCGCCGCGGAGCTCCCGGAGCTGCCTGCGGCGAAGGTGCCGTTCTGGAAGCGCGAGATCGGCGGCAAGTCGAAGGCTCCGAAGGCTCCCAAGGCTCCCAAGGCCCCGAAGGAGCCGAAGGCGGCGTCGACGCCGTTCTGGAAGAAGGAGCTGTCCTTCGCGCGCAAGCAGGAGCCCGTCGAGGTCGCGCCCGAGCTCCCGGCGCCCGCCGAGCCGAAGGTGCCGTTCTGGAAGCGCGAGATCGGCGGCCGGCCGAAGGCGGCGAAGGAGTACGAGGAGCCGCGCGCGAAGCGGTCGTTCTCGCTGCCGCAGCTGTCGCTGCCGACGCTCTCGCGCGGCGGCGGTCACCAGGTGAAGCGCCTCGTCGGCCTCAAGGTCGGCGGATCGCAGCTCGCCGCTGCCCGGATCGCGAACAACGGCGCCGCCGAGCTGCTCCAGGTCGCGCGCGTCGACCTGCCGCCGGGCGTCGTCGTCTCCGGCGAGCTCCGCGACCCTGACTCGCTGGCGAACGCGCTCAAGGACTTCTTTGCGAAGAACAAGCTGCCGCGCAAGAACGTCCGCCTCGGCATCGCCAGCAACCGCATCGGCGTCCGCACGTTCGAGATCACCGGCATCGACGATCCGAAGCAGCTCGAGAACGCGATCCATTTCCGCGCCCAGGAGGCGCTGCCGATCCCGCTCGACGAGGCAGTGCTCGACTACCACGTCCTCGAGGAGCGCGCAGACGAGGAAGGGACGAAGACGAAGCGCGTTCTCCTCGTCGTCGCGTACCGCGAGCTCGTCGACCGGTACGTCGATGCGTGCAAGAAGGCGGGCATCGTGCTCGCGGGGATCGACCTCGAGGCGTTTGCGCTGCTCCGCGCGCTCTCTGCACCGCGGCCCGAGACGGAGGCGGGAGACTCCGCGCTCGTCGCCGTCGCGATCGGTCACGACCGCTCGACGTTCGCGGTGTCGGACGGCCGCGTGTGCGACTTCACGCGTGTGCTCGAGTGGGGCGGGTCGGCGCTCAACGTCGCGATTGCGCGGGCGCTCGATCTTGCACCGTCCGAGGCGGAGACGATCAAGCGTGCCGTTTCACTCTCGTCGCCGGATGTTCCCGACGGGTTCGCCTACGAGCAGTATTCGCTCGCCGTCGACGCCGTGCGCAAGCAGGTGCACACGTTCGCGCGCGAGCTCGTGTCCTCGCTTCAGTTCTACCAGAACCAGCCTGGATCTCTTGGCATCGGCGAGATCGTCATCACCGGCGGCACGGCAAACCTCGCGGGCATCGCCGAGGAGCTGCAGCGGCTGATCGGCGTGCAGGTGCGCGTCGGCGATCCGCTCGCGCGGCTGAAGCTCACGAAGAAGATCGCGATCGACGAGCCGATGGGCTCGCTCGCCGTCGCGATCGGACTGGGGATCGAGGACTGATGCGCGCCGTCAACCTCCTCCCGAAGGAAACGCGTGCGAGCCGCTCGGTCACCGCGCAGCATCTGCCCGCCGTCGTCGGCGGCGCGACGGGCTTCATCGTCGTCGCCGCGCTCGCCGCCGCCTTCCTCAACGCGAGCTCGAAGGTCGCGGACGCGCAGAGCGCGCTCAACAGCGCCAAGGCGCAACTGCAGCAGACGCCGCTGCCGCCGCCGCCGGTGCAGCCGACGAACCCGACGCCGACCGCCGTCGTGAACGCACGCGCGCCGCGGCTGCAGGCCGTGGCGACGGTGCTCGGCCAGCGCATCGCGTGGGACCGCATCCTCCGCGACTTCTCGCAGGCGCTGCCGCCGGACGTCTGGATCTCGTCGCTCAACATGGCGGCCCCGACCGCGGGCGCGACGAACGGCTTCTCGATCACCGCGACGACGTACAGCTACAACAGCGTTGCGCGGATGCTCTCGCGCATGGCCCTCGTCCCCGATCTCACCGGCGTGACGCTGCAGTCGACGACCCGCTCCGGCCGGCTCGTGCAGTTCAGCCTCTCGGCGACGATCAAGGGTGCGGCGGCGCCGCCGGCGCCGGCTCCGGTCGCCGCGCCTGCACCGACGGACACGACCTCCACGGACACGGGCGGGAGCGGCTAGTGAAGATCCCGCGCCCCCTTCCGAAGGCTGCCGTCGTCGGCGGGATCGTCGCCGCAGGCCTGCTCGTGCTCGCGCTCGGCTGGTTCGGCCTGATCGCGCCGCAGAACCACAAGGCCTCCGCGCTCGACAAGCAGACGACCGACGTCCAGAAGCAGATCGCCGACAACCTCGCGCAGCTCGCGGCGTCGAAGAGCGTCGCGGCGGCGCCGAAGATCCGCGTCGCCGACGTCTACAAGCTCGCGAAGGCGATGCCGTCGACGACCGACATGCCGGACGTCCTGATCCAGCTCGACCAGGTTGCACAGGACGCGGGCGTCCAGCTCCAGGACATCTCGCCGAGCCCCGCGACGGCGGATCCGGCGACCGGGCAGCAGTCCTTCCAGGTCACGCTGAGCGTCGTCGGCGACTTCTACACGGTCACCGACCTCCTTTACCGGCTCCGCAACTTCGTCTACGTGCGGCACGGCGCGCTCGAGGCGTCCGGCCGTCTCTTCTCGATCGACAACGTGAGCTTCGCGCCGGGCGACGGCCACCAGCTGAGCGCGAACATCACGCTGCACACCTACGTGTACGGCGCGGCGCCGGGCGCGGCCGTCGCGCCCGTCGCAGCGCCGCCTGCGACCGACACATCGAGCACCGACACGACGACCACGACGACGCCCGACTCCTCGGGCGGCCCGTCGGCGGCGGGAACAGGAGCGCCGTAATGGCGAGGAAGTCGAAGCAGGACGTCGCGAAGGCAAAGGCGGCGAAGCAGAAGAAGATCGCGATCGGCGGCGGCATCCTGCTGGTCGCGCTGCTCGCGTATCAGGGGCCGAAGGTCATGAAGATGATGAACCAGAAGCCGAAGCCGCCGATCGTCGCCGCGGTGACGACGACGCCGGGCTCGACGTCCGCTGCGCCGACCGATCCGAACTCGCTCGCCGCGCCGACGCTCGGCGGGACGCCGACGGCGGCTGCGCCGACGACCGGCTCCGACGACGCCTCGACCAATCTCGTGTCTGCGGTTCCCGTCTCGCCCGATCCGGGCCAGCTCGAGGCGTTCAACCGGCTCGCGACGAAGGATCCGTTCGCCGAGCAGGTGTCGGCCTCCGGCGCGCCGGCAGGCTCCGGCTCGAAGGGATCGACGAAGACCCCGCCTGCGTCGACGACGCCCGTTCCGACGCAGCCGGCCCCGACGCCGCCGATGCCGGCACCGTCGAGCGCGACGATCTCGCTGAACGGCGAGCAGCTCTCCGTGAGCGTCGGCACGGACTTCCCGCAGTCGGGAGCGACGTTCAACCGCGTCGGCGCGATCTTCCATCTCGTCTCGCTGACCGCGAGGTCGGCCAAGATCTCGATCGTCGGCGGCTCGTACGCGGACGGCGCGAACACGATCACGCTCACGATGGGCAAGCCGCTCACGCTGCAGAACACGGCCGACGGGACGCGCTACGTGCTGACTCTCGAGCCGGCCGCCGCGCAGTCGGGCTCGTCCGGCAGCTCGACGACTCCGTCGTCGACGACGCCCACGACGACGACGACGCCCGCGGGGAACGGCACGCCGATGTCGGCGATCGTCCCGAGCGCGAGCAGCCACTAACGCTTCATCCGGGGAGCGGAACGCCGAGACGAACGTGGCCGGTGCTAGCCGGTCACGTTCGGATCGAAGTACGACGTCTGGCGGGCGATGATCTGCGACGTGTTCTGCGGATTGCGAACCGTCACGGTCACCTGCTTGACGTAGCCGGCCGTCCACGTGGGCGTCGGGCTCGCGTCCTTCGGCTGGACGACGACGATGTACGAGAACACCGGATAGCTCTGGCCGTCCGGCCCGGTGACGTACTGCACGGCCTTCGTCGGGTCGGGCATCCCCGACGGCAGCGTCGGCTGCGAGCACGGAGCGGGGATCCCCGTGTACGACCCGCTGCCGGCCGGGCTTGTGGCCCAGAGCGGCGTCGAGCCGTTGTAGTTGAAGTACGTGACGTTCCCGTAGGCGCCGGGGTCGCCCGAGTACTTCGAGTACCAGGACGAGGTGCTGTTCGGGATGCCGTTCGGCAGGGCGGGCGTGCCGCTGTCGCTGCCGCCGCTGGTCGGCGCGCTGAGGTAGATCTGGCAGCTCTTGAGGCCGCGGTAGACCTCCATCGTCTTGTCCACGACCGCCGCGCCGTTGGAGGTCGCGCTCGAGCGCGCGAGGGCGGCGGCCCCGGTCTGGAAGGCGGCCACGAGCGAGAGGATGCCGATGTTCAGCATCACCATCGCAAAGAGCAGCTCAATGAGCCCGAAGCCTTGCTCTTCGGCCGCGCGCGCAGACACGAAAGCTCTATCGGCAGCCGCTCGACCGCCCTCAAGACCCCACTCTGGGCTGCCGATATCGCCTGAGGAGTGGCTGCGTACGCGTATTCGGCGATCAACGCCCAGGGTGTGGTGCTTTCGGGCGAGATCAGCGCCCAGGACCTTGCCTCCGCGCGCGAGCAGCTGCGCGTCAAGGGCCTGCTCGCCCAGACGATCGAGGAGACCTCGGGCGCATCCGCGCCGACGGCGATCCGCTTCAAGAAGGTCGACGCCAAGTCCCTCCAGATCTTCTCCCGCCAGTTCGCGACGATGATCGAGGCGGGCCTGAACGTCGTGGCGTCGCTCGTCATCCTCGAGGAGCAGACCGACGACACCGTCCTCGCCGACGTCATCGCGCAGCTGCGCGCCGACGTCGAAGCGGGCCTCCTCCTCTCGGAGGCGATGGCGAAGCATCCGAAGGTCTTCTCGCGCCTCTACATCGCGATGGTCGAGGCGGGCGAGGCGGCCGGCATCCTCGACATCGTCCTCGACCGCGTCGCGTTCCAGATCGAGAAGCAAGAGGCGATCCGCCGCCGCGTGAAGGGCGCGATGGTCTACCCGACGATGGTGCTCATCTTCGCGACGCTCGTCCTCATCGGGATGCTGATGTTCCTCGTCCCGATCTTCGTGAAGATCTTCGAGGAGCTCGGCGGCTCGCTGCCGACGCTGACGCAATACGTCGTGCATGCGTCGAACTTCATCCGCTCCTACTGGTTCATCATCATCCCCTCGATCCCCCTCGCGATCTGGCTCTTCCGCAAGTGGAAGGCGACCGAGAGCGGTCGCCAGGTGTGGGACCGCTTCAAGCTGAAGCTGCCCATGCGCATCGGCGACACCGTGTTGAAGGTGACGATGGCGCGGTTCTCGCGCACGCTGTCGACGCTCGTCGCAGCCGGCGTCGACATCATCAAGGCGCTCGAGATCACGGGCCAGACGTCCGGCAACTGGGTCGTCGAGGAAGCGCTCGCCGGCGTGCGCGCGAAGGTGCACGAGGGCATTCCGATTGCGCAGCCGCTCGTCGAGAACGAGGTCTTCCCGCCGATGGTCGCGCAGATGGTGAAGATCGGCGAGGAGACGGGAGAGCTCGAGAAGATGCTCTCGAAGATCGCGGACTTCTACGAGGACGAGGTCGACTCGGCCGTGCAGTCGCTGACGTCGATCGTCGAGCCGATCATGATGATCGGCGTCGGCCTCATGGTCGGCGTGATCATCATTGCGATGTACATGCCGATGTTCAAGATGCTCACGCTCGTCAAGTAGCTGGCTGGCTGGCTGGCTGGGAAACCCGGCGCCTCGGCTCCGCACGCTGCGCGTCTGCGCGTACGAGCACTTCGGCCTTGCATCGAGCGCGTGCACGACCGACCAGCGTGACCGACTCTGCTTTCCATCAGGATCGTCTGCTCGATCAGGTACTCGACGCCGCGGCCCGCCCGCATGCGCTGGACGTACGCGGGACATCCGGTGATCACGTTCTCGCGCACGGTGTCCGCGGTCGGCGTGTACGCGCTGAAGTTCGACACGGGCGGGCCGACGATGCCGCTCCCGGCGGCGCGTACGTCTGCACGTTCACGCTCGGATCCGCGCATGCGCAGGCGACGCTCCTCAGCAGTGGGCCGACCGGAGACGTCGTCGACATCGAGATCTGCACCATTGAAAACGCCTTCAAGTACGGCACATTCCCGGTGTGCAAGTCCGACCAGACTGAAGCTCCGATCTCCGGGGGCACGTCGATCGTCTGCGACGGAGTCCTGCCGAACGCGACGGGGACGAACGTCGCGCTCAGGTTCACGGCCTCCGACGGCACCGTCGTGAGCCAGGCACGGACGACGGCTATCTCACAGCCGATGCAACAGAACTACGCCTCGGTCCCGACGAGCGCGCTGCATGCCGGCACCACGTACGCCTGCCAGTTCACCTTAAACGGCGCGGTCGTCGCCGAGAAGCAGTTCTCGCTCGCGCCGTAGGCTCACGCACGCGCGATCAGGAAGTGGAACTCGTTCGAGAGCGCGTAGCTCCCGTCGACCCGGCGAAACGGAGCGAGGCCCTCGCCGATCGCACGCCTCAGCTCGGGCTCGCGTTCGGGTCCGACGATCTCCGCCAGGCCGGCGACGGCGACCATCGCGCGCTCGAGGGTCGCGAGGTCGGCGAACTCGAGCACCCAGGTCGTGTCGAACTCCCCCTCCGGCGTCAGGCCCGCCGCCACCGCAAGACTGCGGAGCGCGCCCGGCTCTGAGAGATCCGGGTCGGCCGGCGCGTCGGGCGGCCGGGGCGGGAAGAACGGTCGCGCGACCTGCTTCATCGCTTCGAGGTCGCAGCGCTCGTGGGCGCCCCAAACTTGCACGACGAGCGGCGAACCCGGCTTCGCAACGCGCCCCGCTTCACGCAGCGCCGACACCATGTCATCGGCGAAGAAGAACGAGTTGAAGCCCGTGACGAGGTCGAACGTCGCATCTGCCCACGGCAGCTCCTCCATCTCGCCGACCCGCAGGTCTGCGTTCGGGAGTCGTCCGCGCGCAAAGGCGATCAGCGCGTCCGATGCGTCGAGACCGGACGGACGGCCGCCGCGCTCGGCGACGAGGCGAAGGAAGGCGCCCGCGCCGCAGCCGACGTCGAGCACGCGCCAACCCGGCTCCAAACCCGTCCGGGCGAGCGCCGCCTCGTACGTCGGGAGCTGGCCGTCCTCGCTCAGCGCCCAGTCGGCCGGACGGGCGCCCCACAGCGGTCCCCAACGAGCGGCGCTGCCGGTCATGCCACTCCCTTCGCGTAGACTATGAACCGTAGGTATAAACTATGTCTCGTAGTTCAGTCAACCCGGAGCTGACGCTCTTCTCGTACGAGATCCTCGGGCTCGTCGGCCGCGGCGGCGCCGGCGCGCACGACCTACTGCGGATGGCCCGGCGCGGCCGGATGCTCGACTGGGCGGGGGAGAGCCAGTACTACGTCGAGCCGAAGCGGCTCGCGAAGCTCGGCTACCTCGAGGCGCGACGGGAGCCGGGCCGCACGCGCGAGCGGACCGTCTACTCCCTGACCGGCAAGGGCCTTGCCGCGCTTGTCGAGTACGCGCGCACGCCCGTCTCCTTCACGCCGGTGAAGAGCGACGCGCTGCTGCGGCTCCTGATCTGCGACCTCGTCGGCGAGGACGTCACGCGCAAGAGCCTCGCGACGTTGCGCGACGACATCGCCGACTTGCGCGAGCGCCTCGACGAGAGTGAGCGCTCCGCTTCCGAGTATCCGCACCGGGCCAAGTATCTCTTGCTCGTCGCCGCCCATCTCCGGCGTCTGCTCGATCTTCACGAACAGTTCGTCGACGAGGTCGAGACGGCTACGCGAGCTGCTCGATGATCGAGATCAGCTCGTCGGGCCTGTAGCCATCGAAGGCGACGGCGTGGTCCAGCTGCGCCGCCGCTAGCGTCTTCCGGGTGGACCGCCGCGACTTCCTCCGCCGCACGGCAGGCGCCGCCGCGCTCACGCTGCTGCCGCGGTCGCTCGACGTCGACCGGCCGGTCGCCGCGCTCGCGAAAACGCTCGACGGACACGTCGTCGTTCCCGCAGGCGCGGGCTACAACGCCGCGCGCCGCCTCTGGAACACCCGCTTCGACGCGCTGCGGCCCCGTGCGATCGTCTACTGCGCGAGCATCCCGGACGTCCAACGTGTCGTTCGCTGGGGGCGGAAGCACGCGATTCACGTCGTCCCGCGCTCCGGCGGGCACAGCTACGCGGGCTACTCCAGCGGCAACGGCGTCGTCGTCGCCGACGTCTCGCGGCTGGACGCCGTGGCCGTCGTCGGCAACCTCGCCACCGTCGGCGCCGGGGCGACCCTGCTGCCCGTCTATACCGCGCTCGCGCAGCACGGTGTGACGATCCCGGGCGGCTCGTGCCCGACCGTCGGCATCGCCGGCCTCGCGCTCGGCGGCGGCGTCGGCTATGCGTCGCGAAAGCTCGGCACGACGGCCGACAGGCTGCGGCGCGTGCACATCGTCACCGCCGACGGCGAGCTCAGGAAATGCGACGCGACGCAGGAGCGAGATCTCTTCTGGGCGTGCCGCGGCGGCGGCGGGGGCAACTTCGGAATCGTCACCGACCTGACATTCGCGACCGCGCCCGTCTCCACCGTCGCGGTCTACAGCATCGAATGGCCCTGGTCGCAGGCCGCCCAGGCCGTGGCTGCGTGGCAGGCATTCGCGCCGCACGCCCCCGACGCGCTTTTCTCGGTGCTCGATCTCATCGCGCCCGGCCCGCCGGCCGCCGCGCCGCACGTCACGTCGTCGGGGCAGTATTTCGGCCCGGAGGCCGACCTCGCCGCGCTGCTGCAGCCGCTGACCTCCGTCGGGACGCCGACTCGCGTCCGCACGCAGACGCTCTCCTACCTCGACGCGACGGCGCACTGGGCCGGCGGAAAGGCGCACGCCTCCTTTGCCGCGAAGTCGGACTACGTGAATTCGCCGCTGCCGCAGGCCGCGATCGCTGCGCTCGTGAACGGCATCGCCGTGCGCCAGGCGACCGGACGTGGCGCGATCTTCCTCGATGCGCACGGCGGTGCGATCAACCGTGTGCCGAAAGACGCAACCGCGTTCGTGCACCGCGACGCGCTCTTCTCGATCCAGTACACGGCACAGGACGGAGGCGTCACCTGGCTGGCCCAGGTGTATGCGCAGCTACGTCCGCACGTGTCCGGCTTCGCATATCAGAACTACATCGACCCGCAGCTGGCGAGCTGGCAGCACGCGTACTACGGATCGAACCTCACCCGCCTCCGGAAGGTGAAGCGCGCCGTCGACCCGCACGGATTCTTCCGCTTCGCGCAGAGCGTGCCGCGGTGACGGCGGCCGTTTCGCCTCGCGTCGAGGCCCGGGTGCGGCGGGACTTCGCGCCGGCGGACGTCGACCGCGTGCTGCGGTTGCTCGAGTCGCTACACGCCGAGAAGCAGGATCCGGAGCGGTACCAGGGTGCGGTCGTGATCCTCGCGCGCGGCGAGCTCGAACGCGCCGAATGGGCCGCGTCGATCGACTGGCGCGACGCATTCGTCTGGAGCGGCATGGGCGGCAACTGGTACCCGGTGCTCGATCGCGAGTTCGGCCCCGAGAAAGATTAGGGAGAGCCTTGGGGTCGGCCTCCGATGTGAGGGAGGCGCCGGCGCGCGGATCCTCTGAAGACCGAAACCGAGGACTTCAGGAGGGATCGCATGACCATGATCGAGGCAGCACCGTCGCTGCGCATCAGGGGCGCAGTCGTGAGACCCGGCGACGACGGATGGGACGGCGCGCGGCAGGCGTGGAACCTCGCCGTCGACCAGCAGCCGCGCGCCGTCGCCTTCCCGGTCGACGAGCAGGACGTCGCGGCGATCGTGCGCTACGCCCGCGCTGCGGGCCTGCGCGTGGCGCCGCAGCGCACCGGCCACAACGCCGCGCCGCTCGGCTCGCTCACCGAGACGATCATCCTGCGCACCGACAACCTGCGAGGGGTCGCGATCGACGCTGCGAACCGGCGCGCGCGCGTGCGCTCCGCCGCGAAGTGGGAAGACGTCGTTCCCGCCGCATCCGAGCTCGGCCTCGCGGCACTGCACGGGTCGACCGGGGATGTCAGCGTCGTCGGCTATTCGCTCGGCGG
Organism: Gaiellaceae bacterium; assembly: GCA_036562845.1. Taxonomy (GTDB): domain Bacteria; phylum Actinomycetota; class Thermoleophilia; order Gaiellales; family Gaiellaceae; genus Palsa-739. Next base: position 795 of record DATCJJ010000163.1, on the reverse strand, counting down.
CGGCCTCGGCTGGTACGCACGCAAGCACGGCCTCGCGGCGAACCGCGTCAGCGCCGTCGAGCTCGTGACCGCCGACGGCGAGCTCGTCCGCGCCGACGCCGACCACAAGCCCGAGCTGTTCTGGGCGCTGCGCGGCGGCGGCGGCAACTTCGGCGTCGTCACCGCGCTCGAGTTCGATCTGATCGAGCAGGCCGAGGACTACGCCGGCGTTCTGTTCTTCCCGTGGGAGCGCGCAGACGAGGTGCTGCACGCGTGGCGCGAGTGGCTGCCGACGACGCCGGACGAGGTGACGTCGGTCGGCCGGATCATGCAGTTCCCATCGTTTCCGGACGTGCCGGAGCCGCTCCGCGGCAACGCATTCGCGCTCGTCGAGGCCGTGTATCTCGGCAGCGAGCGCGACGGTCGCGAGCTGCTCGAGCCGCTGCGCGCGCTCGGGCCGTCGATCGACACGTTCGCGACGGTGCCGCCCGCCGGCATCGCGGAGCTCCACATGGACCCGCCGAAGCCGGTGCCGGGCGTGACGGGCTCGCGGCTGCTCGGAGAGCTGCCGCCGGCTGCGATCGACGAGCTGCTCGAGGTCGCGGGACCAAGGTCCGGCTCGACACTTCTCTCGATCGAGCTGCGTCAGCTCGGCGGGGCGCTCGCGCGCAGCGCGCCGGAGCACGGCGCAATCGACACGCTCGCCGGCGAGTACGCGTACTTCGGCGTCGGCATCGCACCGGCACCGTCGATCGCGGCCGCGAACTCGGCCCAGCTCGAGCGCGTCGCGGCGGCGCTCGCTCCGTACGACGCCGG
>DATCJJ010000152.1:0-6112 GCA_036562845.1 Gaiellaceae bacterium | reverse complement strand
CCGCCGAAGATCGCCGAGACGGAGTCGTCGGCGAAGACGTTCATGATCGTCTCGGCGAGCAGCTGGCCGATCGGCACGATCGTCATGTTCGGCGGCATGTCGACGGGATTGATCGGCACCGTGTCGGTGACGACGATCCCGTCGATCGGCGCGTCGTGGAACTTCCGCAGCGCGTTGTCGCAGAACACGCCGTGCGTCGCGTACACCCAGACGCCCTCGACGCCCTGCGCACGCAGCGCCTCGACGTTCGCGATCAGCGTGCCGCCGGTCATGATCACGTCGTCGCCGACGATCGCCGTCTTGCCGCGGACGCGGCCGGTGATCTCCGTCACCTCGACCTGGTCGTGCGCGGGACGCGTCTTGTGCATGATCGCGAAGTCGGCCTCGATCATCTCCGCGAAGCGGACGGCCATCTTCGCGCGACCCTCGTCGGGCGCGACCGAGACGATGTTCGGGCCGGTCAGGCCGAGATCCTTGAAATGGCGCGCGAAGAGCGGCAGCGCCGTCATGTGATCGACCGGCACCGTGAAGAAGCCCTGGATCTGGCCGGCGTGGAGGTCCATCGTCAGCAGCCGGTCGGCGCCTGCCAGCTGGAGCATGTCGGCGACGAGACGCGCCGAGATCGGCTCGCGAGGCTTCGCCTTCCGGTCCTGCCGCGCGTACGGGTAGAGCGGCACGACGGCCGTGATCCGCTTCGCCGACGCGAGCTTCGCGGCCTGGATCATGAACATGAGCTCCATCAGGTTCTGGTCGACCGGGATGCAGCCCGTCTGCACGATGAAGACGTCGGAGCCGCGGATCGACTCCTCGTAGCGGCAGTACGTCTCGCCGTTCTTGAACGTCTCGAGCTGGACGCCGCCGAGCTCGACGCCGAGGTGCTCGGTGATCGACTGCGCAAGGTCGGGATGGGACCGCCCGGCGAAGACCATCAGGCGCTTCCCGCCCGGGCGTTCGAGGAAGTGTCCGCGTTCGGGTTGGCTCACGGTCGCCTTCTCCAGGCCGGGCAGGCTGAGCTCAGCTGTCAGGCTTTCCATGCGTGTCGTAGACCCATCCTTCCTTGGTCTCCTGCCTGGGCGCGAACCCGGCCAGGGCGCCGGGGGGGACATCATCGGTGATGACCGCGCCCGGCGCAATCCAAGCGTCGTCGCCAATGCTGACAGGAGCATTGAACGTATTGTCGACCCCGGTCCTGACGTTGTTCCCGATCGTCGTCTTCGCCTTCGGAAGGCCAGGCGTGTGCTTGAAGTTCGCGGTCACGTTGGCCGCCGCGATGTTCGTGTCGTCGCCGATGTCGGCGTCGCCGATGTAGGACAGATGCGGGATCTTCGTCCGGGCGCCGACCGTGGCGTTCTTGACCTCGACGAAGGTCCCGATCTTGCCGTGCTCGCCGACCGTCGTCCCGGGCCGGACGTAGGCGAACGGCCCGACCTCCACCCCACTCTCGAATCGGACGCCCGTGCGGATGACCGTGTACGGGTGGATCGTCACGTCCTGCGCGAGCTCGACGCCGGCCTCGATCCACGTCGACTCGGGGTCGACGATCGTCACGCCGTCGAGCATGTGCCGCTCGTTGATGCGGTCGCGGAGCTTGCCGGCGACGAACGCCAGCTCGACACGCGTATTGATCCCTTCGACCTCCCACGCGGGCTCGGCGACGTGGACGGCGACGGGCGCGCCGTCCGCGACGAGCAGACCGAGCGTGTCGGTGACATAGAGCTCGCCCTGCGCGTTCTTCGGCTCGAGCCGGTCGAGCAGCGGCCAGAGTGCCTCCGCCGTGAAGACGTAGATGCCGGAGTTGACCTCGCGCAGCTCGAGCTCCTCCGCCGAGGCATCCTTCGCCTCGACGATGCGCGCGAGGCGCCGCTCGGCGTTGCGCACGATGCGGCCGTAGCTGCGCACGTCGTCCGGCGCGAAGCTGAGCACCGTGCCGGCCGCACGCTCGCGCCGATGCGTCTCGAGCAGCGAGGCGACCGTCTCGCCGCGCAGGGCCGGCACGTCGCCGTTGAGGACGAGCACGTCGCCTCCGGCGCCCTGCAGCGTCTCGCGCGCTGCGCGGACCGCGTCGCCCGTCCCGAGCGGCTCGTGCTGGACTGCGACCTCCTCGTTCGGGAACGCGTCCGCAGCCTCCGGCGACGTGACGACGACGACGCGTTCGACGCCCGCGTCGCGTGCGGCCTGGACGACCCAGTCCACGAGCCGGCGGCCGAGGAGCGGATGCAGGTGCTTCGGCGTCGCACTCTTCATGCGCGTGCCGAGTCCGGCGGCCATCACCACTGCTGTGACGTCGTTCGCCATCGGGTTCCGGATCAGGAGAGAGTGGCTGGGGCGGCAGGATTCGAACCTGCGATCACGGGACCAAAACCCGTTGCCTTACCACTTGGCCACGCCCCACAGGGCTGAGAATTCTACCGTCGGTCGACGAAGAGGTAGACGAGGCCGAGCACCGCGAAAACGACGACCGCGAGGATCACGGCCCATTTCACGATCCACGCGAGGATGACCGCGATCACAGCGAGGAGCTGCGAGGCGGCGAAGATCCAGAGCACCTGGCGGACGACGTCCGAGCGGCTCTCGCGTCCACCGAGCCAGGCGAGGACGCTGACGACGGCGAGGACGATGACCGTCCACTTCGTGACGTCGTGGGAGAAGAGAACGACGATCGCCTCGAGCGCGGCGATCCACAGGCTCGCACGGACGCGGCGCGCGTGGAGCCAGCGGCCGGCGCGAGTCGACCCGTGCTCGATCGCATGGGAACTGTCGCTCAACACCCTCGAATCAACCGTACCACGCTGGTGCGGTCAGCCAGGTGCGCCCGCGGCTGCGCAGCTCCTTCTGCGCACGCTCTGCGTCTACCCGGTGATGGAAGAGGCCGTACACCGTCGGCCCGGCGCCGCTGACGTCGGCATGGAACGCGCCGCTCCGACGCAGCTCGTCGACGAGCGGCGAACGCACGAGGTCGTTCGGCGGGAGCGCTGCGAGGTCGCGCGGCCGCCGGACGCTCGCGAGCGCCGCCCGGAACGCGGCCGCTCGATCCTCCCAGCCGGCGCCGCCGTCGCGGGCGTCGAACGCGGCGTATACGGCGCCGGTCGAATCCTTGCGCGCGTCGTTCGGGAGCAGAAGGACGACCCAGAAGTCCTGCGGCAGGTCGACCTGCTCGAGGGTCGTCCCATCGCCGCTCCCGAGCTGCGGGCCCTCGCGGAGGAAGAACGGGACGTCGCCGCCGACGCGGGCCGCGACCGCGTGCAGCGCGTCGTCGTCGAGCTGCGTCGTCGTGTTCGCGAGCCGGAGCGCCGTCGCGGCGTCGGAGCTGCCGCCGCCGAGGCCTGCAGCGACCGGCAGCCGCTTCTCGATCCGGACGTGCCAGCGCGGCTCGACACCGGCCCGCTCGGCGAGGAGCTCGAGCGCCGTGCGCACGAGCGTGTCCGCTGCGAAGCCGTCGACGCTGAGAACGTCCGACTCGTCGACGTCGATGCGGTCGGCGAGGCCGACGCGCTGGTAGACCGTGAGGAGCTCGTGCTTGCCGTCGTCGCGGAGCGGGCCGACGACGAGGCCGAGGTTGATCTTCGCCGGCGCCGGCGCCCTCACGGCAGCGCCTTCGCGAGCGCGACGAACTCGCCCGGGTCGAGCGCCTCGGCGCGCGTCGCCGGGTGGCGGCCGATGTGCACGAGTGCGGCAGTCGCGTCGGCGCGTGACGCGACACCCGTGAGCGCGAGCGAGTTCGGCAGCGTCTTGCGGCGGTGCGCGAATGCCGCCGCGACGATGCGCTTGATCCGTGCGTAGTCGGCCGGAAGTGCACCGCGGCGGCGAAACGCAACGAGGGCGGAGTCGACGTTGGGCGGCGGGCGAAAGACCGTGCGCGAGACCGGGTGAAAGCCGGTTCGCTCGCAGACGAGCTGCACGAGCACGCTCACCGCTCCGTACGACTTCGTCTGCACGTTCGCGAACAAACGGTCCGCGACCTCGCGCTGCACCATCACGCACCACAGCGCGACGTCGGGCAGCCCGTCGAGGCTCTCGACCAAGAGCGGCGTCGCGACGTTGTACGGGAGGTTCGCGACGAGCTTTGTCGCGTCGGTGCGCAGGTCGAGCCGCAGAGCGTCGCCGAAGCGGAGGTCGACGTTGCCGCCGAGGTCGGCGAGACGCGGCGCGAGCGACTCGTCGATCTCCACGGCATGCACGTGCTTGACCCGCGCCGCGAGGTAGCGCGTGAGGACGCCTTCGCCGGGACCGATCTCGAGCACGACGTCGTCGGGCTCCAGCTCGGCGAGACGTCCGATCACGCCGAGAATGTTCTCGTCGATCAGGAAGTGCTGGCCGTACTCCTTCTTCACAGGCCGAAGCATGCGCTCGCGTTCCGCTCGATCTGCGCCTCGAGCTCCGCCTGGTCGACCCCCCGAACGCGTGCGAGCTCCGCAAGCGTGTGCATCACGTACGCCGGCTCGTTCTTCCGGCCTCGCACCGGCTGCGGCGCGAGGTATGGACAGTCGGTCTCCGCCAGCAGGCGGTCGGGCGGGACCTGCGTCGCGGCGAGGCGCAGATCGGTTGCGTTCTTGTACGTCACGTTGCCTGCGAACGAGACGTAGTAGCCGCGCTCGAGCGCAGTCGGCAGGAGATGCGGTGACGAGAAGCAGTGCATGACGACCGTGCCGCCGAAGCCGGCGAGCGTCGACGCCGTTACCTCGTCGGCGGCCCGTGTGTGGACGACGACCGGCTTGCCGAGCTCGCCGGCGAGCTCGAGCTGCCGCTCGAACAATTGCCGCTGCGCCTCGCGCGGCGCGTAGTCGCGGAAGTGGTCGAGCCCGATCTCGCCGACCGCGACGGCCTTCGGATGCGCGAGCAGTGCGCGCACGAACTCGAGATCGTGCTCCTCGCCTGCTTCGTGCGGATGGATCCCGACGACGGCATAGACCCCGTCGTGCGCGTCTGCGAGCGCGACCGCCTGCTCGGTGCCGATCGTCAGGATGCGCGAGACGCCGGCGACGCGTGCACGTGTGACGGCTGCGGCGGGATCCTCGTCGAGCGCGTCGAGGTGCGCGTGTGTGTCGATCACGTGAGACCGAGGCGCTCGAGCTCCTCGTCGACGGTCTCGGGAGGCAGCTTGCGGAAGAGCGGTCTCGGCTGCTGCAGCGTCTGGCCGGGCGCGAGCCCGCTTGGCGCCCAGGCGCCCACCCACGCCGAATAGTCGCCGGTGAGGACCTGATGCTCGGAGCCGTCGTCCTCGGCGGAGCTCCTGAACTCGAGCGGACCGGCGAGCAGGCCCCCGTGGCCGAGCAGCTCGTGCACGAGTTGCGACGTGAACGGCAGAAACGGCGCGAACATCGTCTTCAGCGAGTCGACGCAGCGCAGCGCGACGTAGAGCACCGTCCCCGCTCGGTCGCGGTCGGTCTTCACGAGCGCCCAGGGCGCCTGGTCGGCGAGGTACTGGTTGACGCGCGACGAGGTGCTCATCAGCTCGGCGACCGCTGCGCGGAACCGGCCCTGGTCGATGAGCGCGCCCACGGGCTCGAAGGTCGACGTCACGTCGTTCAGCACCGCTTCGTCGTCGGCGTTCAGCTCGCCCGGCTGCGGCACCGCGCCGAAGTTGCGGTGGGCGTTGACGAGCGTCCGATTGACGAGGTTGCCCCAGTTCGCGAGCAGCTCGTCGTTGTTGCGGCGGACGAACTCTTCCCAGGTGAAGTCGGAGTCCTGCGTCTCCGGCCCCGCGGCGGTGAGGTAGTAACGGAGCGGGTCCGGGTCGTAGCGCGACAGGAAGTCGTTGACCCAGATCGCGACGTTGCGGCTCGAGCTCGCCTTCTTGCCCTCCATCGTCACGTACTCGCTCGCGAGGACGTTGGTCGGCAGGTGCAGGTCGCCGCGCCCTGCGCCGAGCTCGCCGCCCGAGCCGTAGCCGAGCAGCATCGCGGGCCAGATCACCGTGTGGAACACGATGTTGTCCTTGCCCATGAAGTAGAAGTGGCGTGCGTCGACGTTCTGCCACCACTCACGCCACGCGTCTGGCCGGCCGACGTTGTGCGCCCACTCGACGCTCGCGGACAGGTAGCCGATCACGGCGTCGAACCAGACGTAGATCCGCTTCGTCTCCTCCGGGTAGCCCTCGACGGGAACCGGGACG
>DATCJJ010000126.1:0-15643 GCA_036562845.1 Gaiellaceae bacterium | reverse complement strand
GATGGGGGCGGGAGGATTCGAACCTCCGTAGGCTGAGCCGACGGGTTTACAGCCCGTTCCCTTTGGCCGCTCGGGCACACCCCCTGAGGGCGGCCAGTGTATCTACGGGCAGGCGGACAGATCCGGCACGTAGCGCGGCACCGAGACGATCGGCGACCGCCACTGCCGGCCGCGCACGACGACGGGTGAGGCGACGAAGCCGCCAATCCACGGGCCGCGGCCGCAGGCGCGCACGCGGACGACCCGCGTCGCGCCGGCGGGCACGTCGACGCCCGTGCGGACGAGCTCGAGATGCGCCGTTCCGAGTGAACGCGGCGCGTGCACGCGGAGCTCGACCCAGCCCGCGATCCGATTGCCGCCGCTCCAGACCTCGATCCCGCCGGACTTCAGCACGCGCCCGTCCGCGAGCCGGTTGTTCATCACGGCTTCGAGCCGGGCCGGGCCGCGCGGGCGCCAGAGCGTCACCGCGCCGTAGGCGCGCACGCGGCGCGCGTCGCGCAACGTCACCGCCGTCGCCGGCGAGACGTCGACGAGCACGTCGCCGCGCAGGCCGGCGATCGTGCCGTCGCGCGCGACACGGACGAACGGATCGTCGAGCCAGTCGACCTTGTTCGCGCCGGGCATGCGCACGACGCGCGTCACGGACGGATTCCAGAAGAGCGTCGCGAGCGCCTGGCCGTTCCACGCGTCGCCGACGACGAGCATCGTCGCGCTCCCGTCGACCGCGTGGTCGACCCAGTGCGCGTCGCGCGGCAGATAGTTCGCGCGGCCGTCCGCGCTGAGCATCCCCGACCAGGAGAGACCGAAGGCCAACAGCGTCGCGGACGCCGCGAGCGAAGCGGTGAGCACGAGCAGCGGCCGGCGCAGGCAGCCGAACGCGGCGAGCACGGTCGCGGCAATCGCGAAGACGCCGGCCGTCGATGCCTCGCCGCCGAGCACTTGCTCGACACGCACGAATGCGTACAGCGTCGGTGCGAGGTTGTGCTTCGCGTCGATCGAGTAGCCGGACAGCGGCACAAGCGCGGCGACGACGGCGATGCCCGCGGCGACGCCGATCTCGGCGACCGGCCGGCGGCCGGGGCGTGAACAGCGCACTGCGAACGCGAGCGCGAGCAGCGGCAGCGCGTACCCGAGATAGCGCTCCTGCACGCGGTGCACGTCGCCCCAGAGAACGCACTGAAGGACGAGCAGTGCGATGAGCGACAGCGCGATCCAGCCGAAGGCCGCCTCGAGCTGCGTGCGCGGCCGGCCGACCGCCTGCGCGAGCCCGATCAGCGCCGACGGGGCGATCGCGGCGCCCGCGGCGAGGAGAACGATGTAGGCGTCGACGCCGGCGAGCGTCAGCGCGTGCGACGCGCCGAGCGGCGTCGGCTTCAGGTGGTAGTAGCCGAATCCGCGGACAGCCGCATACGCGACGCCGCCGAGCGCGCCGGCTCCGATCACGCCGAGGAAGAGGCGGTGCATGCGCCAACTGCGAGTCGCCACGATCGCGGCGGCGACGCAGACCGGCACGGCTGCGAGCTGGAGCCGGTCGAACGCCGCGAGCCCGGAGACGGCGAGCAGGAAGAGCTGTGCGCGCAGCGACGGCCGTTCGATCGCGCGCAGCCCGGCGAGGACGACGCAGAGCGAGAGCGTGTAGGCGAACGGCTCCGCCATCACCATTCCCGTGAAGAGCGCCGGCGGGCCGGCGATCGCCAATGCGGCGACGCCGAGCGCGAGCCCCGTCCGAACGCCGAGGCGCCGCGCGATCAGATAGGCGGGGACGGCGGCGAGCGACAGCGCGAGCGCGTTCTCGAGCTGGATCAGCCGGAACGCAGCGCCGACGTCGCCGACGAGCCACGCCGGCGCGGTCAAGAGCGGCTGGAGCACTGGGAGGAAGTGAGGGTCGACACCGCGGACGGTGAGGTGCCCGGTCGTCGCCAGGCCCCGGCCGAGCTGGGAGTAGAGGTATTCGTCCGGGAAGACCGACGGGGTGACGACCTGGCGCGTCAGCAGGTCGAGGACCCCGGTCCCGGCGAGGACCATCGCACCGAGCACCGCCCGGGGCGAGACGACGAACGCGCGGACGCGCGGCAGGGCTGCAGCAACCTCGGCCACTCGAACGAGGGATCGGCACGTTAGGTTGGCGGCATGAGCGCTTTCGACGTGGCAGTCGTCGGGGCCGGGCCGGCCGGCTCGACGGCGGCCTACCGTCTCGCGCGGGCCGGGGCGCACGTCCTCCTCGTCGACCGCGCCCGCTTCCCGCGGGACAAGCCGTGCGGCGGCGGCGTCACCGTCCGGGCGGCGAAGCTGCTTCCCTTCTCGATCGACCCCGTCGTCGAGGACGTCGTCGACCAGGTCGAGCTCCGCCTCCGCTACCGCCGGCGCGCCGTCCGGCGCACGCACGCACCGATCGCGTACATGACGCAGCGCCGCCGGCTCGACCACTTCCTGCTCGAGAAGGCGCGCGAGGCCGGGGCGGAGGTTCGGGAGGGCAGGACGGTCGACGCGCGCGAGCTCGACGCCCGCTACGTCATCGGCGCCGACGGCTGCAACGGCACGACCGCGAAGCAGCTCGGGCTCGGCGGCGGGTTCGTCTACGGCGTCGCGCTCGAGGCCAACTACCCCTACGACGCGCGCTTCGCCGGGGAGATGGCGCTCGACTGCGCGATCCTCGCCGGCGGCTACGGCTGGGTCTTCCCGAAGGGCGACCACATCAACGTCGGCGTCGGCGGGGACGAGGTCGAGGGGCCGCGGCTGCGGACGGAGCTCCGGCGGATGTGCGACGTGTACGGCATCGATCCCGAGGCCGCGACGGACACCCGCGGCTACCGCCTGCCGATGCGGACGGCCGAGACGGTGCTCATGCGGGACAACGCTGCCGTGATCGGCGACGCCGCCGGCCTCGTCGACCCGTTCTCCGGCGACGGCATGTTCGAGGGCTTCCTCAGCGCGAAGCTCGTCGCCGACGCGATCCTCGCGGAGGATCTCCCGTCGTACCCGGCGTCGGTCGACCGCGCGCTCAATGCGCTTCACACGGCCGGCTGGGGCGCCCGTACGGCGTTCACGCGCTTCCCGCGCATGACCTATGCGGTCGTCCTCATCCCGGTGACGCAGCGGGTGATCGAGAAGATGCTCCGCGGCGAGCTCACCCATCCGGGTGCGGCCCGCGGCTTCGAGCGCGGAGCGGTGCGCGCGATCGCCCGGATCGCTAAAGCCGCAGCGTCCTAGAGCCGATCCCTCGTTCGAGATGGACCTGAACGGCCTCCTTCGGCGCGCCGTTGAGCTCGGCGCGAGCGACATCCACCTGAAGATCGGCAGGCCGCCGGTGCTGCGCCGCGACGGCGCACTCGGCGAGCTCGAGGATGCGGAGCCGCTCGACGACAGCGCGCTCCTCTCCGTCCTCAACAAGGTCTCGGCGCACGCGCCCGACAAGCTGACGCACTTCCACACGTCCGGCGACCTCGACATCGCCTACCAGGACGAGGATCTGCCGCGCTTCCGCGTGAACGCGTACCGCCAGCGCGGCGCGATCTCGTTCGCGTTCCGGGTCATCCCGAAGAACGTGCCGAGCTTCGAGCAGCTGAATCTGCCGGGCGGCGTCCAGAAGCTCGCCGAGGAGCACCGCGGTCTCATCCTCGTGACCGGCGCGACCGGCTCGGGAAAGACGACGACGCTCGCAGCGATGATCGACTACATGAACCGCAACCGGCAGCAGCACATCATCACGATCGAGGACCCGATCGAGATCCTGCACCCGGATCACAGCTGCATCGTCAACCAGCGCGAGGTCGGCCTCGACACCGAGTCGTTCGGGCAGGCCCTGCGCCGTGCACTGCGCCAGGATCCGGACACGATCCTGATCGGCGAGCTCCGCGACGCCGAGACCGCGCAAACGGCGCTGCAGGCGGCGGAGTCGGGCCACCTCGTCATGTCGACGCTGCACACGATCGACGCGGCGGAGACCGTCGGCCGCATGATCGAGTTCTTCCCGCCCGAGAAGCAGGAGGTCATCCGCTCGATCCTCGCCGGCGTCCTGCGCGGCGTGATCAGCCAGCGCCTTCTGCCGAAGCTCGACGGCGGCCGCGTCGCCGCGGTCGAGGTGATGGTGATGAACGCTCGCATCGCCGACCTGATCCGTGAGGGTCGCGCCGACGAGATTACGGACGCCGTCGCGGAGGGCGAGTTCTTCCAGATGCAGACGTTCACGCAGGCGCTGATCGAGCACGTGATCGCAGGCCGCGTCGACCGTGAGGTCGCGGCGAACGCGGCGACCAACAAGCACGACTTCCTCGTGTCGCTCGACCAGGCGATGAAGCGGAAGCGCGCGGAGGACCAGCTGGCGGCAGTGCAGCAGCAGGCGCCGGCCGAGCCGGAGCCGCAGGCGCCCGTGATCGCAGCCGCGGCGCCCGCCGCCGCGCCTGCCGAGGAGGCGCCGGTCCCGGGCCTCCGCATCGTCCCGGCGGGGTAATGCGCCGCCTCGTCCTCCTCGCAGCCGTCGCGACCGCGCTCGTCGCGGGGACGGCGCGTGCGGACGTCTTCGAGGTCGTCCCGACGACGAGCACGGCGCTCGTGCCGCCGGCACCGGCGCTGCCCGAGCAGCTCGACCAGGCGCAGCTGCTCGGCCTCTGGCAGGGCGCGGGCGCGCAGTACGGCGTGCCGTGGCAGGTCCTCGCCGCGATCAACAAGGTCGAGTCGAACTTCGGCCGCAACATGGGGCCGAGCTCCGCGGGTGCCGTCGGTTGGATGCAGTTCATGCCGGGGACGTGGATGGAGTACGGCATCGACGCGAACGGCGACGGCGTCGCCGACCCGTGGAATCCGGCCGACGCGATCTATTCCGCCGCGCGCTACCTCGCCGCAAACGGGGCGGCGTCGAACCTCTACGACGCCGTCTACCGGTACAACCATGCCGGCTGGTACGTGAACGAGGTGCTCGGGATCGCGCAGCTCTACGGCCAGAACACGGCCGTCGCGTTCTCGCTCGACCGGCTCCAGCAGCGGCTCGACACGGCACGCCGCGCCGTCGCCGCCGCAGGCGACCGCGTGCAGGCCGCCGGCAAGACGGCCGCCGCTTGGCAGCGTCGCGCCGACCGCGCCGCGCTGCTCTCCGTGCGGCTCGGGTACGAGAAGCAGGCGACGCTCGCGCTCATTCGGCGCGACGCCGCCGTGCAGGCGCTCGCGCGCGCGCACCGCGCGCTCACCAAGGCGGAGCGGGCCGCAGCGTCGCCGTCCTTCGATCCCGCCGTCGGCAGCCTGTTGGCCGCGCCGGCCTATTCGTCCGGGTACGTCTTCCCGGTCGGCGGCGGCGCGGGCGTCGTCTCGGCCGGTCATTCGCACCACGACTATCCGGCGGTCGACATCGCGGCGCCGCTCGGCGAGCCGGTGTACGCGCTCGCGAACTCGGTCGTCGTCCGCGCGTGGACCGAGCCCGACCCGCGTTGCGGCATCGGCTTCACGCTGCAGGCGTTCGACGGGCAGGTGTGGACGTACTGCCACCTCGCCGTGCTCGATCCGTCCGTGCAGCCCGGGGTCGCGCTGACCGCCGGCGAGCAGGTCGGCCTCGTCGGTGCGACCGGCGACGCGACCGGCCCGCACCTCCACCTTCAGCTCCAGCCGCCGACCGCCTGGCCGCAGGAGGAGGCGTGGTTCCAGGGCTTCGCAGGGACGGCGTTCACGTGGCAGGAGGACGTCGCGACCGAGCAGCCCGCGCGCACCCTCGCAATCGTCGCCCCGCCCGCGTCCGGGCCCGTTTTCCGGGTCGTGTCGCCTCCCTCGAACGGGGTCGTCCTCTTCACCCGCGGAACCCCTTAATAAAGGAGTCGGATCTGCCGACAAGGAGAGGGTGGGGCAGCGGCTTCCCATCTTCCTGCCGCGGATCGCGGTGCTCGCGCTTGCCGCGCTCGGGCTGAGCGCCGGGCTGACCTTCGCCGCGGGCAAGCAGATCCAGGCCTCGACCCCGGCCGCCGCTCCGACCCAGCAGCGCAAGGCGGAGACGGTCGTCGTGCCGGACGTCCGCAACCAGGCCTTCGTCTTCGCGAAGGGCCTGCTCGAGGACAAGGGCTTCGCGTGGCGCGTCGCCGGCTCGGTGCGCGGCTACGCCTCGAACACCGTCGTCAGGCAGTCGCCCGCCCCGGGGACGAAGCTCATCCAGACGGGGTCGCCGCTGATCACGGTCACCCTCGCCCGGAACGGGTCGTACCCGCAGACCGGGGCGCCGGAGGACGCGTCGCCGTACACGGGGACGCCGCTCCGCCTCGCCGACGCCGCCGTCGCACCCGCACCCAAGCTTGCGCAGCCGAAGGCTGCGACGCCGAAGGCAACACAGACGACCGCCGCCACCGCCGCAACGACAGCTCCCGCCAAGCGTCCGCCCGACTTCGTCGTGGCAGGCGCGAAGCCGGAGCCGCTCGACGAGATCCCGCTGCCGGCCCGCGCTGCGAAGCTCGGCACCTGGCTCGCGGCACACCCGAAGCCGACGAACGCGAACGTGAAGTACTGGCTGTACCAGAACGCGTGGATCGTCGACGGCGCGCGGATGGGTTGGTGGCATGGAGCCGATGCGCTCCGCACGCTCATCGCCGTCGATCAGCGCACAGAGACCCTCTGGAGCATCGGCGGCAAGAGCGAGAGGATCGCCCGCCGCGCGCTCACGGAGGTACTGGCGAGGTCGAAGTGAGCCGCCGCCTCTGGCGGCTGGCGCGCCGGGACCAGCGCGGCTACACGATGGTCGAGATGCTGGTCGTGATGATGATCCTCGGCATCGTCCTCACAGGCTTGACGACGGTGTTCGTCAGCGGCTCGCACGCAGAGATCGACCTCAACCGCCGCTTCCAGGCGCAGCAGCAGGCGCGGCTCGCGCTCGACAAGATCCGCGCCGACCTCCACTGCGCCTCCGCGGCCGAGGTCGACGCGACGTACGGCTACCTCAAGGTCGCGGAGAACAGCAACTGCAGCGCCACGAACGTCACGTGGTGCGCGGCCGCGAGCCCGAACATGACCGGGCGCTACGCGCTCTACCGCACGACCGACACGACGACGAACCGCTGCGGCGCGAGCGACACGACGAAGGTGATGATCGCCGACTACCTGACGCGCAACACGGGACTCTGGAGCTTCAGCGCGCCGAACGGCATGCTCGAGCTGATCTCGGTCGACTTTCCGATCAGCGTCAACCCGAGCTCGTCGCGCGACGTCTACGAGCTGAAGGACACGATCGTCGCGCGCAACTCGACGCGCTGCTCCGGCACCTGCACACAGAGCACCTACGCGGTGAGCCCGTGATCAACCGCCTGAGGCAGGAGGAGCAGGGCATCGCCCTCGTGCTCGCGCTCGCGATCAGCGTCGCGCTCTCGCTCATGGTCTTCTCCATGACCGAGTACGTGACGTCGAATCAGCGAAGCGCGAAGACGAGCAGCAACGACAACCTCGCCCGGAACTACGCGGAGGCGGCGCTCGACACGGCGTACTCGCGCATCAACTACGCGAACACGCAGGCCTCGATCTCGGCCGGGCTGAGCCCGGCGAAGCCCACGCTGCTCGGCTGCGGCACCGGTGTGAGCGGCGCCTCCGACTGTTCGTCGATCTCGCCGCTGTGCGTCGCCTTCACCGGCAACTGCCCGACGTCCGGGACCTACTCGCCGACCGCCGGGACGGCCGCCGTCTACGGCTTCTTCACCGGTACGGCTCCGCCGGCGAACTCGACCTTCTCCGGTGTCCCACAGGCGGCGTCGACCTGGATCCTCGTCGCAACCGGCTACACGTTGAACGCCTCCGGAACGCTCGACGCGAAGACCCTGCGCGGCACCGTCTACATCGGCCCCGGCGGGGCCGGTGCGGTGGCTTCCGTCTGGAACCACATCTTCATGACGGCGCCGCTCGTGCCCAACGTCTGCCAGGCGAACTTCGCCGGCAACAACATGATTCTCGACACGCCGCTGTACGTGATCGGGAACATGTGCCTGAGCGGGCAGAACACCGTCATGAAGGAAATGACCGGCGGTCAGGCAGTCGACCTCCAGGTCGGCGGCAAGCTCTCGTTCAGCGGCTCGGGGACGTCCGTCGGCGACTGGACGACAACTCCCGTCACGGGGATCACGAGCGGCGCGGTCGTCGGCGGCTGCACGAACGGCGACGTCACGACCGCGACGACGACGTGTAACTCGACGAACTACCACTACTCGGTCAGGAACACGGGCTCGTTCATCTCACAGTCCGATCCGGAGCGGTCCGCCACGCAGGTCGCAAGTGACTACAACACCTTCGATCCGGGGCCGAAGCATGCATGCGCCAACGGCACCATGACGACCGCGTTCGACTCCTCGCCGAACGGGGCGAGCGAGCCCGACGGCAACAGCACGGCCTTCGAGCTCGCGCCGACCAGCTCCGACTACACCTGCGTCTCGACGAGCGGCGCGAGCGTCGGCCAGCTGAGCTGGAACCACACAACGCATGTCTTGACCATCAACGGCAGCATCTTCTTCGACGGCAACATCACGATCTCGAACAACCTCACCTACGTCGGATCCGCGTCGATCGAGGTGATGGGGACGATCACGTTCCAAGGGAACAACCTCCAGGTCTGCGCCCAGAACACGAGCTGCCTCTTCACGAACTGGCAGGGCTCGAGCGGCAACAACGACATGCTCATGCTCGCGAGCGTCAAGACGAACCTGTCGCCGGCGATCAAGTTCCAGGACAACGCCCAGACGTTCCAGGGCTCGCTCTTCACGCAGCCTTCCTCGAACATCACGTTCTTGAAGAACGGCGATCAGACGCAGGGGCCGATGGCCGTCGGCAGCTTCGACGCGACGTTCAACAACGCGACGATCCAGCCGCTGCCGGTGATCAAGAACATGCCGGTCGGCGCCCCGGTGCCGCCGAACGTGAGCGCGTCGGTCTCGCCGCTCACGACGATCGGCTGAGCTCCACGCGGACTCAACCTTCGGCGGCTTCCCGCCGATCATGGAGCTGATGGCCCTCGCCGCCCTCGCCTTCGCGCCCGGCCTCGCGCTCGGCTCGTTCCTGAACGTCGTCGCCGCTCGGGTGCCGCTGCGGCGCTCGATCGTGCGCCCGCCGTCGGCCTGCATGAGCTGCGGGCACGAGATCGCCTGGTACGACAACGTCCCCGTGCTCTCGTGGCTCCTCCTGCGCGGGCGCTGCCGCTCGTGCGCGGCATCGATCCCGGCCCGCTACCCGGCCGTCGAGCTCGTCAGCGGGCTCCTCGTCGCGGCCTGCGTCTCGAAGTTCGGGCTCCACCCCGAGTCGCTCGTCGCCGCGTTCTTCTGTCTCGCGCTCGTCGCCGTCTCCGCGACCGACCTCGAGCACCGCATCATCCCGAACCGAATCGTCCTGCCTGCCGCGGGCGTCGTCCTCGGCGCGCAGACGGCCGTCCACCCGAGCCCCGAGTGGGCGATCGCGGCACTTGCGGCCTCCGCCTTCCTGCTCTCCGCGGCGCTCGTCTATCCGGCAGGGATGGGGATGGGCGACGTCAAGCTCTGTCTGCTGCTCGGGGCGATGCTCGGCCGCACCGTGCCGATCGCGCTCTTCGTCGGGATGGCGGCGGCGCTCGTCCCGGGTCTCGTCCTCGTCGCCCGCCACGGCGCGAAGGCCCGCAAGATGGGAATCCCGCTCGGCCCGTTCCTGGCCCTCGGAGCGCTCGTCGCCCTCTTCTGGGGCCACCCGTTGCTCCACGCCTGGCTGCACTCGCAGCACTGAGAAGGGGCTAATCCTCGAGGATCGGCGTGCCGATACCTCGTTCGAGGGATCGGCCCATGAGCGACGACGAATTCGAGCTGCCGCAGCTCCGCACGACCGGCGACGCGCCGCCGGCGCCGCCTGCGCGGGGCGCCGAGCCGCTCGGCGGCCAGTACGGCGTCAACGAGCTCGCCGAGCTCGTCGTCGACCTGCTCGAGGCCACGCAGCTCATCCCGGACGACAAGCTCGCGCTCGTCCGCGGCCGCGCGCAGACCTCCGGCTCGCTCCCGCGCGCCCTCGTCGAGGAGGGCGTGGCGTCGGCAGACGGCATCGCGCGCATGGTTGCGGCCCGTCACCAGCTGCCGCTCGTCGACCTCGCCTTCTCCGGCGTCGACGACATGGCGGCGAAGCTCATCCCGCTCCACGTCCTCGAGCGCGTCGCCGCGATCCCGTACGCGCTCCGCAACGACGTCCTGCACGTCGCCGTCGCGGATCCTGCGAACGTCCACGCGATCGACGAGCTTCGGCTCGCCACCCGGCACACGATCGAGCTCGGCGTCGCGTCGCGCGACGACATCGTCAACGCGGTCCGCAAGCTCGTCCGCCAGTCGGAGGCGTTCGGCGCGCGGGCCGCCCTCGAGGAGGAGGAGGCCCAGTTCGAGACGGTCGAGGAGGACGAGACCGATCTGGAGGAAGACGACGGGGTCTCGGACGCGCCGCTCGTCCGGCTCGTGAACTCGATCCTGTTCCAGGCGGCCGAGGACGGCGCCTCCGACGTGCACTTCGAGCCGCAGGAGGACGCGCTCGTCGTCCGGTTCCGCATCGACGGCGTGCTGCAGGAGATGCAGCGCATCCCGAAGCGGATGATGGCGGGCGTCACGACGCGCCTGAAGGTGCTCGCGAAGCTCGACATCGCCGAGCGGCGCAAGCCGCAGGACGGCCGCATCTCGCTCAATGCTGCGGCCGCGGGCCGCATGCTCGACGTCCGCGTCGCGACGCTGCCGACCGTCGAGGGCGAGTCGCTCGTCATGCGTCTGCTCGACAAGTCGAAGAAGCCGCCGACGCTGACGGAGCTCGGCCTCTCGGAGGAGATGCGCACGCAGCTCAGCGAGATCGTCGCGAAGCCGACCGGCGCGCTCCTCGTCACCGGTCCGACCGGCTCCGGTAAGTCGACGACGCTGTTTGCGTGCCTGAACCAGATCAACCGGCCCGAGATCAACATCATCACCGTCGAGGATCCGGTCGAGTACCGGCTCGCCGGCGTCAACCAGGTGCAGATCAACAACCGCGCCGGGCTGACCTTCGCCGCGGCGCTCCGGTCCATCCTCCGTTCCGACCCCGACGTGGTGATGGTGGGAGAGGTTCGCGACGGCGAGACGGCGAAGATCTCGATCGAGGCCGCGTTGACCGGTCACCTCGTGCTCTCGACGCTGCACACGAACGACGCGCCGAGTGCGCTGACGCGCCTGAACGAGATGGGCGTCGAGCCGTTCCTGACCGGCGCGGCCGTCAGCGGCGTGCTCGCCCAGCGCCTTGCGCGCAAGCTCTGCACGCACTGCTGCGAGATGTACACGCCGTCGGTCGACGAGCTGCTCGCGGCGCGCGTCTCGCCGGACGTCGCCGCTGCGTCGGACGGGATGGCCTTCTATCGCAAGCGCGGCTGCCCGCGCTGCAACCAGACCGGGTATCGCGGGCGGGTCGGCGTCTACCAGCTGCTGCAGATGACCGAGGATCTCGCCACGCTCGCCGCGTCGAAAGCGCCGCGCGAGGAGATCGAGCGCGCGGCGCTCGCGACGGGCATGCGGACGCTCTGGGACGACGGGCTCGCGAAGGTCGCGGCCGGCCTGACGAGCATCGAAGAGCTCGCCCGCGTGACGGTGTAGCTACGTGGTCAGGGCGGCGAGATTGCGCTCCGCGACCGCCATCGTCTGCCGGTACGCCTCCGTCGGGCTGAACTCGACGATCTCGGTGCCGGCGTCGATCTTCGGGATGTGGCCGGGCGGGGCGTAGTACGCGTCGCCGGTCTCGAAGATCTCCGCGCGATCCGCGTACTCGAAGACGATGCGCCCCTTGACGACGTAGCCCCAGTGGGGCGACTGGCAGCGGTCGTCGGGAAGCCCGACGAAGAGCGGGGTCGCGTCGGCGTCCTCGCGGAACGACTCGTAGCCGATCGTGTAGCCGTCGAGCTCGGCGTAGCGGCCGACCATCACACCCACGTCGTGCACATGCTGAGCCATATGGACTCCCTGTATAGACAACGTGTCTATATTAGACACTATGTCTAGACTTTCTGTCAAGTGAGTGTCTACCGGTCACGGAGCCGCGCCCCGGCGGCGAGCCGCGCGAAGGTGCTCGCGGCAGTCCACGACCTGCTCGACGCCGGCGCGTTCCACGCCTCCACCGTCGAGGACGTCGCGGCGCGGGCCGGCGTCTCGCGCGCGACCGTGTACCAGCAGTTCGGGTCGCGGCTCGGGCTCGTCGACGCGCTGTGCGAGACGTTCGACGCGAGCCCGGCGCTCCTGGCACTCCGCGCTTCGATCGACGAAGGCGAGCCGCTCGACGCGCTCGACGCGTTCGTCGGCCACGCCGCCGACTTCTGGGCAGCAGAGGAGCGCGTCCTGCTCCAGCTCTACGGCGTCGCGGCGATCGATCCGGCGGCCGAGGCGCTCGTCACGCGCCAGCGCGGCGACCGCCGCGCTGAGCTCGAGCGGCTGCTGCGGCGCCTTCGGCCGAAGGACGCCAAGCGCGCGCTCGCCCTGCTGCTCGTCGTGACGAGCTTCGAGACGTACGAGGAGCTGCGCCGCCACGCCGGGCTGCCGCACCGCGACGTCGTTCGGACGCTGCGCCAGCTCGCACACGCGGCGGTATGAACCTGCAGCCGACGGTGTGCGGCGAGCTGCTCGAGCTCCGGCCGCTGCTGGCGGAGGACTTCGACGCCCTCTACGCCGTCGCCTCCGACCCGCTCGTGTGGGAGCAGCATCCCGAGCACGACCGCTGGCGCAAAGAGATCTTCCGCGGCTACTTCGACGAGCAGCTCGCGTCAGGCGGCGGGCTCGCCGTCGTCGACCGGGCAACGCGCGTGCCGATCGGATCGTCGCGCTACCACGACTACTCCGCCGAACGACGCGAGGTGGAAGTCGGGTGGACGTTTCTCGGCCGCGCCTACTGGGGCGGTACGTACAACCGGGAGCTGAAGCGGCTGATGCTCGGGCACGCATTCGAGTCGGTCGACCGCGTCGTCTTCTGCATCGCGCACGAGAACATCCGGTCGCAGCGCTCCGTCGAGAAGCTCGGAGCGCGCCGCGTCGGCGAGCGGCGCGGGATGCTCCTGTACGAGCTCAGAGGCTGAGCGCTCGAACGCGCTGCTCACGACCGTCTGCCGCTCGCGGAAGGAGCCCGGGCCGAGCGAGCGTCTCGACGCAGTCGGGCTCGGCGCCGGGTCGCGGCGTCGTGTCCCGGCGGAGCCGCCGTGCCTCGAGAAAGACGATCGAGGTCAAGTCCTCCGCAAGCGCCGCGCACGCGTCCCAGCGGGCGATGAGCTCGCGCGCGTCCAGACTCCTTTATCTGTCCGCAGGAGCGGCGGCGTTCGCTACGCGGCCGGCGAGCAGGCGAGGAAGTCGTGCGGGTGCGCCGCGTCCGGGCGCCGCGGGACGAGCCGGTGGCCGCGGATCTGCCACGGCGACCCGTCGAACCACACGAGGTCGCCGACGCGCGGCTCGGCAGCGAGCTCCTGCTCGGCGAGGTCCCAGCGCCCGTCGGGGAACTCGAGCTTGAACGAGTACCGCGCCGGGTGGACCGCGGCGGCCGCCTCGCGGAGCAGCTCCGCGTAGCGTGCGAAGCCCACGATCGCGTCGTCGCGGCGGGCGCGGTCGGCGCCGTCGTCGAGGCGCTCCACGTCGTCGCGACTGCGCGCGACGATCCGCTCGAGGTGCTCGGCGTTCCCGAGCACGGTGTTCTCTCCCTCCACGGGAGCAGCATCGGCACCCGTTGCCAGGAGGGCGCTCCCTCGTTCTAGCGGTCGTATACGTCGCAGCCGAGGTACATCAGCGACTCGACCGCTTCCGTCACGAACGTCGTCGCCTGGGCGGCGTCCGCGAACGTGTAGGGGCCGGGCTTCAGCGTCTCGTGGCTCTTTGCCGGGAACACCTCGGCCTCGACGACGCAGGAGCCGCCGTAGTCGACGGCCCGCAGGATCGCCACCGAGCGCCCGTCGCGTTTCGCGTGCCGGACGAAGAGCTCCGTCGCGCCGCTGCTCACGGTGTCGTGGTCGTCGGTGCGTACGCCGGGACGGCCGCGGCCGGCGCGGCCGCCGCTGCGGTCGCCGTCGAGGTCGCGGCGAGCGCCGGGGCCGTCACGGCGCCGGCGGCGAGCTGGGCGACGCCGTCGCGATCCTGGAACCCGTCGACCCGCTGAATGAGAACGCCGGGCCGGCGGTAGATGAGGACGCCGGGCACCGGCAGCAGGCCCTGATCCGGCAGGGCGGCCGTGAGCGGCCCGGCGACGCTGTCGTCGAGGACGCTGACGCCGAGGAAGCCGGCTCCTGCGTCGGCGGCGCCCGCGCGCGCCTCCGCGTACGAGATCGCGTCGGTCTTGTCCTGCGGATCGAAGATCGAGACGACGACGATCCGGTGCCGGCGGAAGAGGTCGTTGAGCACGATCGGGAGCCCGTTCGCCGGCGGCGTCGTGACAGCCGGCTTCGGAGCGCGCGACGCCGCGTGCTTCGTCGCGACGACCGGCGGCTTCGTCGCCGGCTTCGCCGTGTGCAGCGCCTGCACGCTCGTGTGATGGGCGCGCGCGCGAACCTGGTCGGGCGTCAGCGCCGCCGCGTCGCTCGAGCCGCCCTTGCCGAGCATCTGCATCGAGGCGATGCCGCCGACGCCGGCGAGCACGAGGACGAATAGCAGGATCTGGATGGGGCGACTGACCTTCAGCTCCACAAGCTTCCTATCGGCAGGAAAAACACTGGCCTTGAACGAAAGAGGGCGCCGTTCCGGCGCCCTCTCGCGTGAACGTTCCGGCCTCTGGACTACGAGGCGGTGCAGCTGGCGGCGTCGAAGGTCTTGCCGGTCGTGATCGAGCCGTCCGGGCCATGCTTGGCGGCGTACCACGAGCCCTGCGACGTCTGGATGCAGTAGTCGGTCGAGACGGTCTTGCCGGTGGCCGGCGACCAGCCGGTCGGATCCCACACGAACTTCGTCGTGTCGATCGACGAGTCGTACTTCGACTTCAGGAGGCTCATGAAGTCGTTGCCGGTGCCGGTGTTCTGGTCGTCATAGCCGGAGTCGGTCGCCGTGCCGGCGATCGAGCTGTTGTAGTCCGGGTCCTGGACGGTCGGCGCGCCGCTGTAGTTGTCGGCGGCGTACGCCTCGATGTCCGGCACGACCGCGCGGATGTTCGCCGCGGCGGCCGTCTTGTTCGCGCGATCCTTGAAGCTCAGGTAGGACGGGACCGCGATCGCGAGCAGGATGCCCAGGATGATGATGACCACCAGGAGCTCGATAAGGGTGAAGCCGCTCTCCTCACGAGCCAGGCGATCGTTGAGCTTGTTGATCATTCGTTGCACTCCTTCTTACGCGTGAGTTTCCCCGAGGTGGGTGGTGGCTCCGAGGAGCCCCCACCCGGTGATGCGTCGTCGAGCTACGAAGCGGTGCAGCTCGAGGCGGTGAACGTCTTGCCGGTCGTGATCGAGCCGTCCGGGCCATGCTTGGCGGCGTACCACGAGCCCTGACTCGTATAGAGGCAGTAGTCGGTGGAGACGGTCTTGCCGGTGGCCGGCGACCAGCCGGTCGGATCCCATGTGAACTTCGTCGTGTCGATCGACGAGTCGTACTTCGACTTCAGCAGCGACACGAAGTCGTTGCCGGTGCCGGTGTTCTGGTCGTCATAGCCGGAGTCGGTCGCCGTGCCGGCGATCGAGCTGTTGTAGTCCGGGTCCTGGACGGTCGGCGCGCCGCTGTAGTTGTCGGCG
>DATCJJ010000179.1:0-42411 GCA_036562845.1 Gaiellaceae bacterium | reverse complement strand
GGCCGTCGCGCGGCGCGCGAACGGGATGTCCAAGGCGCTCGGCGGCAAGGCGACGTTCTTCTACGCGCTCACGCGCGTCTTCCTCGAGTGGCAGAACACGCCCGTGACGGTGGAGCTCGACGACGGCACCCGTCACGAGGGTCGCATGCACGACGTGATCGTGGCGAACGGGCAGTGGCACGGCGGCGCGATGTGGCTCGCGCCGGAGGCGCAGCCGGACGACGGGATCTTCGACGTCGTGCTGATCGGCGACGTGAACAAGCGCGATTTCGTGACGACCGCGCCGAAGATCTACAAGGGCACCTACCTCGGGCATCCCAAGGTCGAGCTGTTCCGCTCGCGCACGGTCGCGGTCGATGCTCCCGAGCGGCTGCCGATCGAGCTCGACGGCGAGCAGGTGGGGACGACGCCGGTGCGATTCGAGGTGGTGCCGCTTGCGCTTCGCCTTCGCGTGCCTTAGCTGCTTCGCGGCGCTCGCAATCACCGTGGCGGCGGGCGCGTTCACCGGCCTCGATCAGTGGGCGGTCGCGCATGTGATGCCCGGCGGTCGGTTCACCGGCGGCGAGCCGTCGCTGCTCGATGCGCTCGTTCCCCTCGCCGGCACGCACTGGAGCTCCGCGTGGTCGGTGCTCGTCAACGTCGTGACGTTGCCGGCGTCGTTCCTCGTCGCGCTCGCAATCGTCGCGTGGCGGTCGCGCGTCCTCGCCGCGCTGCTCGTCGCTGCGGTCGCCGTCGAGACGCTCTGCAAGGAGGTGCTGACACGGCCGGAGCTGCATCACGGCGCGCGCCACGTCGTCGCGTTCGACGACTCGTTCCCGAGCGGACACACCCTCCGCGCGGTCATCGTCGCCGGTGCGATCGCCTCGCCGTGGGCGACGGCGTGGGCAGTCGCGGCGATCGCGCTGCTGCAGCTCGCCGGCTGGCACACGCCGACCGACATCGCCGGCGGCGTCCTCCTGGGCGCGTCAGCTCTTCTTGCGCGCGGTGGAGCTGCTCGAGCTCTTCGTGGTCGTCGTCTTGCGCGCCGGCGAGCGCTCTGACGTCCCCGACGCCTTCGAGAGCTTGTCGACCTTCCGCTCGAGCGCGGCGAGCCGCTGCTCGAGCGCCTCGAGGCCGCGGACGCGGCGCTGCAGCTCGTCCGTGCGATCGCGGAGCGTGTTGATCGCGCCGAGCGCGCGGTCGGCGCCGGGCACGTCGCCCAGCCGCTGAATCGCCTCCTCGCTCAGGTCGGCAAGGCGGCCGAGCAGGTCCCCTCTGCGTGCACTGGCCACGGCATGCACCATACTCGACCCCGTGAATCGCCGCGAATTCCTCGCCGCCGGCACCGCTGCAGCACTGTCGACGCATCCGGTCGGCCGCAAGGCATTCGAGCTCGCGACGAAGCTGCCGAAGCCGGCGAAGTCCGGGCTCGACCACGTCGTCGTCGTGATGATGGAGAACCGCTCGTTCGACCATCTGCTCGGCTGGCTCCCCGGCGCAGACGGCAAGCAGGCGGGGCTGACGTATCTCGACAAGAGCGGCGCCGCGCACGCGACGTTCCCGCTCGCACCCGACTTCCAGGGCTGCTCGTACACCGATCCCGATCACTCGTACGACGGCTCGCGCGTCGAGTGGAACAACGGCGCGTGCGACGGGTTCCTCCGCGCGAGCGACCTGTGGTCGATCGGCTACTACGAGCAGCGCGACCTCCCGTTCCTCGGCAAGGCCGCGCCGGCGTTCACGACATGCGACCGGTTCTTCGCGTCGTTCATGGGGCCGACGTTCCCGAACCGCTTCTACTCGCTCTCCGGGGTGACCGATCGGATCAGCAACGTCGAGACGCCCGTGCCGCTGCCGACGATCTACGACCGGTTCGAGGCGAAGAAGATCCCGGCCGCGTACTACTACGGGAACTTCCCGTTCATCGTGCTCTACCAGCGCTACAGGAAGATCTCGTTCAAGTACGCGACGTTCTTCAACCAGTGCAGGACGGGACGGCTGCCGGCGTTCTCGTACATCGACCCGAACTTCACGTTCGACGACCACGGCCCGGCGTCCGGCAACACGGGAAACGACGACCATCCGCACGCGGACATCCGCGCGGGCGAGTACTTCATGTCGACGATCTACAACGCCGTCACGCGCAGCCCGGCCTGGCCGCGCACGCTGCTCATCTTCACGTTCGACGAGTGGGGCGGCTTCTTCGACCACGTGTCGCCGCCGGCGGCGCCGGATGTCAAGCCGGAGTACCAGCAGCGCGGATTCCGGATCCCGGCCGTCCTCGTCTCGCCGTTCGCGCGACGCGGCCACGTCGACCACGGCGTCTACGACCACACGTCGATCCTGCGGCTGCTCGAATGGCGCTGGGGGCTCGAGCCGCTGTCGGTGCGCGACGCGCACGCGAACAACCTCGCGAACGCGCTCGACTTCTCGCATCGCAACCTGCGCGCGCCGAGGATCACCGCACCGAAGCTGGTCGTCGGCGCGGCCTGCACCGCGTAGCCGCTAGCGGCGGATGATCACCGGCGTCCCCGCCGGCGCCGTGGATCGCGACAGGCCCTCCCTGCGTCCAGCGGTCAGGACGGGCGAGAACGCGGAGATGCCGATCGCACCCGGACCGAACGGCCCGCCTCGGTCGGACGGGATCAGACTCAGGAGATGCCGCGGACGGCGAAGACCGTCTCGACGCCGTTCACGTTGACGAGCCCGAAGCGCGCGATCCGGTCGCGGCCCGGCCGGCGGAAGGCGACGACGGGGTGGCGGCGACGGCCGTATACGAGACGTTCACCCCCGCCGCAGCTGGGCGCAGACCCGCGCGGTGGTCGCGGCGACCCCGCCGTCGTGCGCGCCGCCGCCGCAGCCGGCGAGGGCCGCCACGAGACCGACACCGAAATATCCCCCAACTGACAATTGCGGAATTCGCACGTCTCTTTACATTGAGTAGTTGAAATGACTGCGGTTCGGAGGATTCCCAAGTTCCCCCATCGGCACGCGCGCGTGACGACGGTCTTCGTCGGCCAGCGCGGCGGCATCCCGTACGAGCTCGAGCGGACGAGCTGCAGCGTGTGCAGGCGCGTGCTCGCCGAGCGCCCGCTGCGCCGCACCGCCGCCTAGCCTTCACAGGGAGCGCGGCTAGGCTGGGCCGCGGTTGCGCCGCCTCCTCCCGTTGCTGCTGCTCTCTGCCCTCGCGTCGACGGCTGCCGCGGCGACGATCCGCGGAACGGCGCGGGCCGACCTCCTCCAGACGGCTTTCACCGGCAAGGACACGGTGGCGTGCGGCCGCGGCACCGACGTCGTCAGCTCCGACCTGGGGGACAAGGTCGCCGCGGACTGCGAGATCGTGTCGCGGCGGCTGTCGGTCGACCCGTACGCGAACCGGGACAGCCAGCACGAGACGGCGGTCGAGCCGGACAACTTCGCCTTCGGGACCACCGTCGTCGCCGCGTACCAGCTCGGCCGGCGCGAGGGCGGCGCCGCCGCGAACATCGGCACCGCGGTCTCGCACGACGGCGGACGGTCGTGGCAGCGCTCGGCGCTGACGGGCGTGACGGTGAACGCGGGCGGGCAGGAGACTGCGGCGTCCGACCCGACGGTCGCGTACGACGCAGTTCACGACGTCTGGCTCGTCGGCACGCTGACGGTGCACCCCGGCGGCTCGAACGTCATGGTCGCCCGCTCGAGCGACGGCCTCCACTGGTCGGCCCCGGTCGTCGCTGCCGAGGGCCCTGTCCTCGACAAGGACTGGCTCGTCTGCGACAACGGCGCCTCGAGCCCGTTCCACGGGCGCTGTTACGCCGAGTACACGGATGATCAGAAGAACATCACCGTCAGCCAGTCGAGCGACGACGGCGGCGTGACGTGGAGCGCGCCGGTGCGGGCCGGGACCATCCTCGTCGGGACGCAGCCGGTCGTGCAGCCGAACGGCACGCTGACGGTGGTCGCCGGCGACTACAACGGCGAGGACTCGTTGCGCGGGACGATCGTCGCGCTCCGCTCGACCGACGGCGGCGCGACGTGGCGCTCGTCCGACATCGCCGACCTGCAGTCGGCCGCGAACGACCCGATGCGCGCGATCGCGCTGCCGTCGGTCGACGTCGACTCCACCGGCACGATCTACGCGGTGTGGCACGACTGCCGCTTTCGCCCGTCGTGCACCGCGAACGACATCGTGCTCTCGACGTCGACCGACGGAGTGACCTGGAGCGCGCCGTCGCGCGTCACGACCGGGCCGAGCTCGTTCATCCCGGGACTCGGTGCGGATCCCGCGACGCCGGGGCGGCTCGGCCTCGTCTACGCGTACTTCGACGCGCGTCAGGCGCTCAACGTCGCGTTCACGCAGTCGCGCGACGGCGGCAAGACGTGGACGCGTGCGCAGCGGTTGGACGCGCAGCCGATTCAGATGTCGTGGCTGCCACGAGCCGAGGGCGGTCGGATGGTCGGCGACTACTTCTCGACCGCATTCGCGGCGGGCCGGGTCGTGCCCGTCTACGCTCTCGCCGCCGCGCCGGCGAACGGACGCCTGCGGGAGGGCATCTTCGCGGCGTCACTCAAGCCGGTCGGCTAGCGCGCGCAAGGTCTCCCCCGCCCCGCCGTCGATCACGACCGTCGCGCGCGTGTCGAACGGCGTCGACCCGTGGTTGACGATCGCCACCGCGCCGCCGTTCGCGAGCGTCTGGAGCGGCAGCCCGGCGACCGGGTACACCTCCAGCGACGAGCCGACGACGAGCAGCACGCCGGCATCGCAGGCGAGCTGCTCCGCATGTGCGATCTGCGCCGCCGGCAGCAGCTCGCCGAACATCACGACGTCGGGCTTCAGCACTCGCCCGCACGCCGGACACCGCGGAACCGGTAGCAGCTCGACGACGTCGGCGAGCGGCACGACCGTCCCGCAGTCGAGACAGCTGGACGTGCGGATCGACCCGTGGACCTCGACGAGCGTGCGCGTGCCGGCCCGCTCGTGAAGCCGGTCGATGTTCTGCGTGACCACTGCGTGCACCCAGCCGCGCTCCTCCAGCTCCGCGAGTGCGACGTGGCCGTCGTTCGGCTCGGCGTCGCCGAGCACCTGCAACCGTCGGCCGTAGAAGTCCCAGACCTTGACCGGATCGTCGAGGAACGCGTCGATCGTCGCGTACTCCATCGGGTCGTACCTCGCCCAGATGCCGTTCGGCGAACGGAAATCTGGGATGCCGGACTCGGTGCTGATCCCGGCGCCGGTGAGCACGACGCACGGCCGGCGCCCGCGGATCAGGTCGGCGAGTGCGTCGACGTTCACGTGCGCCGCAAGGCTAACGCGCCTGCGGCGACGAGCAGGCCCGCCGCGGCGGCGAGCGCCGCCGTGACGAGCGACTGGTGCCGCGCGAAGACGCTGCGGCGGTCGACGATCCGGAACTCTGGGTTCGAGCGCTCCGGACCGAGCGCCGCAGGCACCGGCTCGCCCGGGACAGGCAGCCGCGCGAAGTCGTAGTTCGGCGCCGCGACGCGGCCGCCGTAGTACATCGTCAGCGGCCTCGGGTGCCCGCCCTCGACGAGCAGCGGGCGCGGGCGGGCGTACACGGCGACGTGCAGCCCGCGCAACGGCGGGTCGTCGCCGTTGTCGACGATCAGCCGCAGGTAGCGCGTGCGGACGCCGATGCCGACGACGGTCGTGCCCGAGCCGCCGACACGAAGCAGCCGGCCGGTGACGACGACGCCGCCGTGAGCCGAGACGGCGAACGGCCGGTCGTACCGCGGCGTCGTCGACGTGATCCGGAGCTCGTCGACGGGTGTGTGCGCGTGGCCGAGGTCGACGACGATGGACGCATCAGCGACGTGGACGCTCGCCGGCACGCGCACGAGCTGCGTACGCGAGGACGTCCCGACGAGGACGCCGTCGATGCGCGACACGCGCGTCGCCCGCAGCTCGAGGTAGCGGAAGTCGTTTGCCGGGAGCAGGACCGTCGTGCTCCGCGACACGACGGCCCCGCCGACCGAGTAGATCTGGGAGGTCGCGACCTTCGTCCACACCCTCGCGTCGGTGCTGCCGTAGGCGAAGACCGTGCCGACGAAGCGCCAATCCGGCACGACGAGCGTCACCCGGTCGACCGGCACCGGCGTGCGGACGCGCGCCACGGCGAATGCGCCGCGCCGCCCGCGGTCGAGCACGCGGAGCGGGCGCTGCACGATCGGCGCCGGCTGCGGCGCCTCGCGCCACGGCACCTGGTGGCCGTCGCCGTCGACGATGCGGATGTCGGCGAAGTCAGGCGCGGCGTGCGCATACATCCGGCCGTCGGGTTCGACCTCCACGACGGAGGCACGCGGTGCGACGATGGTGCGCTCGTACCGGAAGGGCTGGAGCGCGAACGCCGCAACCGCGGCGATCACGACGGCCTCGGATCCTTGCGCATCCGCTGGTAGGCGAACGCGCCGGCGAGCAGCAGCAGGCCGAGCAGAAGGAACGAGGCGACTCGCCAGAGCGACGCGAGCGCCGCCAGGTCGACGACGAACACCTTTCCGACCGCGAGCCCGAGCAGCGCGAGCCCCGCGAGCCGCAGCGGCCGCCGGTCTCGCACGAGGCCGGCCACGAGCCCCGCGAACCCGAGCGCCGCCCAGAACGCCGAGAGCGCGAGCTGCGAATGCTGCTCCACGACCTCCGGCCGCGCGCCGGCCGCCTGGACGACGAGCACGGAGCAGAGGTAGACGCCTGCGGTGGCAGCGGTGTACCAGAGCGGCCGCTCCAGCTCGACGATCAGGGCTCCGACGATGAGCGCAGCCGCGACGACGAGCATCAGGGCGACGACCGCATGTGCGACGGAGTCGACGCCGTACGCGAGCGCGTTCGGCGGCGCCTCGAACGCAAGCACGTGAAGCGCGGCGGCGCCGAGGAGCACGAGCGACGCGAACTGTCCACGCCGGTCGGCGGCCCGCAGCGAAACCCAGGCGAGCACCACTGCCTCGGCCGTCCAGCCGGCGACGAGCGCGGGGCCGCTGAGCGCGAGCTGCAGGCCGGCCGCGCCGAGTGCGGCGCCGACGGCAACGAGGAGCGCGGCGATCTGGTTGCTGATCCGTCCCCTGCCGACGACGAAGGCGAGTGCGGCATGCGCGACGGCGACCGCGATCACCCACGCGGTTGCGCCCTGGTCGTTGCCGACGTCGTCGAGCAGCGCCCAGCCGGCCAGCGCGGTCAGCGACGCGTTCACGAACAGGAGCGACGCGGACGACACCCGGAGCTTCGCCGTCGGGGCGCGGAGCTCGTACCCGAGCGCGGCGACGACGTACAGGAGCCAGAACGCGCCCATGACGAGCAGCGCGAGCCCGAGCCGCGTGTGGCGCTCCTCGACGATCCAGGAGGCTGCCTGCGGCGCGCTGAGGACGTACGCGAGCGCAGCCAGCCGGCCCCACCGCTGCCAGAGGAGCACCCCGACGGTCGCGCAGAGCGCGAGCGTCATGAAGACGAGGCTCGACGTCGAGGTTCCTGCACCGACGAGGACCGGCGCGAGGAGCGCGCCGATCAGGCCGAGGCCGGCGATCTCGACCGACCGCCAGCGGACGGCGAGGGCGGTCGCGATCGCACCGGTCATACCGGCGACGACGAGCCCGGCGACCGGCATGACGAGGTGGTAGAGCGCCGTCGCCGCAGCGTTGCTCGCGTAGAACGCGGCGATGCCGGCGGCGACGGCCGCGCGCGCGGCCTGCGTCCGGCCCTTCGTCTCGTACAGCCAGACTCCGACCGCGGTGAGCACGGCCGAGGCGGCGAAAGCGAGGACGACGCGGGTCGGCTCGTCGATCCAGCCGTTGCGGATCGCCATCGCGAGGAAGAACACCGCGGCGAGGACGACGGCGACGCCGCCGACCCAGCCGAGCACGCGGCCGCCGAGCAGCTCCTCGAGGTCGACGGGGTCGCGCGCGGGCCGTGCGGCGCGCGGTTGCGCGGGTTGCTGCGGGGGCGGCGGATAGATCCTCGGCTGCTGCGGCCGAGGGGCCGGCCGCTCGACGCCGAGCGTTCGCTCGATGACCAGGAGCCGGTTCTCGATCGAGGTGAGGCGGGCTTCCACCGAGGCTTCCATGAGCCTTCCTCCCTTGGTGGTCGATCATAGCAGTTTTGCTATGTCAGAGGCTATAGCGTTTTTGCTATATCTGTCAAGTGCCGATCGAGGGATTCACGTTCTCGACCACCGTCCGCGTGCGCTTCGCGGACACCGATGCCCAGGGCATCGCCCACAACGCGGCGTATCTCGTGTGGTTCGAGGTCGCCCGCGTCGAGTACCTCCGCGCGTTCGCCGGCGGCTACCGGGCGCTGCGCGACACGGGGATCGAGGCGCTCGTCCTCGAGTCGCACTGCCGCTACGCCGCGCCGGCGCGGTTCGACGACGTGCTGCACGTGCACACGCGCTGTGTCGATCTGCGCGGCGCCCGCTTTCGGTACGAGTACGCGATCGTGCGCGACGACGGAGTGCTCGTCGCGCAGGGGCACACCGAGCACGCGTGCGTCGACTCGGAGACGCTGCGACCGACGCGCGTCCCGGACTGGCTCAGTGCGGCGGTGGCTGCCGCTGAGTCGTCGTCGTCGTCTGCGTCGTCGTCGTAGTCGTCGTCGCGGCAGGCTTCGGCTTCGTGTGCTTCGGCCCGATCCGCACGAGCTTCGGCGAGGAGCGGTACGACGAGTACCAGACGTTGTGGTACAGCAGCTTGCCGCCCGCGGTGTAGACGTCGCGCGTGACGCTCGTCGCGAGCGGCGGCGCACCGGAGTCGTCCACGACCTTCTCGCCCGGCTTCAGTGACGGGTCGATCGTCTTCTTCACCGGTATGACGCCGGTGACGACAAGCGGCGTCGTCGAGCTCTTGACGTCGCGGTGCTGCGGCGTCCCGTAGAGGTTGACCGTGAGCGACGACGAGCCGACGAACGTCTTGAGCAGGATCCAGTGCGGCGTGTCGTTCACGAACTTCAGGTCGACGTCCGGGTAGTTCACGGTCGCGTCGCGGCCCTGCGGGTAGTGGCTGATGTAGAGCGCGTGGTTCGTTCGGGCGGTGATCTTGAGGCCGGCGACGAATGCCGCGTTGAAGACCGTCGTCGAGACCTGGCAGACGCCGCCGCCGAGCCCGGTCGTCAGCTCGCCGTTGACGATGACCGGCGCCTCGAGGAACCCCTTGTCCGCCGTGCGCGCGCCGGTCGTCTCGTTGAACGAGAACGTCGCGCCGGGCGCGATGAGGGCGCCGTCGATCAGGTGCGCGACGAGCTGCACGTTGTGAATGCGGTTCGGCACGCCGCCGTAGTCGGTCGTGTACGACGAGACGAGGCCCGTGATGCCCATCGTGCCGGCCTCGGCGGTCGAGCGCTTCGGCTGCGCCGTCTTTGTGGCGAGGTACGCGACGCGCCAACCCGGGCGCAACGCGGCAACGAGCAGGGCTCGTGCTGCACCGGCTGCGTCGAGACGGACGCCCGGCTGCGCGGGAACGATGCGCACGTGCGGGCCCTCGACCGCGAAGTTCGCGTCGCGGGCGCGCTTCGCGACCCGGCGGCCGAGCTTGGACAGCCAGTCGTCGGCGACCGGGCCGCCGATGCGGAGCGCGGTGCGCCCCCCGGACGGCAGCTCGAGCAGCGACGCGATGCGATGCGGCGTCAGGAGCCAGCGTGTCCGGCCGAGGATGAGCCGCACCGGCGCCGACGTCGCGACGCGCGCCTGGCGCGCGGCGCGCGCGAGATCCGCCGTCGTGACCTGCGGGGCGAGGCGGCGCAGCGGCAGCTCGACCGTTCCCTGCGTCCGGTCGAGCGTCGAGAGCTCGTGCACGATCGTGCGCGCGGACGCGGCGCGATCGAGCTGATAGCCGGGGCGGGCGGGGACGGCGACGATGCGGCCGCCGCGGCGGACGAGTGCTGCGTCGCGCGGTGCCGAGTCGACGGCATGCGCGATCAGGCCGAGCTTGTACTCGAGCGCTCCGCTCAGGACCTGCGTCGGCGGCGTGACGTCTTCGCCAAAGACCTCGACACCGAGGCGCTTGAAGCCGCGCAGCGGCCCGAACCCGTCGCCCTGCCGCTTGGCCACCTGCACCGCGTGCGCCCAGTCGGGCTCGACGCCGAGCTCCCGGGCGCGGATCGGGAAGCGCTTGCCGGCGGCGATAAAGACGAGCGGTGCGTTCGCGAGCTTGGCGGAGCGGCGGTCGAGGAGCGCCTTCGCGTCCTTCGTCTTCATGCCGCCGACGTCGATGCCGTCGATCGAGACGCCCTTGGCGATCGTCGACGGCGACCCCGCGAAGACGAGGCCGAGGAGGACAGCGATCGCCGCGAGGCCGAGCGCGACGTAAAAGACCTTCCGCCCCACGGACCCACGATACCCGTGGCATCCGTCGCGATCACATCGGCGCTCGCTCCACAGCGCGCGAAGCGCGCCTTCTGCGAGCAGGAAAGCGGAGCGCAGCGGAGCGGTGCGAAGCAGCTAGAACACGAACAGCTCGACGCCGCCGCTGACGTTCAGCTCGGCGCCGGTGATGAAGCTCGCGAGGTCGGAGCAGAGGAAGGCGACGACGTTCGCGATCTCCTGCGGATCGCCCGGCCGCTTCAGCGCCGTCCGGGCCACGATCCGCTCGTTCATCGCCTCGTTCGCCATGTGGAAGGCCTCCGTCCCGATCACGCCGGGGACGATCGCGTTGCACGTGATGCCGTGACGCGCGCCCTCCATCGCGAGCGTCTTCGTCAGCCCGAGCAGGCCGGCCTTCGTCGTGGAATACGACGCCTGCCCGAACCCGCCGAGCGTCCCCGCGACCGACGACATGTTCACGATGCGGCCCCAGCCGCGCGCCTGCAGATGCGGCCACACGGCCTGCGCACAGTTGAACGCGCCGGTCAGGTTGACCCGGAGGTCGCGCTCCCACAGCTCCGGCGACTGGTTGTGGAACTGCCCGACGTGATCGAGCGTCCCGGCGTTGTTGACGAGGATGTCGACCGACCCGAGCTCGTCGACCGCACGCGCGACGGCCGCGTCGACCTGCACGCGATCCGTCACGTCGCAGCGCACCGCGAGCGAGCGCCGGCCCAGGCCGCGGATCTCCTCGACCGTCTCCTCGGTGTGCACCAGCCCCTGCTGCCGCGCGACCGTCGCAAGCGCGCCGTAACGGTCGGTGTCCTCGGAGAGCTCCGACTCGACGAGCAGGTCGGCGACGACGACGTCGGCACCTGCACGCGCGAGCGTCAGCGCATCCGCGCGGCCGAGGCCGCGCGACCCGCCCGTGACGAGCGCGACGCGCCCGGCGAGGTCGATCTCGAGCGCCACCTACGTGACGAGGTTCGCGATCTCGAAGAACTGCGGCTGCATCTCCGCCGGCGGCGGACCGCCGGTCATGCTTTCGAACGCCGGCGCAAGCCGCTCCTTCATGAACGCCTCGAAGGCCTCGCGGCTCTCCCAGACGTCGTAGGCGTAGAAGCCGCCCTCCGACGGCCCCGCGCTGTGCAGGATCAAGCCGGGCACGTCGGCGGCGCTCCAGCTCCGCGTCCCGAAGATCACGTCGTTCAACTGCCAGTAGACGTCCTCATTGAAGCCGGGCGATGCCAGCAGCATCCCAACCGCCATCGTGGACCTCCGTCGTCGGTGACGCCGCGAGCCTAACCCGCTAGTCCCTCGGGAGGAAGATCTCCTTCGCGATCACGAGGCGCTGGATCTGCGAGGTGCCCTCGTAGATCTGGAACAGCTTCGCGTCGCGCATGAGCTTCTCGACCGGGTACTCCTTGATGTAGCCGTAGCCGCCGAAGACCTGCACGGCGTCGGTCGTCACCTTCATCGCCGTGTCGGCGGCGAACCGCTTCGCAAACGACGAGTAGAGCGTCGCCTTCCGGCCGTGGCCCCGGTCGAGCATCCACGCCGCCTGCCAGCAGAGCAGCCGCGCCGCCTCGATCTCCGTCGCCATGTCGGCGATCATGAAGTTCACGCCCTGGTGCATCGCGATCGGGAGGTCGAACGTGACGCGCTGCTTCGCATAGTCGACGGCGTGCTCGTACGCAGCCTGCGCGACGCCGACGGCGCCGATCGCCGTCCCCGGCCGCGTTGCGTCGAGCGTCGCCATCGCGATCTTGAAGCCGTCGCCTTCCTCGCCGATCCGGTTCGCGGCGGGAACGCGGACGTCGTGGAGCGCAAAGGCCGACGTGTCGGTCGAGCGCTGACCCATCTTGTCGAGGTGCTGCTCGATCGAGACACCCGGCGAGTCCATCGGGACGATGAACGCGGACATCCCCTTGGCGCCGCCCTTCGGATCGGTCTTCGCGAAGACGACCGTCCAGTCGGCGTAGCCGGCGTTCGTGATGAACGTCTTCGAGCCGTTGAGGACGTACTCGTCGCCCTCGCGCGCCGCCGTCGTCTTGAGCGACGCGACGTCGGAGCCGGCGCCGGGCTCCGAGAGCCCGAACGAGCAGAGGATCGGCTCCTCGATCAGCGGCGACAGCCACGTGCGCTTCTGCTCGTCCGAGCCGAAGGTGAGGACCGGGCCCGAGCCGAGCCCATTCGCGGAGATCGAGGTGCCCATCCCGGAGCAGCCCCGGTAGAGCTCCTCGCCGACGAGCATCCCGTCGAACGCGGAGAGGCCCGGCCCCCCGTACTCCTCGGGGACGTGGAGGTTCATCAGGCCGAGCTCGTGGGCCTTCGCGATCACGTCCGCGGGGTGGTGCATCCGCTCGTCGTAGTCCCGCTCGTGCGGGCGGATCTCCTTCGCGGCGAAGTCGCGCGCGAGCTCCCGCAGCGCCTTCTGCTCGTCCGTGAGGGCAAACGAGATCCCCGTCGCCTCGATCGTCGCCATCGTCTCCTCGTTCGTTGACTGACTAGTCAATCGAATTGTACTGACGGCGGTCGCGTGCGAGGGTGACGGCGGTGAGGCTCGCCGTCAGCATCCTCGCCACGTTCCTGCCGATCCCGGCCGCGTGGTCTAACTACTCGCACCACCACCGGCCCGCCTCGGCCGTACGGCTCGTCGTCGTGCACGTCACGGAGGGCTCCTTCGGCGGCACCGTCAGCTGGTTTCGGAACCCGCGCGCGCACGCGGCCGCGAACTACGTCGTGGGCCGGAACGGCGAGATCGCCCACATGGTCCCGGACAACGAGATCGCCTGGCACTCAGGCAACGGCTGGGTCAACGCGCACTCGATCGGGATCGAGCACGAGGGCTACTCGCGCATCGACGGCGTCGTCACGGACGCGGAGTACCGCGCGTCGGCCCAGCTCGTCGCGTCCCTCCTCCGCCGCTACCACCTGCCGGCCGACCGGCGCCACGTGATCGGCCACAGCGAGGTGCCCGACCCGTTCCACCGCGGCCTCTTCGGCGGCTGGGCGCACCACGTCGATCCCGGCGCCTACTGGGACTGGACTCGCTACATGACGTACGTCCGGGACTACCGCGCCGGCGTCACGCCGCCGCCGCGCCCCGTCGACGTGACGATTCCGGAGCTCGCGCTCGGCCAGCGCGTGAGCGGCCTCGTGTCGTGGGTCGCGGACGCGACGAACGCGGCGCACGTCGACTTCCTCGTCGACGGCGCGGAGCGCGCGAGCGTCGACTCGCCGCCCTACGTCTGGGCGTGGGACACGTCGCTCCAGCAGCCCGGCCGGCACGTCCTCACCGCGCGGGCCGTCGCGGCCGACGGCCAGAGTGCGATCGCCACCGTCGTCGTCGTCTCGAGCGCGCAGCAGGTGCCGCCGCCCGGCGTCGCGCTGCCCGAGCTGCCGCCGCTCACGGGCGTCGTCGAGATCGACCCGATCCTCGACGGCCGCGTCGCGTCGCTCGAGCTGTGGATCGACGGCAGCGTCGTACAGACCGTGACGAGCGCGCCGTACACGTTCACGCTCGACACGGCGACCCTCACGCCGGGGCAGCACACGCTCGCCGTCCGCGCGGTCGGCCCGACCGGCGCGGCGCGCGCGGCGATCACGCCGGTGCAGGTTTCGGAGCCGACGCCCGCGCCAGCGCCGTAGCGGCGAGGACGACGAGCGCGAACGCGACGATCCGGAGCGGGCCGCCCGACGACTCGGAGTAGAGCGTCATGCCGGCGGCGATCGGCAGCGCGTTCGTCCACAACACGGCGACGCCCGCCGTCGCGAGCCGGCGGCCGCGCTGGAACGCGAGCTGGAGCGCGACGAACGCGAGCCCGTGGCATGCGAGCAGCCCCGGGACGAACCAGAGGCGCGCGCCGCCGACGATCGCCGCCTTCGTGCCGACGTCCCCTGCCGCGTAGAGCACGCCGGCGGCCGTGCCGAGGCCGTCGCGAAAGACGGCGGCGATTCCCGCGACGGCGACGGAGCAGGCCATCCAGACCGCGACGGAGGGCGCTGACCCGCGGGCGGAGCCGGTGTGCGCGCCGAGCGAGGCTGCGAGGAGCGCGAGCCCGCCGACCGCGGCGGCGACGCCGCCCCACTCCGCCCGGCTCAGCCGTCCCGCGCCGAACGCGAGCACCGCGACGCCGCCCGCGGCGGCCGCCTGGACGAGGGAGAGCGG
Organism: Gaiellaceae bacterium; assembly: GCA_036562845.1. Lineage (GTDB taxonomy): Bacteria > Actinomycetota > Thermoleophilia > Gaiellales > Gaiellaceae > Palsa-739. Next base: position 27,990 of record DATCJJ010000179.1, on the reverse strand, counting down.
CGCGAGCCGCAGCGCGACGACGTACACCACCCAGCCGCCGAGGCCCCCGATAAAGCCGACGAGCCAGCGCGGCGTGCGGAAGAGCGCGAGCAGCGAGGCGACCGGCCGGCGGAGCGTCAACGGCGGCAGCGCCGCCGCGGCGTCGTGCTGCAGCGCATAGCCGCGGTTGATCGCGGCCGTCGACGCAGCCGCGAGCAGCAGGCCGAGCGCGATCACTGGAACGGCAGGTACGACTCGGCCGCGAGCGCGGCGACGCTGACGCGCGGCACGTCGCGCACCCGCTCGACGACGACGTACCGGGGCTGCCACTCGGGGAAGAACTTGCGGTTGAACTGCAGCAGGTTGTCGAGCTGGAACCAGCCCTTGAGCCGCTGCAGCACCGCGCGGAACGCGCGCTGCCCGAGCGTCAGGTCGCTCCGCTCGAACAGCTGCGCGAACGGGGCGAAGTTCAACGACACTCGCGCGAACTCGTTCTGCTTCGCCCACTGCACGGCGTCGACGATCAGCCATTCCGTGAATCCGTTCGGCACGTCGCGGCGCCGCGGCATCGACGAGAGCGAGAGCGCCGACCCCGGTCGCGAGACCGCGAAGTGGAGAAAGCCGGCCGGACGCTCGTCCGCTGCAAAGCCGACGACGAACAGCGAGTCCTCGTCGCCGAGCGCGAAGAGCGCGTCGAGCGCCATCACGAACCCACGCTCGGGCTGGTTGCCGCGCCAATCGGTCGCGATCGTCTCGAGCTCGCGGCGCAGCTCGTCGTCGAGCTCGCTCGGACGGAGGACACGTGAGCGGTAGCCCGCGTTCGGGAGCCGGTGGGTCGACTGCCGGACCTTGCGGATCGCGCGGCCGTCGAGCGAGAAGCCGGCTGTCCGAACGACGGCCTCGTCGCCGTGGTACAGCGCACGCAGCCCGAGCGCGCGGTAGTCGGCGACGCAGTGCTCGCCCGCGCCGAGCACCGCGACCCGCCAGCCGCGCTCGTGCGCGAACTCGAGGAAGCGCCCCATCAGCCCGCGGCGCAGATCGGTCGGGCCGATCGGATCGCCGGCGACGAGCGCGACACCGCCGACGACGCGGTAGGCGAGGAAGGCGGCGCCGTCCGCCGAGAAGAAGTACGACTTGTCGGAGCGCAGCGCGAAGGGAGCGAGCGTGTCGGAGCCCCACGTCGTGACGAGTCGGTGCGCGAGGGAGTGCTCGTGCTCCTCGCGCTGGAGCCGGTAGCGCCAGGGCGCGAACCACTCGACGAGCATGAACGCGGTCGCTCCCCAGGCGAGCAGGAACACCGTCAGTGGGAACCAGTCGGCGAACGGCTCGCTCAGGTGGTGCGCCCTTCCGACGACCGCGTCGCCGGTCGCCCTCAGCGCGAAGCCGAGCGAGTACGCCTGGTCGGCCATCAGACGGTTGAGCCAGACCGTGACGACGCCGTACGCGAGGACGCCGGCACCTGCGACGAGCAGGTGCACGAGCACGTGCGGACGTCTCACCGGGTCGCCGGGAGCGCGAAAGTCGTGGCGGCGACCGAGCAGCGCGACGACGGCGACCGCGGTCACGACGGCTCCCTGGTCGAAGCGGCGGCCGATGTGCAGCACGAGCAGCACCGCGAGCAGGAAGACGGCGAACTGCCACGCGCGCCTGCTGCCGCGCGCGAGCGCCCGGGCGGAGACGAGCAGCGCTGCCGCGACCGGGACGACGAGGGCCTTCGAAGCGCCGTGGATGTGCGCCGGGTCGAAGGCGGCGACGAGCGACTGCCGGTGCTCCGGGAGGACGCCGTCGACGATTGCGAGCACGGCGACGGCGCCGACGAGCCAAGAGAGGACGCTCCGCGAGCGGCGGCGCGCCGACGCACGCGACCGGCCGAGCGCGGCGACCGCCACGCCCGCGAGCACCGCCGGGATGATCACCGCCTCCTCCGACGCCGCGCCGTGGAACGCGCTGTGTGCCGATACCTGCCGGACGACGAGGATCGACACGCCGTTCTGCGCGTAGAGCCAGCCGCCGACGGCGATGCCGAGCAGGAGCCCGGCGACGAGGGCGTCGGCGCGCGCCCAGCGCGCGAGGAGCGCGAGCAGCGCCGCGGCCGTGCCCCAGACGAGCAGATAGAGGACGAGGGGGACGCCCGAGCGGTGCGGAAGCTCGTCGAGTGCCAGCGCGTCGCGCACGCCCGGACCGGGCCAGCCGTGCACGCGGCCGTGGACGGCATACAGCCAGCCGGTCGCCGCGACGATCGTGGCGGCGGCGAGCGTGGACGCCGTGAGCATGCGCGCGACGCTACGCACGGAGCCTCCCGGCGGCGGCGAGGTAGGCGGCCGCGGCGTGCTTCCTCCAGAGCGCCCAGTTGTGGCCCCCGTGGCTGAGGAAGAAGCGGTTGGGGATTCGGAAGCGCGACAGCGACTGCGCGAATGCGTGGTTCTGGGCGCGGAAGTGATCCTCGGTTCCCGAGTAGAACCAGAAGTACGTTCGCAGCCGGTGGAGCTCGCGCGCGACGTGCGGCAGATCCAGCATCGGGTCGTTGCGCGCGAGCAGCTGCAGATGCGCGCCGAAGATGCTGCGCAATGGGTCGGGCTTCTCGTAGCCGGACCAGCTCTCGACGACCGAGAACATGCGAGGGTGCTGCAGGGCGAGGTTGATCGCGCCGTAGCCGCCTTCCGAGAGGCCGCCGATGGCCCGAGCCGCGCGGGCCGGCCGTGTGCGGTAATGCGCGTCGACGTACCGCACGACGTCGCGCGTCACGAACGTGCCCCACGCGTTCGCCCACTCCTCGTCGGTGAACGTCCCCGTCGACCCGAACGGCATGACGAGGATCAGCGGCTGCGCGCGGCCGAGCGTCGTCAGCGTGTCCTCGACGACGCCCATCTGCACGGTCTGGATGAACGCGAGCGGCCGCCCGGGGATGCCGTGCAGCAGATAGAGCACCGGGTAGCGCTCGTGCGGGTGAGACGCGTACCCCGACGGGAGATAGACATACGTCTCCTGCCGCCGGCCGCCGAGCGCCGGGCTCGGGACGCCGATCTTGAGAAGCGTCCCGGGATGCTTGACGAACGCGGGCTCGCGCGGCGGCGGGAAGCCCCGATAGAGCAGGAAGTTGTCGACGTACCCACGCACGCCGAGGAGGCCGACGACGAGGAACGCTGCGAGCGCCGCACCGATGCCCGCCGCCCGGACGATCGGCAGACGAAGTGTCACGGCGTGAAGCTACGGTGCAGATCTAAGCCGGGGATGAGTTTTCACAGGAAACTCACAGCCGTCGTCACGACGGCCTGCGTCGGCGCCGCGGTCGCCGCCGCCGCGAGCCTGGCGCAACGAAGCTCGCGCACCGAGGACCGAATCGTCTGGACCCACGTCGGCTCGCTCGGGTACGAGATCTACCTCCCGGACGGCTACGACACGAGCACGCTGCGCTATCCGGTCATCTACTTCCTGCACGGCCTGCCGGCGAACGCCGGCGCCTTCCGGATGTTCGGCTGGCTCGACTCTGCGATGGACGCGCAGCGGAAGCAGGCGATCCTCGTCGTCCCGCAGGGCGCGAGCGGCGCGAACACGGATCCGGAGTACCTCGGCCGCTGGGAGACGGCGATCGCGCGCGACATCCCACGTGCGGTCGACAGCCGCTACCGCACGATCGCGTCCCGCGCGGGCCGCGCGATCATCGGCCTCTCCGCCGGCGGCTACGGCGCGATGCATCTCGCGCTCGCGCACCTCTCGGAGTTCAGCGTCGTGGAGTCGTGGAGCGGCTACTTCCATCCGACCGATCCGACCGGCGACTATCCGCTCGACCTCGGCTCGACCGCGAAGAACGACGCTGCGAACGTCCACGAGCAGTTCGCGCGGCTCCGGGCGCGCCTCGCCCGGCTGCCGCTCTCCATCGGCTTCTACATCGGCCGGAACGACCCGACGGGCTCGTTCGTCGCCGAGAACGAGCAGCTGAACCGCGAGCTGACGGCTGCCCGGATCCCGCACGTCTTCAAGCTCTATCCCGGCCGCCATGCGCAGTCGCTCTGGTCGAGCGAGGCGACGACCTGGCTCGGCCTGGCCCTGAACCATCTGACAGCGGCGCGATAGCGCCGCGGTGCATCGGCCGGGGCGACGCCGGCTTTGCCGACGGCGCTTCCAGCCAGGGCCGCGAGGTAGCCTTTCCCCCGTGGCGGCCACCGCGAAGCCGACGACGCTCGACCCGCGCGACTACCTCGCGATCGACGCGCTCCTCGACGACGAGGAGCGGGCGATTCGGGACACGGTGCGGCAGTGGGTCCGGGAGCGGATCCTGCCGGAGATCGGCGAGTGGTTCGAACAGGGGATCCTCCCGCGCGAGCTCGCGCAGGAGGTCGGGCAGCTCGGCCTCTTCGGGATGCATCTCGAGGGGTACGGCCTGCCCGGGGCGAGCGCCGTCGCCTACGGCCTCACGTGCATGGAGCTCGAGGCCGGCGACTCCGGCATCCGCTCGTTCGTCTCGGTGCAGGGCTCGCTCGCGATGTTCTCGATCTGGAAGTGGGGCTCGGAGGAGCAGAAGCAGCGCTGGCTGCCGGGCATGCACAGCGGCGAGCTGATCGGCTGCTTCGGCCTGACCGAGCCGGACGCCGGCTCCGACCCGGGCTCGATGCGGACGACGGCGAAGCGCGACGGCTCGGACTGGATCCTGAACGGCTCGAAGATGTGGATCACGAACGGGACGGTCGCCGACGTCGCGACGGTGTGGGCGCGCACGGAGGACGGCGCGATCAACGGCTTCCTCGTCGAGAAGGGCATGGCCGGGTTCGAGGCGCCGGAGATGAAGCACAAGCTCTCGCTGCGGGCGTCGGTCACCTCCGAGCTTGTCCTGCGCGACGTACGCGTGCCCGAGGAGAACCGCTTCCCGGAGATCTCGTCGCTGCGCGGGCCGCTCTCGTGCCTGAACGAGGCGCGCTACGGGATCGTATGGGGCGCCGTCGGCGCGGGTCGCGCGTGCATGGAGTCGGCGCTCGACTACGCGAAGGAGCGCATCGTCTTCGGCAAGCCGATCGCCGGATACCAGCTGACGCAGCAGAAGCTCGCGGAGATGGCGCTCGAGGTGAACCGCGCGACGCTCGTCGCGCTCCACCTCGGCCGGATGAAAGACGACGGGACGCTGCTCCCGCAGCACGTCTCGCTCGGGAAGATGGGCAACGTGCGCGGCGCGATCGAGGTCGCCCGCACGGCGCGGACGATCCTCGGCGGCAACGGGATCACGCTCGAGTATCCGGTGATCCGCCACATCAACAACCTCGAGTCGGTGCTGACGTACGAGGGCACGCACGAGGTGCACACGCTCGTGGTCGGCCACGCGTTGACCGGCGAGAACGCGTTCCGCTAGCGCGGCCGCTTGCTGCGGTCGTCCCAGTACTCGGGACCGTAGTTGTGCGTCAGCTCCTCGCCGGCGGCGATGTCGCGCAGCGCGACGAACTCGATCAGCTGCCGTCCCGCCGACCGGTGGAAGAGGTTCGGCTCCGCGGAGTGGTTGTAGAGCATCCCGTAGCCGAGGACGAGCAGCAGCTTCCCCGGCTGGCGCGCCGAGAAGACGTAGTTGCGCACGACGCCCTCCGCATCTTCGTCGGGAAGGAGGACCGTCGGGCACGTCTCGACGATCTCGCCCTCCTCGAAGCGGCGCAGCGCGAAGACGCCGCGGCCCCGGCGGCCGCGGCGAACACCGATGCCCGGTGCATGGGCGGCACGGGTCACCCTTCGCCCTCCCAGTAGCCGACCGCGTCCGCGCGGCGGAAGTAGAGCCGGTCCCACGGCGGGCCGGCGCCGACCTTGCCGCTGTCGGGGTAGACGACGCTCCCCTGTCGCAGCGTCGAGAACATCGCGACGCGGAACGGCGCGCCGCTGCGGTTGTAGAGCGTGTGCGCGCCGGCGTCGCCCTCGTTGAAGGCGACGAGGTCGCCCGCACGCAGCTCGCGCTCGCCGTCCGGCGTCCGCAGCGTCGGCACGCCTGCGACGACGATCAGCCACTCCTCGTTGTTCCAGTGGAAGTGGTACGGCCAGAGCTGCGCGCCCGAGTCGACCTCGTACACCGTGCAGCCGATCAGCTCGGCGCCGAGCGCCTTGCGCACCGAGACGGCGCGGTGCTCGAACCCGGGCTGGTCGCACGCCGGCTCGACCGAAGCGTCACGCAGGTTCAACGTAGCCTCGCGTCGAGGGCAGCTCGGAGCTCCAGCCCGCGAACACGCCGGTGCGGCCGTCGTCCGGGTACACCGCGACCTCCGGGTCGCTCGCCGTGGAGAAGAAAACGATGCGCGCGGCGACGTCGCCGTCGTTCCGCAGTCCGTGCGTCCCGTCGGGGCCGCGCCGGAACCACGCGACGTCCCAGGGCTCGAGCACACGCTCCCCCTCGGGCGTGCGCAGCGTCGGCCGGCCGCTGACGACGAGGCAGCACTCCTCCTCCCCGTACTGCCAGTGGTACGGCGACGACTGTCCCGGCTGGAGCTCGTACAGCGTGCCGCCCCAGAGCCGCGCACCGAGCTGCTCGCCGAACCGCCGGGGCTCGCCGTCGAACAGGTTGATCAAAAGCCCGGCCCCTCGGGGGCGGGCAGCGGGCTCGTCGCGAGGCCGGCGCGCGCCGGCCCTTCGTTGTACTCGGAGGGCGCGACGTCGTTCGGCCCGTCGGCGTAGAAGACGCTCGCGAGCTTCTGGATCTGCAGCCGGCCCGGGCCGAGCTCGAACTGGCCGCCGCCGTACATCGCGATGCCGCGGTCCTCGCATTCGTCGATGCACTCGCACAGCCGCCGGAGCGTTCCGAAGCGGGACGGCTTGATGTTCAGCCAGCGCGGCTCGACCGGCAGCGACTCGACGTCGTCCCAGGAATGGATCGGCGCGTCGAAGCTCAGGCGGTCGTGGGCGCCGCGCAGCGCCTCGCCGCATTCGCCGTCGAGCGCCGCGTCCTCCAGCACCGCCGCGGGGAAGCCGTCGGCGACCCGCCGGTACAGCGCGGGGTCGGGAGCGAGGTCGACCGACGTGCCCCGGTAGTACGCCTTGAAGTCCACGACGCGCACGCGGTCGGTCGCGGCGAGCTGCGCGACGAGCGCGTCGTCCCACTCCTCCTCGGCGTCCAGCTTGAACTCGAGGTCGGGGTTGAGCGCGAGATACGCGGCGACGTCGGCGCGCGTCGATGCGACGAAGCGCACCGGCCGGTACCGGCGTCCGGCCGCGTCTGCGAACGAGGTGCCGGCCTGGCGGAGGGCGAGGTCGAGCGCCGCGCTCTCGAACGCCCAGCGCCGGTAGTCGTGCGACGCCTCCATCTGCGGCTCGCGGTCGAACAGCACGAGCTCGTCGAGCCGCCGCGAGTACTCGTGGAGCGTCCACGTCCCCGCGAGCATCTCGTGCGCAGGAAAATCGTCGTGGTCGCCGGCCGTGTAGGTGACGTCCTCGCCCTGCCCGGTCTCGTCGGCGCCGTGCAGCACGACGGTCGTCGTCACGCGCTTGAACTGCGGCGACACGTCGAGCTCCCGCCGCTGCACGGCGTAATCGTCGATCGCGACGTCGAGGTCGGCGAACCGGTCCCACAGCGACGGCATACTCCGATCCTATGCGGAGCGGTAGCTGCCTCTGCGGTGCAGTGCGGTACACGGTTCACGGCGAGCCCCAGCACGTCGGGCGCTGCCACTGTGCGGACTGTCGCAAGGAGTCGGGCAGCACGTTCACGATCTACGGACAGTGGCCGCGCGACCGCTTCGAGCTCGTCGGCGACGTCGCGACCTACGACGGTCGGAGCTTCTGCCCGCGGTGCGGGAGCAGGCTCGGCTGCTTCGACGACGACGAGGTCGTGGAGATCCGCCTCGGCTCCCTCGACGCTGCGCCGTTCGAGCTGAAGCCGGAAGCCGAGATCTGGATCAAGCGCCGCGAGCCGTGGCTCCACGCCGTCGCGGGCGCGGCGCAGCACCGGGAGAGCCGGAACTGATCGCAGCAGTCCCCGTCGCAGCGACCTTCGTCCCCGGCCGGTCGCTCGCCGGCGTCCGGCTCGGCCAGACCGCCGCGGCCGTGCGCGCGCACCTCGGCCGCGACTACGGGCTCTGCCGCGGCTGCGCGACGACGACGTGGTACTTCACCTACCGCCCCTTCGACGACAAGGGGCTCGGGATCGAGCTGACGCGGGGCCGCGTGAGCGCGGTCTACACCCTCTGGCAGCCGGACGGCTGGCAGACGCCGGGGGGCCTCACGCTCGGGGCGCCCCAGGCGCAGATCCCGCACGCGATTCCGGTCACCTGCTCGGGCTACGAGGCGTTCGTCAGCGGGACGAGCGTCTACTACGTCGTCAACGGCTCGCTCTGGGGCTTCGGGCTCGTCCGGCAAGGGCGGTCGCCGTGCCGCTGATCGAGCTCGCGGACGTCGAGGAGGCAGCGGAACGCATCGCCGGCGTCGCGCACACGACGCCGCTGCTGCAGTCGCGCACGCTCGGCGAGAACGTCTTCCTCAAGGCGGAGTGCTTCCAGCGCGCCGGCGCGTTCAAGTTCCGCGGCGCGTACAACAAGCTCGCCACGCTCCCCGAGGGCCAGGACGTGATCGCGTTCTCGTCCGGCAATCACGCCCAGGCGGTGGCGCTCGCCGCGAGGCTGCGCGGCGTTCGGGCGACGATCGTCATGCCGGAGGACGCGCCGAGGGCAAAGCTCGAGGCGACGCGCGGCTACGGCGCCGAGGTGATCACGTACGACCGCTGGACGGAGAACCGCGAGGAGATCGGCGCACGGCTCGCGGACGAGCGCGGCCTCGCGCTCGTCAGGCCGTACGACGACCCGGCGATCATGGCGGGCCAGGGAACGCTGATGCTCGAGGTGCTCGCGGTCGAGCACGGGTTCGACGCGGTCGTCGCGCCGGTGAGCGGCGGCGGACTGATCGCCGGCTGCGCAACCGTCGTCAAGTCGCTGGAGCCGCGGGCGCGCGTGATCGGCGTCGAGCCGGCGGCCGGCGACGACCACCGGCGCTCGCGGGCGGCCGGCGAACGCGTGCGCGTCGACGTTCCGCGCACGATCGCCGACGGCCTCGGCGCGCCCGAGCCCGGCGAGCTGACCTGGGAGGTCAACAGCGAGCTCGTCGACGAGTTCGTCTCCGTCGAGGACGCAGAGATCGTCGACGCGATGCGGTTCCTCTTCGACCGGATGAAGATCGTCGTCGAGCCGAGCGGCGCCGTCGGCGCGGCGGCGCTCCTGCAAGGCCGGATCCCGCGCGAGGGCAAGATCCTGATCGTCATCTCCGGCGGGAACGTCGGCGCCGACCGCTTCGCCGAGCTGATCAGGGAGCCCTGAAGCCGTCGAGCAGCTGCCCGACGGTCTGCTCACCGGCGGCGACGCTCTCGTCGTCGTCCGGCAGCTGCCCGAGCACCCAGCCGGAGAGCAGCTCCTCGATCCCGCCGTAGAACACCACGGCGGCGAACTGCGGGTGCAGGTCGGCGCGCAGCTCGCCGCTCGCCTGGCCGCGCTCGATGATCCGCTGGACGGCGGCGATCGGCTTCACGAGCTCGCCGATCCGCTGCTGCACCTCCGGGCTCCGCGCGATCTCGCGCACGAGCACGCGAATCACGTCGGGCTGGTGGCGCCAGTTCCGCAGGACGACCGCCGCGACGTGCCGGAGCTGGTCGACCGCCGGCTCGCCGGACGCCTCGATCGCCGAGATCCGGTCGACGAGGATGCCCCACTGCTCGCGGAAGATCGTCTCCAGCACCTCGTCCTTCGACGAGAAGTAGTGGTACAGGAGGCCGTGGGCAACCCCCGCCTCCTCCGCGATGTCGCCGACGCGCGAGGTATGGAAGCCGCTCCGCGCGAAGACGCGCACGGCGGCGTCGAGGATCAGGCGCCGTTTCTCCTCCGCTGCGGTCGCGCGCTCGACCAAGGCCGACGGAGAGTAGTGCTAGGTTCGCCGCCGATGCAAGGGCCGCTCGACGGCATCCTCGTCGCCGACCTGACCCGCTACCTCCCGGGGGCGTTCGCGAGCCGCGAGCTCCTGCGCCTCGGCGCGCGCGTCGTCCGCCTGGAGTCGCCCGAGGGCGACCCGATGCGCCGGACCGCGCCGGAGTGGCATGCCGAGCTGAACGGCGGCAAGGAGTCGGTCGTGGTCGACCTCCCCCGCGACGCCGACTTCGCCCGGGCGCTCCTCGCACGCGCAGACGCCGTGCTCGAGTCGTTCCGGCCCGGCGTCGCAGCGCGGCTCGGCGTCGGCCCGGACGCGGTGCCGGAGACGTGTGTCTACTGCTCGATCACCGGCTTCGGCGTCGGCACCGAGCACGAGCAGCGCGCCGGCCACGACCTGAACTACCTCGGGTTCGCGGGCGTCCTCGAGCCCACGGCTCCGGCCCTGCCGCCGGTGCAGGCGGCCGACCTCGCCGCCGGGGCGCTCGGCGCGGTGACGGAGATCCTCGCGGCGCTTATCGCGCGGCGCGGCGGGCACATCGTCGTGTCGATGACCCACCGCGCGTATCCGCTCGCAGCGCGCGCGCCGGTCTTGACCGCCGGCTACGCGTGCTACTCGATCTACGAGACGGCGGACGGCCGGCACCTGACGGTCGGGGCGCTCGAGCCGAAGTTCTTCGCACGGCTCTGCGACCTCCTCGGCCGTCCCGAGCTCGCCGAGCGGCAGTACGACGCGGATCAGGCGCCGCTGCGCAGCGAGCTCTCCACGGCATTCGCTCAGCGCCCGCTGGCAGACTGGCTGGCGTTGTTCGGGGGGAACGACGTCTGTGTGGGACCGGTCGCGACGCGCGAGGAGGCGGCGCAGTTCGCGCCGCCGTCGCTCGGGCCGGCCCCAGACCTCGGCGCCCACACGGAACGGTGGCACGCCGAGGTCGGCGTGTGATCCAGGCCGAGCACCACGACACGCGGATGCTCGTCGCCGACCGCGGCGCCGTCGTCGTCGAGGGGAAGCGCCTGCTCGGCAACGCCGACGACGCGGCCTACTCGCCCGACGGGACGCTCGTCGCATTCGCGCGGGACGGCGACCTCTGGCTCGCGAACGCCGACGGCTCGGGACAGCGGCGGCTCGCCCGGACGCCGAACGTCACCGAGTGGGGGCCGAGCTGGTTGCCGAGCGGCGACTCCTTCGTCTACACGGCCGAGGTGGACGGTACGCGGCAGATCCGCGTCTTCAAGCTGCCGGTCGGCCCGTCGAGCAAGCTCGCCGACGGCAGCGGCGCGGTCGTCTCGTCGACCGGCAAGGTCGCGTACGTCGTCGACGGCACGACGGTGACCGTCGCGGGCAGGCCGTTCGACAGCCCGCCGACGACGTTCGCGGAGGTGACGGATCTCGGGTGGTCGCCCGACGGCAGGTTTCTCGTGTACAGCGCCGACGGCACGATCGTCGTCGACAACGGGACAGCACAGCTGATCGGCCCGTCGGGCACGAGCCCGGTGTGGTCGCCGGCGGGATCGCGGATCGCGTTCAGCGACGGCGGCGAGGTCAAGTCGATGGCAGCGGATGCGACCGACGTGCGCGACCTCGGCGCGACCGGCTCGCCGGTCGACTGGCGCGTCGTGCCGACGGGGAGCCCGAAGTTCCCGGATCTCGTCCAGCGGCCGCCGAGCGGACTGGTGATCGAACGGGCGCGCAACGGCCACTGGCTGCTCGGCTTCACGTCGATGGTCGACAACCGCGGCCCCGGCCTCCTCTGGATCAAGGCGCGCCGCATCGGCGCCCGGAGGGTGATGCAGGTGCGGCAGCTGCTGCAGCTGCGGGGCGGCGGCGTCCGCGTCGACCCGCCGTCCGGCGGGCTCCACTACGTCGTCGCGCCGCCGCACTACCACTGGCACTTCCTCGGCCTCGTGCACGCCGAGCTGCGGACGGCGGGCGACTTCGTCGTGCGCGTGCGCGACCACAAGAGCGGGTTCTGCCTCGCCGACCACTACGGCACCGCTCCCGGCATCCCGCACGGCCCGGCGCGCTTCCTGAGCAACTGCGAGCAGTTCGAGCCTGACGCGCGCTCGGTACAGGAGGGCGAGTCGGTCGGCTACACGGACAAGTACCCGGCGTTCTTCCACGGCCAGCAGCTCGACATCACCGGCCTCCGCGCGGGGAAGTACTGGCTCGTGCATCGCGCCAACGAGGACTTCCACCTCCGCGAGTCGCGCTACGACGACAACGTCGCGTCCGAGCTGATCCGCCTCGCGTGGCGCGGCGGCGTCCCGACGGTGACACCGCTGCGGACGTGCCGGAAGGAGCGCTGCTAGGTCTCCTTTTCCTCCTTCGCGCCGATGCGGCCGAGAGCGCGCTGGAACTCGGCCGGGACGATCCAGACCTTGTTCGACTCGCCCTGCGCGATCTGCGGCAGCGCCTGCACGTACTGGTAGGCGAGCAGCTGCGGATCCGGGTTCCCCTCGTGGATCGCCCGGAAGACCGTGTCGATCGCCTTCGCCTCGCCCTCGGCCTGCAGGATCGTCGCCTCGCGCTGGCCCTGCGCGCGGAGCACCGCGGCCTGCTTCTCGCCCTCGGCCGTGAGGATCGCCGCCTGCTTCTGCCCCTCGGCCTGCAGGATGGCGGCGCGCTTGTCGCGGTCGGCGCGCATCTGCTTCTCCATCGAGTCCTGGATCGAGGCGGGCGGATCGATCGCCTTCAGCTCGACGCGGTTGACGCGGATCCCCCACTTCCCCGTCGCCTCGTCGAGCACGCTGCGCAGCTGGTTGTTGATCTCGTCGCGCGAGGTCAGCGTCTTCTCGAGCGCCATCCCGCCGATCACGTTGCGGAGCGTCGTGACGGTCAGCTGCTCGATCGCCTGGATGTAGTTCGCGATCTCGTACGACGCCGCCTTCGCGTCCGTCACCTGGAAGTAGATGACCGAGTCGATGTTCACGACGAGGTTGTCCTCGGTGATCACCGGCTGCGGCGGGAAGGAGACGACCTGTTCGCGCAGGTCGATCAGCGGGCGGAGCCGGTCGATGAACGGCACGACGAGCGCCATGCCCGGCGTGAGCGTGCGGTGGTAGCGGCCGAGGCGCTCGACGACGCGGGCGCGCGCCTGCGGCACGATCCGGATCGATCGCGCGAGCGTCGAGACGACGAACGCCGCGACGACGAGGATGACGATCAGTGCGACCACCGGTTCTCCTTTACTCGTAGACGAGCGCCGTCGCGCCCTGGATCTCCGCCACCTCGACGTGCGTGCCCGGCTCGAACACCTGGTCGGACACGAACGAGCGCGCCGACCACTCCTCGCCGCCGAGCTTGATGCGGCCGCCGTTCTCGTCGACCCGCTGCAGCACGACCGCCCGGGCGCCCACGAGCGCCGCCGTGCCCGTGCGCAACGCCGGCGGCATCCGCAGGTGGGCCCGCGCGAGCGGCCGGAGGACGGCGAGCGAGGCGAGCGATGCGCCCGCAAAGACGATCACCTGAATCGCGACGCCGGCGCCGATCGCGGCGGCGATCGCCGACACGACGGCGGCAACCGCGAGCGGGCCGAGGAAGAACAGCCCCGGCGTGAAGATCTCTCCCACGGCCAGTCCAACCGCGACGATCGCCCACGCGACCCAGGCTGCCATCAGTCACGAAGTGTAAGTTCCGCGAGCGACTCGATGCGGGGCGCGAACTCCGGGCGGAGGCCGAGCCGGTCGAGCAGCACCGCGTGCATGCCCGCGGCGCGCGCTCCCTCGATGTCGTCGTCGACGGAGTCGCCGACCATCAGCGCCTCGTGCGGCGCCACCTCGAGCAGGTCGAGGACGGCGCGGAAGATCGACGCGTGCGGCTTCGTCTTCCCGTGGTGGAAGGAGCTGATGCCGGCGTCGATCTCGAGTCCGTGGTGGACGGCGAACTCGCGCACGTCCCGCGCGCTGTTCGAGATCAGCCCGATCCGCACTCCCTGGCCGCGCAGCCTGCGCAGCGTCGGCAGCGTGTCGTCGTAGAGCTCGAAGTTCGTGTGCTGCGCCCAGCGCGAGGTCAGCTCGATCGCGACGGCGTGCGCCCCCGGCGGTGTCCCGCCCATGCCGAGGACGATCCGCTCGGTGAACGCGACCCAGATCCCCTCGTCGTGGTCGAGCTCGGGGTGGTGCTGCAGGTCGACGAAGGCCGCGTCGCGCGCGTTCTCGTAGCGCGACGGGTCGAGCTCGAGCCCGTGCCGCGCGCCGCAGGTGACGTAGCCCTCGGGCATCAGCTCCGGGCCGGGGCGGGCGAGCGTGAAGTCGACGTCGAAGAGCACGGCGCGAATCACGACAGCCACTCGATCGTGTCGACGTGACCGCGGTGCGTCAGGTTCTCCGACCACGCCGTCGTCTGGACGATCGTCCAGAGCCGAGCGCGTTCGCGATCGAGGGCGAGGTCGCCGCAGAGGCGGTCGAGGCGGTACAGCGCATCCCGCCGCGAGTGCCCGAGCTCCGACGAGCGCACGATCGGCGCGACGGCGAACTCGCGCTCGGCGGCGAGCGGCTTCGGGTCGATCAGGAGCCACGGCTCCCGCTGCGCCGCCAGGACGTTGTCGCCGTGCAGATCCTGGTTCGTCAGCACGCGCTCCCCCTGCGACGCACCGAGCTCGCGCGCGAGGCGCAGCAGGTCGCCGTCGAGATCGCCCTCGTCGTGCCAGAACTCGATCTCGTCCTCGAGCGTGTGGAAGCCGGCCGCGTCCTTCCAGAGCCGCGGCAGGAGCTCGACGAGGACGTCCAGCGCCTCCGTCTTCGGCCGCGCCGAGAGCGGCGTCCCGGGCTCGCAGAGCTCGAGGAGGAGCGCATGCGCGTCGTCGTCACGCTCGAGGACGCGGATCGCGCCGTCGCCGTCCCACCGCTCCAGCGCGTCGGCTTCCTGTTCGGCCTCGCGGTGCGGAAGCGAGCGCTTGAGCACTGCGGGCGTCCCGTCGGCACGGGTGACCCGGAAGACGCGGCCGCCGGCACCGGCGGGGAACTGTTCGCCGAGCGTCAGCTGCCAGCGCGCGGCGAGCTCCTCGTCTGGCACGGTGCCGAGGATAGTGCGCAGCCCGGAGCAGATCCTTCGCGAGGCGCGGACGATCGCGGTCGTCGGCGCGTCGCCCCGCCCCGAGCGGCCGAGCCACGGCGTCGCCCGCTACCTCGAGCGGGCCGGCTACCGCGTGTTCCGCGTCAACCCGTTCTGCGAGGCCTATTGGCCGTCGCTCGCGTCCCTCGAGGAGCCGGTCGACCTCGTCGACGTCTTTCGGCGGGCGGAGTTCTGCGCCGACGTGGCGCGGGAGGCGGCGGCCGTCGGCGCACCGGCGCTGTGGCTCCAGCTGGGCGTCCGTTCCGCCGAGGCGCGGCAGGTCGCGATTGCCTCGGGAATGGACTACGTGGAGGACGCGTGCACGGCGATCGTGCATCGAGACCTCGGCTAACCTGTGCTCTCGGTTCGGGGTGTGGCGCAGCCTGGTAGCGCGCTCCGTTCGGGTCGGAGAGGTCCCCAGTTCGAATCTGGGCACCCCGATACAGGGACGTACGGGTTCGGCTCAGCCGAACCCGTACGTCCCTGCGAAGCGCTCCGCGAGGAGCCGCACGAGCAGCGCGGCGGGCAGCCCGACGACGTTGAGGTAGTCGCCTTCCACCCGTTCCACGAGCGCCGCGCCCCGACCCTGGATCGCATAGCCGCCGGCCCGCCCCTCCCACTCGTGGGTTGCGAGGTAGCTCGCCAGGTCGCGCGGCGTCAATGCCCGGAAGGTGACCCGCGTCAGCTCGACCTCGACGGCCTCCCATCCGGGCGTGATCAGCGCGACGCCGGAGACGACGGCGTGCGTACGCCCACCGAGCTCTTCGAGCATGCGCTCCGCGTCGCCGATGTCCTCCGGCTTCGAATAGATCCGACCGTCGAGGACGACCGTGGTGTCGACGCCGAGCACCGGACGGTCGCCTGCGCCGTCCGAGACCGAGCGCGCCTTGCCGAGCGCGTGGCCTCGCACGAGCTGCTCGGCGTCGGCGTCGGGCGGGTCGTGCTCGACGTACTCGGGCGCGACGACGTCGAACGGGATGCCGAGCTGCTCGAGGATCATGCGCCGCTGCGGCGACGTCGATGCGAGGACGAGAGGCGGTGCCGGCGGGACGCTCACACGATCTCGGCGACGCCGAACTCCGCGAGCACCGCCTCTGCCTCGAGCGGCATGTCGCGCGCCTGGAAGACCACGCGGAGCGTCGTCCGCTCCGACGCGGTCTTCAACGCGCCGACGAGGGCCGCGAGCTGCGCCGGGTCGTCGGCGAGCAGCCGGTCGGCGTCGAGGATGAGCAGCGCGAGCGGGCCGTCGGGGACGGCGGCGGCCAGCTCGTCCCACGACGCCGGGTGGCGCTCGACCTCGAGCGCGGCGCCGAGCTCGACGAGCGCATCCTCGGACGTCCGGCCGGCGCTGCCGGCGACGAAGCGGACGTCCAGCTCCGGCACGTCCTCTGCCTCGCCGCGCATCAGCCACGCGCCCGTTGCGCCGGCCCGGAGCCGGAGCGCCCACGGGCCCTCCAGGACCTCGCGCCACGACGGCAGCCTGACGACGGGGCTCATAGCTTCCGCGCTACCCAGATCTCCTCGGCAGGCCACTGCGCGGCCCACTCGACAGTGACGAAGTCGTAGTAGCTCGGGTCCACGGCCTCAGGCCGCGGACGCAGCTCGTGCAGGGCCTCGATCTCGAGGCCGTTCTCCCGCAGGAGCCGGATCCACGCACCGTGCGCGAGGTGGTATTCGATGCCGGTCGCACCCTCCCACTGGATCCGGTGCATGCCGAACATGCCGCGGAGCAGCTCCGTGCCGACCTGCTCGTCCGCGTCGTCCGGCGCGGTCAGGTAGACGAGCGTCGAGTTGACGAGGAAGACGAGCAGCCCGCCGGGCCGGAGCAGGCGCGCCGCCTCGGGGATCCATTTGGAGGGATCCGCCCAGAGCGATGCGCCGTATTCGGAGAGGGCGAGGTCGTACGACTGGTCCGGCAGCGGCACGGCCTCGCCCGGTGCTTCGACGAGAGGGAACTCGATGCCGGTCTTCGCCATCATCCGCCGCGCGGTCGCGAGCTGCGCCGGCGTCGGATCGACACCGGTCACGCGTGCGCCGCGGCGGGCGAGCCACGAGCCGAAGTAGGCGGTGCCGCAGCCGAGCTCGACGACGTCGAGGCCCGCGACGCTCTCGGGCAGCGCGCGTATGTCGTCCTCGGGGATCGTGAAGACGCCCCAGGAGATGCCGGGATGCGCCCACGCCCGTTCGGCGGACGCGTCCGTGTGCTCGAGGTTCGTCTGCGTCCACTCGGCGACGTTCGCCGCGATGCTGTCTACGTCTTCGTGCATTCCCACAGATCCTCGCCCGGCCAGCGGCGCGCCCACTCCGCCGGGATGAGGAAGTAGTACTCGTGCGTCTGCGCGTGCGGCGGCGCCTGGAGCTCGTGGAGGGCGTCGACCCGGAAGCCGTTCGCCCGCACGAGTCGGATCCAGTCGCCGTGCGAGAGGTGATACTCGACGCCCTGGTATCCCTCCCAGCGCGTCTCCCAGTCGGCGAACTGCGGACGCACCAGCCGGTTCGCGATCGGCTGCGCGTCCTCGTCCGGCGTGCAGAGATGGGCGATCGTCGACATCGTCAGGAAGAAGAGGCGGCCGCCGGGGCGCAGGAGGCGCGACGCCTCGGCGAGCCAGCGCTCCGGGTCGGCCCAGAGCGACGCGCCGTATTCGGAGACCGCGAGGTCGAACGCTGCGTCCGGCAGCGGGACCTCCTCCGCCGGCGCCTCGACGAGCGGGAACTCGATGCCGGTCTCGCGCTGCAGGCGACGCGCCGTCTCGAGCTGCGCGGGCGTCGGGTCGACGGCGACTGGACGCGCGCCCGCGCGCGCGAGCTTCGCCGAGAAGTACGCGGTGCCCGCGCCGAGCTCGACGACGTCGAGGCCGGACACGTCGCCGAGCCACGCGTCGCGGACGTCGAACTCGCCCCAGTACACCTGCGGGTCGCGCCACTGCCGCTCGGCGTCGGCGTCGGTGAACTCGCGGTTCGTCTTCGTCCACTGCGCGACGTTTGCCGCGATCCTCGCTTCGTCAGGCGAGGTCATCGAACCAGAGCGAGACCTCGCGCTGCGCCGACTCCGGCGAGTCGGAGCCGTGCACGAGGTTGTCCGGCATCGACATCGCGAGGTCGCCGCGGATCGTCCCGGGCTCGGCATTCGCCGGGTTGGTCGCGCCGATCGTCTTGCGCATCGTGGCGATCGCGTCGTCTCCCTCGACGACGAGAGCCCAGGTCGGACCGCTCGTGATGAACTCGACGAGCTCGCCGAAGAACGGCTTCTCGCGATGCTCCGCGTAGTGCGTCTCCGCGAGGTCGCGGTCGACGGTGAGCAGCTTGCCGGCGACGATGTCGAAGCCGCGCCGCTCGATCCGGCCGAGGATCTCACCGGCGAAGCGGCGACGCACCGCGTCCGGCTTGATGAGGATGAGTGTCCGTTCGACCGCCATCGCGGCGGGCACTCTAACGACATGCGTCTCGACCACGTCCAGCTAGCGGCGCCGTTCGGATGCGAAGCGGCGGCGCGCGCGTTCGACGGCGATGCGCTCGGTCTCGAGGAGATCGAGAAGCCCGAGCCGCTCCGTGCACGCGGCGGCGTCTGGTTCCGGCTCGGCGGCGGGCAGGAGCTGCACGTCGGGATCGACGCTGCCTTCGTCCCCGCGCGGAAGGCCCATCCGGCCTTCGCCGTCGCCGATCTCGACGCGCTCGCAGCGGAGCTGGGCGACGTCGCCTGGGACGACGGGCTACCGGGTGTCCGCCGCTTCTACGCGAGCGACCCGTTCGGCAACCGGCTCGAGTTCCTGGCCGACGAACGGCCGGGACCTGGTACCGATACGACTCTGTAACAAACTGTCCACAGCGCTCCGTGCGGGAAACCGAGCAGGAATGTGGATCGTTTGTGACGATCTCGTGGCGGTACCAGGTCCCGGTCTCAGCCGGAGCCGGTGCGCCGCCGCCGCGGCGGCTGCAGCGCGGGCGCCGCGATCGCGGCCGGCTCGACCGGCGTCTCGCAGTACGGGCAGACCTGCCACAGCGCCTCGAGCGGCTGCTTGCAGTTCGTGCACGCCTGCTTGAGCTTCGTCGTGCAGATCGGGCAGACGAGGAACGATCCGTCGACCTCGCTGCGGCAGACGGGGCAGTGCAGGTCGCGCTTCGAGAGCCGGTCCTCCATCGCCCTGATCTCGAGCTCGCGCTCGCGCACGTCCTCGAGGTACTCCGGCGGCCTGAACAGCATGTACACGAACACGCCGAGGAACGGAACGACGACGCCGCACATCACCGCCACGCCGATCACCCATGGATCCTCGAGCCGCCGCCGCGCGTCCTTGTAGATCCAGAAGACGGTCGCGACCCAGAACACGAACGCGAAGAAGAACAACAGGTTGCGGATCGCGAGCCACGTGCCCGACCCGAAGAAGCTCGCCACCACCGTCACAACAGAATCCTCCCGATGAGGTAGCCGGCCGCGAAGGCGCCGCCGACGATCACGACCAGGAGGAAGAATGCCAGCGCGAAGACGCTGATCCGGTCGCCGAGGCTATGGACGGTCGCTGGAGTCACTGAGCTCTGCCAGAAGATAGAGCGAGCCCGTGACGACCACGGCCCCGCCGGGCCCGGCGAGGTCGAGGGCCCGCCGCCGGGCGGCGTCTGGGTCGGCAAGTGCGTCGACATGCTGGAAATACGGTTCGGCGCGGGCGGCAAGCTCCCCTGCCGGGAGCGCCCGTGGATTGGAGGACTGGGTGGCCACGAACCGGCCGCCGAGGACGGACAGGGCCTCGAGCATCAGCTCCGGCCGCTTGTCGGCGAGGATCGAGGCGACGACGACCCAGTCGTCCCGGGCGGGGAGCCGCGGCAGGAGGTAGCCGAGGCCGGCGAGGTTGTGGGCCCCGTCCCAGAGCTCGAGCGGGGACTCGCCGCGGCGCTCGAGCCGACCCGGCAGCGCGACCTCGTCGGCGGCGTGGGGATCGACGTCGCGCCCGAGGAACGCCTCCGCCGCCGCCACGGCGAGGGCGAGGTTGCTCGCGCCGGGGAGCTCGACCGCGGCGGCGCCGTTCTCGCGCGCGAGCCCCTCCCACTCGGGGTCGCCGAGGACGACGACGCAGCCCGGCCGGACGACGGCGAGCTTTTCGGCGGCGATCTCCTCGCGCGTCTCTCCGAGCACCTCCATATGGTCGAGCGCGACGTTCGTCAGCACGACGACGCGCGTGCGCAGGACGTTCGTCGCGTCGTGCCGGCCGCCGAGGCCCGCCTCCACCACCGCCACGTCGACCGCCGCGTCGGCGAATGCGCAGAGCGCGGCGGCGGTCAGGATCTCGAACTGCGTCGCGTCGCCCGCGTGCGGGCGCACACGCTCCACCGCGGCCTCGAAGTCGGCGTCGCGGCCGTCGACCCGGATGCGCTCGCTCCAGCCGCGCACGTGCGGCGACAGGTATGCGCCGACACTCAGACCTTCGTTCAGGAGCAGCGCCTCGCTGAGCCGCGTCGTCGTCGACTTCCCGTTCGTGCCGACGACGTGGATCGCCGGGAACGCGTCCTGCGGATCGCCGAGGTCGTCGAGGAGCCGGCGCATCCGGTCGAGCCCGAAGCCGTCCTTCGGCCACGGGCTGAGCGACTCAACCCAATGCGTCGAGCTCGGCACGGTACTGCTCGAGCTTCCGCCGCTCGGCGTCGACGACGTCGGGCGCGGCGTTCGAGACGAACTTCTCGTTCGCGAGCATCCGCTCCGACCGCTCGATCTCCTTGCGCACACGGGCGCGCTCGGCCTCGACGTCGCCCTGCCCGTCCTCGGAGGGACGTACGACCGCTGTGAAGATCCGCTCGGCGTCGCCGTCGAGCTTGATCCGCACGCCGCTGCGCCGGTAGATGCGCGCCGCGGTCTGGGCGCGCTCGATCTCGCCGCTCGTCTCGGCGGCGGCCGGGCCCGGCCAGGGCGCGACGATCAACCGCGTCTCGCGCGCGGGGAGGTGCGACCAGATCTCCTCGGTCACGTGCGGCATGACGGGATGCAGGAGCTTCAGCAGCCGCTCGAGCGCCGCGAACGCCGTCGCGCGCACCGCGGGATCGTCGAGCCGCGGCTTGATCGCCTCGAGATACCAGTCGCAGAAGTCGTCGAACGTCACGTGGTAGAGCCGCTCGACCGCGTGCGAGAAGTCGAACGCGTCGAGGTCGGCCTCGAGCTCCGCGCGCGTCGCGTCGATGCGCGCGAGGATCCACCGCTCCTCCTCCGACGACGGCTCGAGCTGCACCCGGTCGCCGCCGCCGAGCAGCAGGAGGCGCGACGCGTTCCACAGCTTGTTCGCGAGCCGCCGCCCTTCCTCGATCGGCTGCGCGGAGAAGCGCACGTCCTGCGTCGACGACATCTTCAGTAGGCCGTAGCGGGTCGCGTCGGCGCCGTGCTGCTCGATCAGCTCCACGGGGTCGATGCCGGTGCCGAGCGACTTCGACATCCGCCGGCCGTCCGGCGCGAGGATCGTCGCGTGGATGATCACGTCGCTGAACGGGATGTCCCCGATCAGCTCGCGGCCGGCCATGACCATCCGCGCCTCCCAGAGGAAGATGATCTCGCGCGCCGTCGAGTTGACGGTCCCGGGGTAGTAGCGCTCGAGCTCGGGCGTGTCGTCGGGCCAGCCGAGCGTCGCGAACGGCCAGAGCGCCGAGCTGAACCACGTGTCGAGCACGTCCGTGTCGCGCGTCAGGTCGGTCGACCCGCACTCGGCGCACGCGCCCGGCGCGTCCTCGACGCACGTCACGTGGCCGTTGTCGCAGTACCAGATCGGCAGCTGATGCCCCCACCAGAGCTGCCGCGACACGTTCCACGGCCGGATGTTCCTGAGCCAGTCGAGCGCGACCCGGTTCTGCACGGGCGGATGGAACGTCACTCGGCCCGACTCGATCGCGTCGATCGCTGCGGCCGCCATCGCGGTCATGTCGCACCACCACTGCAGCGACACGAGCGGCTGGATCCGCGTCCGCGACCGCTCGCAGTGCCCGACCGAGTGCCGGTAGTGCTCGCGCTTCTCGAGCCGATCGTGGTCGCGCAGCCAGAAGACGACGCGCTCGGCCGCTTCGTCCTCGGTCAGGCCGCGGTAGTCGTCGGGCACGTCACCCGTCATCCGGCCCTCGAAGTCGATCACGGTCAGCTCGGGCAGGCCGTGGTCGCGACCGATCTCGAAGTCCATCGGGTCGTGGCCGGGTGTGATCTTCAGCGCGCCGGTCCCGAAGGCGGGGTCGACGCGCTCGTCGGCGATGACCGGCACCTTCCGGCCGACCACCGGCACCTCCACCTCCCTGCCGAGCAGGTGCGTGTACCGCTCGTCGCTCGGATGCACGGCGACGGCGACGTCGGCGAGGATCGTCGCCGGCCGCACTGTCGCGACGGAGATGCTCCCCTCGCCGTCGACGACCGGATACTGCGCGTATGTGAGCGTGTCGTCCACGTCGAAGTACTCGACCTCGAGATCGGAGATCGATGTGCGGCAGTCCGTGCACCAGTTGACGATCCGGTTGTCGCGGAAGAGCCAGCCGCGCTCGTACAGGTGCACGAAGAACCGCATCACTGCGCGCACATACGCGTCGTCCATCGTAAACCGCTCGCGCTCGTAGTCGAGCGAGCAGCCGAGCCGCCGGAACTGTCCCATGATCACGCCGCCGTATTCGTGGAGCCACTCCCACACGCGCTCGACGAACTGCTCGCGCCCGAGCTCGAGCCGTGACGTCCCCTGGCTGCGCAGCTCCTTCTCCACGACAGCCTGCGTCGCGATGCCGGCATGGTCGAAGCCCGGCTGCCACAAGGTGTTGAAACCTGCCATGCGGTGCCGGCGGATCAGCGCGTCCTGGATCGACCCGTTGAGCGCGTGACCCATGTGCAGCGCGCCGGTCACGTTCGGCGGCGGGACGGCGATCACGTACGGCTCGCCGGGCTGCTCCGGGTCCGCGTGGTAGAGGCGCTCCTCTTCCCAGGTGCGCTGCCAGCGCTCTTCGACGCCGTGCGGAACGTACAGCGGGGCAAGCTCCATCAGGCGATTACCTTAGAGAAGCGACGTCTCAGCGCCGCGCGGTGCGACCCTTCGCCCAGTCGCGCGGCTGGGCACCGACCTGCTCGAGGATCGTCTCGAGCAGGTGGAAGCTCGAGAGGACGTGCTCGCGCGCGAGCTCGCGGGCGCCCGCCGCGCTGCCGGCGAACAGCGCCTGCTTGATCGCGCGGTGCTGCTCGGCGTTCTTGGCGTAGAGCTCGTCGATCGAGTGGTCGCCCGGCGCCCACACCGCGGGCCCACTGAACGTCCGGCGCGCCGACTTCGCGAGCTGCTCGACGAGCGGCAGGTCGGCGGCGCGGTAGATGACGTCGTGGAACGCATGGTTCGCCCGCACCCAGTCGCTCATGATCGTGCGGCGCTCCTCGCCCGGCTCGCGCGCGCGCAGATCGTGCGAGATCGTCGCGAACCGCTTCTCGGCGGCATCGAGCTCCTCCAGCTGCTCGGCCGTGATCCTCGCCGCGGCCGCCTCGGTCGCGAGGCCCTCGAGCTCGGCTCTGACGAGGAACGCCTCGTGCAGCTCCTCGCGCGAGAGCGTCCGCACGCGGACGCCGCGGTTGGGCACGAACGAGACGAGCCCGAGCGCGGCGAGACGGCGCAGCGCCTCCCGGATCGGCGTCCGCGAGACGTTGAACTGCTCCGACAGCTGCTCCTGGCGGAGCACCGTTCCCGGCGCGAGCTCGCCCGAAACGATCGCCTCCTCGATGACGAGGGCGATGTCGTCGGCCTTGGTGGAGTCGAGGCTCATCGCAACCGAGTCTAGGGTCACGCGGATGTCGGATCCAGCCGCAAGGCGCGGCTGGATCCGATCTGCTCCTCCTCAGACCGAGAGAAGCCGGCCGAAGAACGCGCGGTAGCGCTGCAGCGCGAGCCGAAGCTCCTCGGTGGAGACGTCGTCGCCGCCGTCCCACTGCTCCTCGAGCCGCCGCCGCTCGTCGGCGAAGCCGCGTGTGACGCGGTGAAGCACGTCCTGGACGAGCGCGTCCGCGTCGTGCACTGCCTCCCGCGGGCCGTCGACGAAGCGCGCCTGGATCTCCTGCCAGCGGTCGCCGAGCTCGCCGGCGTCGTCTCCGACGAGCAGCTGTTCCTCGTTCTGCGTCGTCATCGCACGCGCTCCCGGTCCGTGGCTGCCGGCGAGTCGTCGCGCGACAGCGGCCGGTCCGAGGTGTCCTCGACGAGCTCCTCGAAGAGCGCGCGGTAGTGGACCATCGCCTGGCGCTGCTCCTCCGTGTCGCCGGACGAGAGTCGATGCCCGTTGCGATAGTTCTCGACCACCTGCGGATGGTCGACGGAGATGTCGGCCGCCCGCTGGTCGAAGTCGTCGACCGGGTAGCCACGCTCGCGCATGACGGACTGGATCAGCGTGTCCGCCTCCTGCACGGCACCGCTCGGGTCGTCGACGAACCGCGCCTGGACGCGCTGCCATTCCTCGAGATAGCGCTCGCGCGACGCCGTCGGCAGCGGCCGGATGTCGAGCTCGTCCCGCCGCTTCGCACGGGCGGCCAGGTCGGCCTCCGCCTCGCGCCGGTCGTCTGCACGCTCGAGCGTCCGGTCGTACTCGGGCCCGAACCGGCCTTGCAGCGTGCGAGTCCTCTTGGCCTTCAGGGCCTGCCACACGACGAGCGCGACCGCGATGACCACGCCGGCGATGATGAGGGCCCAACCCCATCCAGGCATGCGTTCCTCCTCTTTTGTTTGCCAAGAAGAGAAACGCCGAACGGCCTCCTAGAGTTGCGGACGGTGCGGGTCGACTGGGAGATCGCGAAGCGCGGCTGGCGGCGCTACGCCGCGTATCCGTGGGCCACCCTGGCCGGCGTGTTCACGAACACGATCTTCGGCTTCATCCAGGCGTACATCCTGCTCGCCGTCTACCGGCACCGGGACGTCGTCGGCGGCTACGACCCCGCCGACTCCGTGACGTACGTGTGGCTCGTGCAGGCCCTGCTGATGACCGTGCAGGTCTTCGGCTGGCAGGAGCTGGCCGTGCGGGTCCGCGAGGGCTCGATCGCAACCGACCTCTCGCGACCGATCGACCCGCAGCGCTACTGGCTCGCGTACGACCTCGGCCGCGCGCCGTACCACTTCCTCTTTCGCGGGGTCGCGCCCTTCGTGCTCGGCGCGCTGCTCTTCCGGCTCCACTACCCAACCACGCTCGCGGCCTTCCTCTTCGTCGTCAGCCTCGTGCTCGCTGTCGTCGTCAGCCTCGGCTTTCGCTTCCTCTACAACCTGCCGGCGTTCTGGCTCCTCGACATTCGCGGGGTCGTGCTGCTCGTCGTCAGCGTCAGCCTCTTCTTCTCCGGCGCGATCGTCCCCCTCGCCTACTTCCCCGCCTGGCTGAAGACGGTCGCGGACGCGCTGCCGTTCGCGGCGATCCTGCAGACGCCCGTTGACGTCTGGCTCGGGAAGGCGCACGGCTGGCAGATCGGGCTGCAGCTCGTCTGGGCGGTCGTCCTCTTCGCGCTCGGCCGCATCGTGCTCGCGCGCGCGACGCGGAAGCTGGTGGTGCAGGGTGGGTGAAGCGGTCGTGCTCTGGCGCCGGCTCGTCGGCGCGCAGATCCGCTCGCAGTTCCAGTACCGCTTCTCGTTCGGGTTGACGATCGTCGCGCAGTTCGCGATCTCGTTCCTCGACTACCTCGCGATCGTCGTGATCTTCCACAACGTCCCGCGGCTCGCCGAGTGGAGCGTGCAAGAGGTGTCGTTCCTGTACGCGCTCTCGTGCATCACGTTCGGGATCACGGACCTTCTGATCGGGCATTTCGACCTCGTGCCCCAGCTGGTCCGCAACGGCAACTTCGACATCCTGCTCGTCCGGCCGCGCGGGACGCTCTTCCAGATCGTCGCGTCCGACTTCCAGCTCCGCCGCCTCGGCAAGGCCGCGCAGGGCGCGATCGTCCTTGTCTACGCGCTCGCCTCGCTGCATGTGCGCTGGACGCCGTGGCGCGTCGTCGTGCTCGCCGCGAGCATCCCGTCGGGGATCCTCATCTTCTCGGCCGTCTGGGTGCTCTTCGGCTGCATCGTCTTCTGGACGACCGACAGCGGCGAGTTCACGAACGCGTTCACGTACGGCGGCAACTTCCTCACCGAGTACCCGATCGACATCCTCAGCGCGTGGCTGCGCCGGTTCCTCGCGTATCTCGTCCCGCTCGCGTTCGTCTGTTACTTCCCGGCGCTCTACATCTTCGGGAAGCCCGACCCGCTGGGGCTGCCGCGGTTCCTCGAGTTCATGTCGCCCGTCGTCGCCGTCGCCGCCTGCGCCGTCGCCGGGCTGGGCTGGCGCGGCGCCGTCCGCCATTACCGGAGCGCCGGCGGATGATCGAGGTCGAGCAGCTCTCGAAGCGCTTCGTCGTCCGGCGCGGCCGCCTCCGCCGCGAGCGCGTCGTCGTGGACGCGGTCAAGGACATTTCGTTCCAGGTCGAGCGTGGCGAGCTCCTCGGCTATCTCGGCCCGAACGGCGCCGGCAAGTCGACGACGATCAAGATGCTGACGGGGATCCTCGTGCCGACGGCCGGCCATATCTCCGTGGCGGGCCTGACGCCGTCGCGGCAGCGGATCGAGCTCGCGAAGCGCATCGGCGCGATGTTCGGGCAGCGCATCCAGCTCTGGTGGGACCTGCCGCTGATCGACTCGTTCGAGCTGCTGCGGCATATCTACCGCGTCCAGGCCGAGCGCTACCGGACGAACCTCGCGCGCTTCCGCGACGTGCTCGACCTCGATCCCTTCCTGCAGACGCCGGTGCGGCAGCTCTCGCTCGGCCAGCGCATCCGCGGCGAGCTGACCGCGGCGATGCTGCACAGCCCGGAGCTCCTCTTCCTCGACGAGCCGACGATCGGCCTCGACGTCGTCGCGAAGCAGCGCGTGCGCGACTTCCTGATCGACCTCAACCGCGACGACGGCGTCACCGTCCTCCTGACGACGCACGACCTCGGCGACATCGAGCGGCTCTGCGAGCGGCTCCTCGTGATCGACCACGGCTCGCTCATCTGGGACGGGCCGATTGCCGAGCTGCGCGAGCGCTACGGCGACGAGCGGACGCTGATCGTCGACCTCGAGGAGCCGGCGCCGCCGCTCACGATCGCAGGTGCGCGGGTCGAACGGGTGGACGGTCCACGGCAGTGGCTCCGCTTCCGCGGCTCGGCGGCGGAGCTGACCGCGCGCGTCGCCGCGAGCGCGCGGCTCGTCGACCTGCAGATCGCCGAGCCGGACATCGAGGAGATCGTTCGCTCTATCTACTCGTCCAGCCGAGGTCCAGCAGGAGCGGCGTCCCCGTAGACGCCCGCGCGTCGGGCGAGAGCAGCCACGCGGCGGCAGCCGCCACCTCCGACGGCTCGAGCAGCCGCTTCACCGCCTGCGGCGCGAGCAGGTCGTCCGCGCCGCGCTCCGCGAGCTGCTGCTCGGCCAGCCCCGTGCGGACGTAGGCGGGGCAGAGCGCCGACGCCGAGATCCCGACCTCGGCACCCTCGAGCGCGAGCACCTTCACGAGCCCGAGCACGCCGTGCTTCGCGGCGACGTAGCCGGCCTTGAGCGGTGACGCGACGAGCCCGTGCACGGAGGCGACGACGAGGAAGCGGCCGTCGCCGCTCGCCGCGAGTGCATCCCATGCGTACTTCGCGAGCAGGAACGGGCTCGTGAGCAGGACGGCGACGAGTGCGTCGAAGCGGTCCTCGGGGAAGTCGCGAACCGGCGCGACGTGCTGGAAGCCCGCATTCGCGACGACCGCGTCGAGCTTGCCGTCGAAGCGCTCGAGCGCGGCGTCGACGACGGCGCGGTTGCCCGCGCGCGTCGCGAGATCGCCGTCGGGCAGATCGACGGCGTGCACGTTCCAGCCGTCCGTCTGGAGGCGTTCGGCAATCGCGGCGCCGATTCCCTGCGCCGCGCCCGTCACGAGGACGTTGCGCGTCACGTGTAGTGGCGGAAGACGACCTCGGCGACGCAGACTGGCTTGTCGCCGCCCTCGCGCTCGATCGTCACGTTCAGCGTCGACTGCCGGCCCCAGTCCGCTTCCTCGACGCTTTCGACGCGGAACGTCCCGCGCACCCGCGAGTCGACCGGCACGGGTGCCGGGAAGCGCACGCGGTTGACGCCGTAGTTGATCCCC
>DATCJJ010000171.1:0-6504 GCA_036562845.1 Gaiellaceae bacterium | reverse complement strand
CTCGGCGACCCGCCCGAGTACGTCGAGACGGCGAAGGTGATCGACATCCTCATGGCCGTGCCGAAGTTCGGACGGGTGAAGGCGGCGCGCTTCCTCAACACCTGCCGCATCAGCCAGTCGAAGACCGTCGGCGGGCTCTCCGACCGGCAGCGGGCCGAGCTCATCGACCTGTTCAATCGTTGAGCCCTACGGTTCTCGTCGTCACCGGCCCGTCCGGTGCCGGCAAGGGGACGCTGATCCACGAGCTGCTCGACCGCGTGCCCGACCTCGAGGTCACGGTCTCTGCGACGACGCGCGACCTCCGGCCGGGGGAGCGCGACGGCCGCGAGTACTGGTTCCTCACGCCGGACGAGTTCCTCGCGAGGATCGAGGCCGGCGCCTTCCTCGAGCACGTCGAGTACGTCTCGGGCCACCGCTACGGGACGCTCCGCTCCGAGCTCGCCCGGATCCGGGCGAACGGGCGCATCCCGCTCCTCGAGCTCGAGACCGAGGGGGCGCTGCGGGTGAAGGACGAGGATCCGCAGGCGGTGACGATCTTCATCTCGGCGCCCGTCGACGAGCTCGAGCGCCGGCTCCACGAGCGCGCGACCGAGAGCACCGGCGAGATCGGCGAGCGGATCGCGCTCGCCCATGAGCAGCTCAAGCAGGCCGGCGCCTTCGACTACACCGTCGAAAACGACGACCGCGAGCGGGCCGCCGCCGAGCTGACGGAGATCGTCAGCGGTCTCCTCGACGGTGCCGGTACCATGAGCCGCCCATGATCCATCCGAGAGTCGACGACCTGCTGAACAACGTGGATTCGCGCTACGCGCTCGTCATCGTGTCCGCGAAGCGCGCCAGGCAGATCAACAACTACCACCACCAGCTCGGCGAGGGCACGTTCGACGACAACCCGCCGCCGCTCGTGGAGTCCCGCTCGAAGAACTACCTCACCATGGCCCTCGAAGAAGTCGCCGAGGGCATGCTGACGTACGACTACGCCAAATAGAGGCACAATCCGGGCATGGCCCGGGTGCTGCTCGGCGTCTCAGGGGGAATTGCCGCCTACAAGGCGTGCGAGGTGTGCCGCCTGCTCGTCAAGGCGGGACACGACGTCGTGCCGCTCGTGACCCCCGGCGCCGAGCGCTTCGTCACCGCCGAGACGTTCCGGGCGCTCGCGCGCCGGCCCGCGGCGGAGGACGTCTATCTCCACCTGGCGCGCGCCGACCTCCTGCTCGTCGCGCCCTGCACCGCGAATACGCTCGCGAAGCTCGCGCACGGGCTCGCCGACAACGTCCTCACGGAGGCGGCGCTCGCCCACCGCGGCCCGACGGTCGTCGCGCCGGCGATGAACCCACGGATGTGGTCGCATCCCGCCACCCGCGCGAACACGGAGGTGCTGCGCACGCGCGGCGTCGTGCTCGTCGGGCCGGACGAGGGGGAGACCGCGGAGGGCGAGCTCGGCGTCGGCCGGATGGCGGAGCCGGAGGAGATCGTCGCCGCCGTCGAGGAGCTGCTGCTCGGCAGGAGCCCCCTCCGCGGCAGGCAGGTGCTCATCTCGGCAGGCGGCACGCGCGAGCCGATCGACGCGGTCCGCTACGTCGGCAACCGCTCGTCCGGCCGGATGGGCGTCGCGCTCGCGGCGGAGGCGCGCCGGCGCGGCGCGACGGTGACGCTCCTCGCGGCGAACCTCAGCGTCCCGGCGCCCGTGGGAGTCGACGTGATCGACACGCCGACCGCATCCGACCTCGAGCGCGAGGCGCTCGCGCGCGGCGCGACCGCCGACGTCGTCGTGATGGCCGCCGCCGTCGCGGACTACCGGCCGGCCGAGGCGCTCGCGACGAAGCGTCCGAAGGACGCGGCGGCGTGGACGGTCGAGCTCGAGCCGACGACCGACGTCCTCCAGGCGCTCGGCGCCGCGCGGCGCGACGGGCAGGTCCTGGTCGGATTCGCCGCCGATCAGGGCGAGCTCGGGCTCGAGCGCGCACGTGAGAAGCGCGTGCGGAAGAACGTCGACGCGATCGTCTTCAACGACGTCGCGCGCGAGGACGTCGGCTTCGACGCGACCGACAACGAGGTGACGCTGGTGTCGTCCGGCGGCGAGCGGACGTATGCGAAGGCGTCGAAGGACGAGATCGCCGCGCAGATCCTCGACGAAGTGGAGCGATTGCTTGGCTGAGCCGGCCGTCGCGCCCGCACCTGCGGACCTCGTCGGCGCGATCGTGGCGAACCTCCGCCGCGTCGTGCACGCGCCGGAGCCGACGTTGCGCCTCGTGGTGCTCTGCCTCGTCGCCGAGGGGCACCTGATCATCGAAGACTTCCCGGGCGTCGGCAAGACGATGCTCGCGAAGGCGCTCGCGCGTTCGCTCTCCTGCGACTTCTCGCGCCTCCAGTTCACGCCCGACCTGCTCCCGTCGGACGTCACCGGCGTGAACGTCTTCGACCAGCGCACGAACGAGTTCGAGTTCCGGCCCGGCCCCGTTTTCACGAACCTGCTGCTCGTCGACGAGGTCAACCGTGCGTCGCCGAAGACGCAGGCGGCGCTCCTCGAGTGCATGCAGGAGGTACAGGTGACGGTCGACGGCATCTCGTACGGGCTGCAGCGGCCGTTCATGGTGATCGCCACGCAGAACCCGATCGAGTACGAGGGGACGTACCCGCTGCCGGAGGCGCAGCTCGACCGGTTCACGATGCGCGTCCAGCTCGGCTATCCGGCGCTCGCCGACGAGGCGCGGATGCTCGACGAGCAGACCCGCGTCCCGCCGCTCGACTCGCTCGATCCGATCGCCGCCGGAGACGACGTGCTTCGGCTCGCCGCGCAGGCACGCGAGGTCTATGTCGAGGAGAGCCTCGGCCGGTACGTGGTCGCCGTGTTGCGGACGACGCGCGCCGACGAGCGGCTGTACCTCGGCGCGTCGCCCCGTGCCGGCATCGCGCTCCTGCGCGTCGCGAAGGCGCGGGCGCTCGCCGACGGGCGTGAATATCTCGTTCCCGACGACGTGAAGGCGGTGGCCGCGCCGGTGCTGTCGCATCGCCTCATCCTCGGCCCCGAGGCGCGGGCCGCCGGCCTCGGCGGCGACGAGATCGTCGCGGACGCGCTCGAGAAGACGCCCGTCCCGGTATGACCACACGGGGCCGCGCGATCCTCGCGCTCGGCGTCGCGGTCTACCTCGTCGCCTGGGTGTTCGGCTCGCGCGCGCTCTACCCGGTTGCGGCCGGCCTCGTCCTCGCGGTCGCGCTCGCAGTGGCGTGGGTGCGGCTGAGCTCCCGTCCGCCGCACGTCCGGCGGCACGGCGTGCGACAGGAGGCGCTCGAGGGCGACGACATCCGCATCACGCTCGAAGTCGAGCCGACCTCGCCGGTGCCGCCGCCGACGCTCGTCGCCGTCGAGCGTGCGGGCCGTCTGCCCGAACGCGTCGTCGAGCTCCGAGGCGGCGTCGGCGCCTACGAGCTGCCGGCGGTCGCGCGCGGACGCTATGTCTTCGCGCCGACCCGCCTCACGATCGAGGATCCGTTTGCACTGGCGCGCGTCGACATGGAACGCGGCGAGCCGGAGGCCCTCGTCGTCTATCCGCGCCTCGTCGACCTGCGCGCGCTGTTCTCCGAGGGCGGCTCGCACGCACAGGACGGGCGGCGGCTGCTGCTTCGCCGGCCGACCGGATACGAGCTCCACAGCGTCCGCGAGCACCACGAAGGAGACTCTCTACGCGCCGTGCACTGGCCGTCGACTGCGCGTCGCGGCCGGCTGATGGTCAAGGAGCTCGAGGACGCACCGCGGGACGAGGTCGTCGTCCTGCTCGACGCAACCGCACCTGCGACGTTCGACGTCGCCGTGCGTGCGGCGGGATCGATCCTCCGCGCGCACGTCCGGCGCGGCCGGCGCTGCACGCTCGTCGTCAACTCGGCGGCTCGGCCCGTGCAGCCGATCGCGTCGCCGGGTGAGTGGCATCGCGCCTACGAGTTGCTCGCGGCGGTCGAGCCGGACGGGCGCACGCCGCTCCATGCGCTTTTGCAGCTCGAGGCGGGCGTGGCGGCCCGCGCGCTCGAGCTCGTCGTCGTCACCTCTTCGGTCGAGGCGCCGCTCGCCGACCGGCTCGTGCAGCGGATGCTCTCGCGGCGCGGCTCCTCGCTCGTGTACATCGGCTCCGCGCGCGAGCCGCAGCTGCTGCGACTGCAGACGGCCGCGATTCCGGTCGCAGTCGTCAAGCCGGGCGACGACCTGGCCGCGGCGCTGTCGCCGAAGGACGTCCGTGTTGCGTAGAGCATTGCTTCCGGCGGCGGTGATCGCGGTCGCGTGGCTCCGGCTCGAATCGCCGCACGACCGGCCGTTCGTCGTGCTCGCCGTCGTTGCGGTCGCGCTCGCGCCGCTCGTCTGGCGGCCGGCGATCGTGCTCTCGCTGTTGCTCTGGCCGCGGCTCGCGTTCGGCGAGTGGCCCTGGCATCCCATTCGCTGCGCGTCGCGCTTCGGCAACGGGTTCCTCGACTTCTACGACGTGCGCACGCCGTTCGACCCGCGCGTGCACACCGAGATGCGCGGCGTGATCCTCACGGCGATCTTCGGCTTCGTGCTGCTCTTCACGACCCGGTGGGTGCCGGCGGCGTTTGCCGCGGTCCTCGTCGGCGCAGGCTGGCCGGCGACGCTGGCGGGCGGGGCGCATGCGCTGGAGATGGGCGCGGCGATCCTCGTCGCCGCACTCGTCCTCCTCAGCACGCGCGTCGCGCGCGTCGCGCTGCCGGCAGCGGCCGTGCTCGCGCTCGCCGCCGTGGCAGCGAGCGCGTCGCCGGCCGTCGCGAAGGGCGGCCTCGTCGCGTGGCAGCAGTGGGATTTCTACAACCCGCCGGTGAAGCCGGTCAGCGTCGCGTACGTCTGGAACGCCGACTACGGCGGCGTGCACTTCCCGGCCAAGCGGACGATGGTGCTGCAGATCGACGCGCCGCCGCGCTCGCTGTTCTGGCGCGCCGCCGTGCTGGACCAGTTCGCGGACGACCGTTGGGTCGAGACACCGCCGTTGCGCGGCGACTCGCTCGAGCCGCGTTCGCACGACCTCGTGACGCAGCGCGTGCACGTGCTCGCCCTCTCCGACACGCGATTGGTCGGTGCGAGCGAACCCGTCGCATTCCACGCCGGCGGCGCAGTCGTCTCGACACCGGGCTTCGCAACGCTGCCGTCCGGCCTGCCGCGCGGATACTCCTACACCGTCCAGAGCTACGCGCCGGAGCCGACGCCCGCACAGCTGGCGCGCTCGGAGCCGCGGTATCCGTCGGTCCTCGAGGCGTTCCGCGAAGTGTGGCCGGGCGTCTACGCGCCGTCGTTCGGCGCACCGCGACGCGACTTCCTGGATGCGTATCCGGACATCGACCGCTACTACCCGATGCTCACGACCGCGCTCGCAGTCACCGGCAGCGCGAGGACGCCGTATGCGGCCGCGACCGCGCTCGTGCGGTGGTTCCGGACGACGGGCGGCTTCACCTACACGGACAAGCCGTCCGTCTACCCGGCGGCGCCGCTCGTCGGCTTCGTCGCGCAGACGCGCGCCGGCTACTGCCAGCACTTCGCCGGCGCGATGGCGCTCATGCTGCGCTACCTCGGCATCCCGGCCCGGGTCGCCGTCGGCTTCTCGAGCGGGGTGTACGACGCCGCCCATCACCGCTGGAACGTCTCCGACCACGACGCACATGCCTGGGTCGAGGCGTGGTTCCGCGGCTACGGCTGGCTGCCGTTCGACCCGACGCCGCAGGCGGGCCGGCCCGAGCGCGGAACGCTGAGCGCGCCGTACGCACGCACCGTCACGCCGCGTGGATCTGCCACGCCGGCGAGGTCGGGCGGCTCCGACCGCTCGGCCGGGCATCGCCACGGTGAGACGAGCAGCAGCACGGCGACGACCGGGACAGTCGAGCCGCTCCGGCATCGCAGCGTCAACCTGTTCCTCGTGCTCCTGCTCCTCCTCGGCGGCGTTGCGTCCGTCGTGATCGCGACGAAGCTCGTCGCGCGCCGTGTGCGCTACTTCACGCACGACCCGCGACGCGTCGCCGCCGCGTGCCGGCAGGAGCTCGCCGACTTCCTCGTCGACCAGCGGATCGAGGGCGCGCGAAGCGCGACGCTGCACGAGCTCGGCGAGCTCGTGCGTCACGAGCTCGCCGTCGAGCCCGACGCATTCGTTGCCGCCGCGACGGCCGCGCGCTTCGGCCCGCCGTCGGGTGCGCCCGCCGCGGCGCGCGAGGCGCGCCGCGAGCTGCGTCGCCTGCTCGCGCGCATGCGTCAGCGCCTCCTTCTGCGCGAGCGCCTCCGCGGCGTCCTCTCGCTCCGCTCGCTCGGCTTTGCCGGATGAGGGACGCTGTCGTGATGGCGGCGGGGGAGGGCTCCCGCCTGCGTCCGCTCACCGAGGAGTGGCCGAAGCCGATCCTGCCGATCGACGGCCGCGCAGTGATCGCGACGCTGCTGCGCGAGCTCGAGGCCGCGGGCGTCGCACGCGTCGTCGTCGTCACCGGACATCTCGCGGAGCAGGTCGAGGCGCTCGTCGGCGA
>DATCJJ010000122.1:0-1732 GCA_036562845.1 Gaiellaceae bacterium | reverse complement strand
CGGCAGGGGCGAGCAGCCGAAGGCGCTCGACGAGGGCGGTGAGGCCGAGCCCGCGCCGGCGGACGCGCCCGCCGAGGCGCAGGAGCAGAAGCAGTGATCGTTCGCCTGATGGGCGAAGGTCAGTACCGCGTCGACGACAGCGTCCTCGAGAGCCTGAACGAGCTGGACGACGAGGTCGGACGGGCGGTCGAGCAGGGCGACGAGGAGACCCTCCGGCGGCTGCTCGCGACGATGGCGAGCTCGGTGCGCGAGCGCGGCGAGCGCCTGCCCGACGACGACCTCTCGGCCTCGGACGCGATCGTCCCGCCCGAGGACCTGAGCCTCGACGAGGCGAAGCAGCTCTTCGACGGCGAAGGGCTGATCCCGGACCTGCCCACGCGTTAGGGATTCAGGCGCCGCTACGCGGTGCCGATCACCGCGCCGTGCGGCTTCTGCGGCTCGGTCTTCTGCTTCTGCTTGCGCTGCCCGCCGGCGCGGGCGCTTCCGCCCCGCCGACGATCTGCGCGTCCGGCGAGTGCGTGACCGTCACGCTGGCGGCGCGCGATCCGAACGCGGGCGACCCGTACGGCATCGCCGGCTCGGTGCTGGTGCGACGCGGCGGCGTCGACGTCGGCCGAATCGACGGAGTCGCGGCGCTCATCGCACCGACGCAGCCGAAGCTCGTCGGCGACGAGGCGGACGGCGAGCAGGCCGACCTCGTGGAGCAGACGGACTGGTTCGCAGGCGCGGCCGTCACCGCCGCGCTCGGGACGACTGCCGCCGACGCCGTCCCGATCTCGTTCGACGGGTCGTGGGCGCCGGACGCCGGCCTCCTCGACTGCGGCCCGGCGTGCTACCTGATCGCGCGGCCGCTGCGCGGGACGCTCGACCTGCCCGCCGGGACGCCGAGCGGCGCCTGGAACGTCTGGTTCTCGCTCGCTCTCCCCGACGAGCGCGTCCTCGAGGCGCCTCCGGTGTCGCTCTTCATCCACGAGCGACCGGCGGTTCGCGTCTTGGTGAGGCGGCGCACGGCGGTCGTCGAGCTGCGCGCGTCGTACACGACCCGGATCTCGCCGTCGCTTCCGTTCGCCGTGACGATCGAGGCCGCGCGCAAGGGCCGCGCCGGCTGGGGCAATCCGCGCTTCGATGGCTACGACCCGCGCTTCTACCGCAAGGTGAGCGTGCGGCTGACGAAGCCCGCGCCCGTCGTCCGCGTTCCGGTCCGCGTGCCCGCCGCCGGCCGCTGGCGCGTGAAGGTCCTCGTCGACGCACCGAGCTTGGTGACTCTCGCCGACGAGCCGAAGCCGGTCTTCTTCGTCACCCACTGACGGCGCGCCGCTCGATCGCGCGAAGCCACTCCCGCCGGACGGCGCCGCTCCACGGCCGGACGACGAACCAGTAGGCCCGAAAGCGCCTGCGGGCGTCGGCGTCGCTCGCGAGCACTCGCGTCTCGGTCGCGACGACCCCGTCCTCGACGAGGATGTTCGTCGCCACCTTGACCGTCCCCGGCTCGGTGAACGCTGCGAATGCCGCCAGATCGCGCACGGGCCGGAGGCCGCCGCGAATCCTCCACGGCGTCCCGATCAACCCGAGCACGAGCTCGTGCGGCGCTTCGCGGCCGAGCAACACGAAGCCCTGAGCCTGGAGTTGCGCGAAAAGCGACTCGCCGAGCGACCGTCCGAGCGTGCGCCGCCCGAACGAGCGCAGCCGCATCAACAGGCGGAAGAGCGGAAGCTCGGCCGGCGTGACCGCC
>DATCJJ010000017.1:0-24316 GCA_036562845.1 Gaiellaceae bacterium | reverse complement strand
GCGAGAACGAGCACGTTGTAGAGGCGTCCGCTTTGCTCGAGACCCGTCGTGCCGGTGGACGTGACAAGCAGCGCAGCGCTCCCGCTCGCCGCGTCGTAGGTGATCACCGTGCCGTCGCGCAGCGCGAGCTTCGGATCGACCTCGATTGTGTTCAGCGTCTTGTCGAGCGACAACACGTTTGCCGTCGGCGGTGTTCCGGCGCGTTGATAGAGAGACGAGAGCGTGAATGAGCCGCCGGCGTTGACCGTCGAGCCCGCGCCCACGTAACCGAAGACGCTCGGCTCGACGTCCGTCGTCGACTTCGCTGCACCGCCGGAGGCGATGAGCGCGCCGCCGTAGTCCTGGGCCGTGACGTCGCCTTCGGCGCCCGAGATCGCCTCGACGATCACGTCTCCCGGCGCGCCGTAGGTCTGCGGCGTCCCCGGCGTGGCCTTCGTCGCGCCGACCGACGTGCCGGAACCGATCGAGGCCGAGACCGTGGGCTTCACGGTCGCGAAGCCGTCGGCCTCGCGGCCGCCCGCGATTCCGGCGCCGGTCGCCATCAGCACGTCGCTCGAAGCGAACTCGTTGTCGTCGGCATGTACGCGGACGACGCCGCCGGTCACGACGACCGTGACGCCGTCTCCGACAGACGCCGTCGAGCCGCCGCTTGCCGTCGTCCTGCCCGTTGCGCTTCCGCCGCTGGCTACGATCGCACCGGCGCCGACGACGACCGAGTTGGTCGCTTTCGCCTGCGCGGTCGAGGCGTGCACGTCGAGCCCCGTCGCGTGCAGCGTTGTGCCGGCTCCGAGCGCGGCCGAGGTACCAAGAGTCGTTGTCGCGTCCGCCTCGAGGATTGTGACGGCAATGCCGAGTGCGCCGGCTCCGCCCTTGGCCTCCCCGTACGCGGTCGACTTCGCAAGGGCATTGATGACCGCGGCGCCCGTGAGTTCGACCGTGACGTGCTCGGGGGCCGGCGCCGTCGAGTCGGCCGGAGCCACGAACGCCTCAACCGTTCCGCTGATCGTGGCCTTGGCGGTCGTGTCGCCGGCGGTCTTCGGGCCGCTGCCGCTGCCGACCAGGCCGATCGAAACCTCGAGGATCGTGGCGGTCGCCGTGACGCTCTTCGCCTCGGCATCCACGTCGAGGGAGCCGGCCTGGAACGACGCCGGAGTTGCAGCGTTCGCCTTGCCGAGGTAGCCGACGTAGGCATGTGTCGAGCCCGTCGCGTCGGCCTTCGACGACTTCAGGGTCACTGCGATCAGGACCGAGCCGGAGCCGCCGTCGCTGTGCGCTTCGACGTTCTCCTCATCCGTCCACGCCCGGACCGTGACGGCGTTCGTCACATCGATCACCGTTGACGCGCTCGTCGGGGTCGAGCCCTTCTTCGCGCCGATGTACGCCTCGACGTCGCCGGAGACCGTTGCGGTCGTCGTATCACCGGTGCCGCCGCCGAGGGCGCCGACGACGCCGAGCGTCGTCTTGACCACGACGTCCATGTGCGTCGCCTCGGCGGTCACGGTGAGCGAATCGGCGGTCACCGACGCGCCCTGGGCGACGAAGCTCGTTGTCGTCCGGGAGATCGTGCCCGTCGCCGTCGAGTCGTGGCCAGAGATGGCGGAGCCGCCGCCGCCCCAGACATTCACCGAGATCTGGGAGTCGGACGTCGCCAGCGAGGTCGCGGCGCCGGTGCTCGCCTTCACGACCGCGCCGGAGCCGATCGACGACGTCACGCTTCCGCCGATCGAGCCCGTTGCCTGCTGGTTGATCCCTTCGCCGCTGATGCCGATCGCGACGCCGATCGCGCCGCTTTCCGTCTTGTCGACGTGCGCCTTCGACTCGGCCCACACCTTGACGTTTCCGCCCGTGGACGTGACGTGCGCGCTGCCGATCGTCGCCGAGACGTTGTTCGCGATCGAGTTCGTCGACTCGACCACGATCACCGTGACCGAGATGACGCCCACGCTTAGGCCGCCGCCGCCGATGCCCGACGTCTGCGTCGATGTGTCCTTGGCATGGACGGTGACGTCCTTCGCGGCCGTGACGACGCTCCCGTCGTCGATCGTGGCGTTGGTGTGCCCGGTGAGCTTGTTATCCGCAGTGAGCCCGATCCCGGCGAGGGCGACCGAGATCGGCTCCTCGGAGATCTGGATCGCGAACGACACCGCAATCACAGCTGCGGTGATCTTGAACGTGTCGTTGCTCGTCGCCTCGACGTCGACGGCGCCTGTCGTGTCGACGGTCGCGTCGTGGATCTGGGCGTCGACGCCGTCGGAGACGGTGCTGTTGCCGATCGAGACTCCGACCGCGCCCGAGAAGCTGGCGCCGTCCTCGCTCAGCCCGATCGCGACCGCGAGCGTGCCCGCGCCGTAGTCGGACTCGACGTTGACGGTGTCGACTGCCGCAACGTCGACGCCGCCTGCACCGATCTCGATCGCGGCCGTGCGCGGCGAGACGGGCGTCGGGGTGTTCTCGATCGACGCGAGGAGGGTGTTGTGCACCGTGTTGTTCGCGATCACGACCGCACCGGCGAACGCGCCGCCGAAGCCGTTGCCGACCGTGACCCGGGCCGAGCCTCCGCCCGCCATCGTGAGCGCCTCGACGGTGCTCGTCTCGACTGCCTTGACGGTGAGCGAGCCCGCGTCGACGAGGCTCCCTGTCACCTTTGCGGTGACGGTGTCGCCCACGTCGTTGCTCGCGACCGAGACGCCGACGGAGAGCGTCGCGCCGTTGCTGTCGCCGTTCGTGAGATCGACGCCGATCGCGAAGCCGCCCGCGTCGGAGTGGATCTTCGTGTTGTCGATCGCGTTGACCAGAACCGCGCCGGTGCGCCCGTTGATGTGCGCGCTGTTCTGGACGAGCGCCTGAATCGTCCGGGCGGCGGTGTTGACGCTCACCGCGACTCCGGCGTTGAGGTTGAGGCCGCTCGCGTCGCCGGAGCCGATGTGGAGCCCGCCGGCGCCGCCCAGCGCGAGGGACGTGAGCGTGCTCTGCGTGTCAGTTCCGGCCTTGACCGTGACGCTGTCGCCCTGGACGGAGGTTCCGTCCACGATCGCCTGCACCGTGTCCGCCAGGTCGTTGATCGCGACGCCGACGCCGATCGCCAGGTTGAGCCCGTCGCCCGCGCCGAACTTCAGCTGGATCGCAAAGCCGCCCGCGTCTGCAGTGAGCGACACGTCGTCGGAGGCGAAAACCTGCACGGCACCGGTCGTCGTCATGACGCTCTTCAGCCCGCCGTTCTCGATCTCGGCCTTCACCGTCAACTTCACGGTGTTCCTCGTGCCGGCGCCGCCGCCCGTGATGTTCAGCCCGCTGCCGTCTCCAAGTTGGCCGTCGACCGCGCCGCCGATCGAGAGCGCCGTGATCGTCGGAGTCGACGAGGCCTGAACCGTTACGCCGGTCGACGCGGTGACTTGCGAGCCGTTGACGATCGCCTCGATCGTTCCGTGCTCGGCGTTGTCGCCGCCGATCTGGTTGATCGCGACACCGATGCCGACCGTGGCCTGGAGGCCGCTCTTGTCGCCGAGAAGGATCGCGACGCCGATTCCCGCACCGTCGGCCTTGATCGTCGAGTGGTCAGTCGCGGTGACGCTGACCGTGCCGCCGGTCGACTGCGCGGACGAACCCTCGATGCCGGCGTGCACGAGGCGCCCGAGGATTGCGTTGTACGAGCCGGCACCGGCGAGCGAGAGATCGATTCCCGTGCTCTGGCCGCCGCTCGGCTTTGCGATCTCGACGGCAACGCCGAACGTCAGAGCCGTGATCCCTACGGTCGAGGTCGCCGCGACCTCGACGTTGCCGGAGGCTTGAAGATCAGACGCGGAGTCGACCTTCGCAGACACCTCACCCTTGATCGTGTTGATCGCGAGGCCGACGCCGACCGCGAGGTTCGCGTCGAAGTCCGAGAAGCCCGGGTTCTCCGCGAGTTCGAGTGCAATCGAGACGCCGCCTGCGTCGGCGGTGATCGTGGCCATCCCGTTCTGCGTGGCCATCGTCCCGAGCACGCGGAGTGCGCCCCCGTCGGCGCGCACGGCCGACCCGTGGA
This sequence comes from Gaiellaceae bacterium, assembly GCA_036562845.1. Lineage (GTDB taxonomy): Bacteria > Actinomycetota > Thermoleophilia > Gaiellales > Gaiellaceae > Palsa-739. Next base: position 20,292 of record DATCJJ010000017.1, on the reverse strand, counting down.
CGCCGCCACGGGCGTTCTCGGTGACGAAGTTGCCGGAGCCCGCCCCGGTGCCGGTGGCGTTCGCAGCGAGCGCACCCGCGATGGTCAGCGCCTTGATCGTCGGCGTCCCGACTGCCTCGACGCGCACGCCGTCGGTGTCGAATGGCGCGGCGAGCTTGCCGGACGCCTTCACCGTCGATCCTGTGATGAACGCGTCGACGCTGTTCGTGATCGTGTTCTGTGCGGCAGCGAGGCCGATCGAGACGCTGAAGAACTTCCCGCTCGTGCTGAGGATCAGCGAGATCGCGAAGCCGCCGGCGTCGGCGGTAATCGTCGAGGTGTCGGTCGCCCGGACTTCGACGCCCTTGCCGGCGATGATCCCGAAGCTGCCGGTCTTCGTCGCGTTCGTGATCGAGGCCTCGACGGTGTTCGTGATCGAGTTGCCGGAGCCGGCGCCCGCGCCGCTGATCGTGAACGTGCCCTTCTCCGGCGTCTGCGTGTCATCGCCGCTGCCGGCGGTGATCGCGGCGGCGATCGTGACCGCTTCGACCGAGATCGTCGAGTCGGCCGTGACGAGGACACTGCCTGCGGAATTGATGGTGGACCCGGTGACCCGCGCGAGCGTGCTCGCATTGACCGTGTTGATCCCGACCGAAATCCCAACTGCGAGCGAAAGGCTCCCGCGACGGCCCTGCAGGCTGATCGCGATCGCGACACCTCCTGCATCGATCGCATACGACGTGTTGTCGGTCGCGCCAACGGCCGCGTCGCCCGACTTGGTTGTGAGCGACGAATTCGTCACCGTCGCCGTCGTCGAGCTCGTGACGAAGTTCACGCCGACCGCGCCTGCGAGCGTCAGGTCGATGCTGAATGAGCCGATGTTGCTCGACTTGTTCGTGTCGGGCTTGCTGAGAGAGAAGGCGGCTGCGATGACGACAGCCCGCACGGTCGGGCTCGCGCTCGACGTGATCGAGATGCTGTCCGCGGTCAGGGTCGTCGAGTCGACGTGTGCGTCGGTCGTCAGCGTCGGATACACGTTGACGGCGACCGAGATCCCGAAGACTCCCGTGATGTCATTCGAGTTGGCCGGCGGCGGCGGCGGCTGCTTCAGCTTGTTGTTGCCGGATGTGGACTCGGTGCGCGGCGTGTCCTTGATCGCGCCGCCGATCGTGATGGCAAGCGTGCTGCCCTTTGTCTCCGCCTGAACCTGCACCTGCCCGGAGACGTTGATCGAGCCGAGCGTATTGGGCGCGGCGTCGTGCGCCGGGTCGAGCCGGCCGATGAACGCACGCGTGACGCGCGTCACGACGTTGACGCCCACGGCGATGCCGACGCCGACCTGGCCGGTGCGTGAGATGCCGCCCGCGAAGGTGTCGCTCTCGAGCGTGTCGGCAGCGTGCACCGTGACCGGCCCGCCTGTGATCGTCACGCTCGTCCCGATGTCAGCCTGCGTCGTCGTGTCGAAGACCGCGACGAGGACGGTCGCGGTCAGCCCCCAGTCGGACGACTGCTCACCGGTGAAGCCGATCGTGACGTGGAAGACGTTCTGCGTCGACTCGAGGTCGAGACCGGTACCCGTGAAGACGAGGGCGCCGCTCTGCACCTCGGCGATGGTCGTGTTGTTCTGGGTCGCGACCATGACCGCCGCGCCGATGCCGCGCTTGCCGGAGATGCCGAACGGATTCACGAATTGCTTGAACAGAGAGGCCGGCTTCTTGATCAGCTCGCCGAGCTCGCTGGCACTCTCGAGCAGCGTGCCGAGCTTGAGGTTGAGCGCGGCGATCAGCGAGACGTCGACCGTCTGCACGGTCGTGTCGGCAGTCACGGAAACGGACTGGCCGCCCTGCCTGAACGCGTTGCACTGCGCAGTCGAGAAGTTCGTGCACTGGTTGACCTTCGCGCCGCTCCCGATGATCGCCTTCGACTCGTTCGTGAAGACGTCGACGGCGACGGAGACACCGAGGACGAAGATGTCGCCGCTGAACGTCGACGGGTCGCCCGCCAGCGAGAGCGTCCACGTATTGAAGAGGTTGCTGGCAAGGCCGAGGGTCCCGTCGGTGAGCGCCCCGAAGCCGTTCAGTCCCGAGTTCTTCAGGCTGACGGCGAGGTTCATGGGCTCACCTTTGGTCGCGTCGGCGAGGAACGGGTACTTGACCTCTGACCCGACCTGAACGGCGCCGGCGGCATCGAGTGTGGCGCCGCCCAGGACATACGCGTGCGCGATATTCGTGAAGACGCCGACCGCGAACGCGCCGGAGATCTCGACGTCCTGACGGTTCTCGACGTTATCGAGTGTGACCGAGTTGTCGTCGAGGGCGCCGGCGTTGCGCGTCGCCTCGGCGTCCGACGCCATGTTCTGGTGCTCCTCGAGTGTCGCGCTCACGACGATGTTCGAGCCCGAAATGAGGACCGCCGTTGCACCGACGATCGCCTCCACCGTGTGGTGACCGACGTTGACTGCGACGGTGGCCGCGAGGTCGAGCGGCAACTCGTCCTCCGTGGGCTGCGTCAGCGACTTCGCGGCGTCGAGGATGCCTGCGCCCTTCTTCTCCGCTTCCTGGGCCGCCTGCTCGACGAAGCCGAACTTGCTCTTGAAGACGTCGAGCAGCGAGGTGAAGAGGCTCTTCGCGTTCGAGGCCGAGCTGAAGAGCGCCGCCGGGTTTCCTTGCAGTCCCTGAAGGACGAGGTCGCTCCACGGCTGCTCCTGGTCGCTCAGCGCGACGCCCGCGCTCGCGCTGTCCGACGGAGTTGCCGCGGCGTTGATCGTGATGCCGGCGGACGCTCCGAACGACGCCGAGCCGTTCGACGTGAGGTCGACCGGTGACGCATTCACGGCCGCAAGCGGGCTTGCGACGAGCCGAATGTGGTCGTCGTCGACGCGCACGACGTAGTAGAGGAGCTGATCCTGCAGTCCCGCAATCGGCGCGTCGGGCTCGATGATCGTCGCGAGCAAGAACGGGGTCGTCGGGTCGGCGCACGTGCCGCAGACGCCGTAGATCTTGAGCGAGGTGGTCTTCGTCGGGTCGGTGCGGTACAGGACGAGGTCGCCGGTGTGCAGGCCGTGGCTCGGGATGTTGATCGTGTCCTCGGCGCCGTCCACTGCCGTCGAGGGGCTGAAGCTGACCGTGTCCTTGATGAACGAGAAGCCCTGGACGCCGACGCCGCCCTGAGCGGTCGAGTCGTACAGCACGGCGTTGTTGCTCGAGTCGATGAACTCGGCGAGACCGCCGACGATCGAGACGGTGTAGTCGTTCCCCGCGATCAACCCACCGACGACCGCAGGCGCCGTCGGTTGCGTCACGACCTGGAAGCTCGCATCCGTCGCTGCCGTGAGGGTGCTCTCGACGAACGTCAGCGTCGTGTCGGTGATGCTCTGGACGGTGACGACCTTCCCGTCGTTGCTGCCGCCGACGAACTTCACCTGCTCGCCGACGAAGATCGGCTGGAGCGTCCAGCGGTCGGCACCGGCTGCGAGCGTGAGCGAGTTCGCGGTGAAGGTCCCGTTCGTGACGTCGAGCGTGATCGACGTGCTCGGCCCGCGATAGGTGACGACCTCGCCGTCGGTGAGGCCGAGGCCTGAGATCTGCAGGTGGTGCGTCGAGGAGTCCTCGGAGACCGCCGTCGGCAGGAAGGTCACGAGCCCGAGCGTCGAGAGCGTCTGCTGCGAGGCCGGGTTCGTCTGCGTGGCGTCGAGCGCGATGCTCAGGCCCTTCGAGAGGGTGAGCTGCTGGATGATGTCGCCGTCCGGGGTGTCCGGCGTGCTCGGAAGCGTCGTGACTTCGAGGACGGTGTACACGGTGCCGTCGATGAGCCCACCGATGCCGGGGCCGCTCGACGGTGTGTGGTACAGGAGCGTCGAACCGCGCGAGAACGCGTTGCCCGACGGGACGAAGACGGTGATCGTGTCGCCGGCGACGTCGACCGCGTTCTGCGTGGGCTGCGCCGCGTCGTTGGACGGATTCAGTGCAGTGAGCTTCCCGTCGACCTGCGCGCGAACATCGATGTTCGAGACGTTGACGGCGATTGCGGCTCCGCCGGTGCCGTCGTTGAAGACCGTGGACTCGGCCGCTGCCGAAGAGGTGCCGCCGGACTGGGTCGTGCCGCCGGTCTTCACACCGTCCACGCCGCCGCCGAGCGCCGTGACGGAGATGTTCCCGTGACTCGAGGTCACGGTGACGTTCTGGTCGATGTTCGTGTGGATGATCTGCGTCGTCACGAGGACAGCAACGGAGAGACCCCAGTCGACGTGGTTCTGCGTCGCGTTCCCCGAGTCCGTGAACTGGCGGGCGTTCGCCGCGGTCTTGGCTGTCACCGTCGAGTCAGTCGAGCCCGTCGTCCCAATCGACACGTTGCCGGCGGCGTCGATCGAGGTCGAACCTGCGAGATGCACGGTCGCGGACGAGTAGGCGATCCCGAGACCGAGCGAGAGGATGACCGGCGTCGCGAGCCCGCTGTCGATCGTGTTGACGCCGACGATCGTGAATGTCGCAGTCGACTCGCTGTCCGCGGTGATCGTGACCGCGCCGGAGCTCGTGATGTGCGCGCCCGTCACCTCGACGTCCGAGATCGCGTCCTCGACCTTCACCTGACCGGTGAGAGGCGAGCCAAGGCTGAGCGCAAGCTCCGGCAGGCTCTGGAGCGCGCTCAGGAGCTGCGGCGTGATCTGGTTCCAGTAGGTGCCCGGGTCCTGCCAGGCGGTCTGCGTGATCCCCGAGGCCGTGATCGAGACGTCGCCGCCGGTGATCGTCGCGCTGCCGATCGTGATCTTGGCGTTCTTGACGATTCCGACGATCGGGCTGAAGCCGGCGGCAATCGACGCCGCGAGGTTTACCTGGTCCACAGCGGCGATCGTGATCGCGCCGGCCGTGCTACCGGTTGCGAGGAGCTTCGAGCTGTCGTCGACCGAGATCGTCGTGCCGTTCAGCGTGATCGAGCCCGCCGTACCGGCCGGCTTGCTCGTGTCGACCGTGACGCCGTTCTTGACCTCGATCGTCTCGGCGTCGATCTCGACGTTCGCGCCGGGGAGCAGAAGGTCGCCGGTGATGTTGACCGTGTCGTTGCCGGCGTCGCCGTCGATCTTCAGCGACTGCACGCCGGAAATCGTGAAATGGACGCTTTCGATCGTCGAAGTCGTCGACGACACGACGATGTTCCCGCTGCCGTCGGGTGCGACGGTCAGGACGTCGTCCAGGATCGTCCCCTTGACCTGGACGTTGGGCACGTCCTGCACGAGGACGGGCTCGAGCCCGGCGTAGTGGATCGTCGTCCCGTTGAGGTCGAGCGTTCCCGAGTGTCCGTCGATCGCAGTCGCCGTCAGCGAGCCGGTGCCGGTTCCCTCGAGCGCGATCGTGTCGTACCCGCCGTCGCCGCCGTCGACCGTTCCGCTGATCGAGCCGCCTGCGGCGAAGTCGAACGTGTCGTCGGTATTGGCGGCGCCGGTGAGGTTCTCGAAGCCCGCGAACGAGACGCTGCCGACCGTGCCGGCGCCTGCGCCGGTGACCGCCCACGTGCTGTCGGCGGCCGGGCCGGTGAGCGTGTCGGTGCCTGCGCCGCCCTCGAAGGAGACCGGGAGCGAGATTGCGCCGATGGAGAAGGAGTCGTTGCCGGCGCCGCTCGTGATCGAAAGGCTCGTGACGTTTGCGAGCGGGCGGCTGGTCGTGACGCCGTCGACGGTGACGGTGATGTCAGTCGCGGCGGCGTCGACCGCGATCGTATGGGCGTTGTCCGAGAGGACGATCGTCCAGGGAGCCGGCGCCGGGGGCGAGAGGCCGCTAGCCGTGTTTGCGTTCGGGTCGGGAGCAGCGAGGTCGGCGCTCGTCGGCGCCGTCGTGGCGCCGGAGCCGCTCGTCGAGCTCGTGGTCGTTGTCCCGGACGCGCTCGATTCGCCGGTCGATGAGCCGGATGCACCGGTGGGGAGCGCGCCGGTGGCGCTTGTCGGCGTCTGCGCCGTGGCGGACGTCGTGGAGCTTCCGCTCGTTGTCGAGGTCACGCCGGCGGGCGTGCTCGACGTGGGCGCGGTCACCGACGGCGTGCCGCTCGAGCTCGTGGAGGTGGTTGTCTCGGGGCCGGCCGTCGTGATCGTGGTTCCGGAAGGCGCCGAGAGGCTCGCGGCGGCGGCCGGCTCACTCACGCCCGGCGCTGCCGGAGCTGCGAGCGACGGTGCGGACGCGGACACGGAACCGGGGCTGCTCGCACCGGTGGCCGCGGCAGCGGGATCCGCCGCCGCGGCCGGCGCAGGCTGCGTCACCGTGTCCTGCGTCGCGGCGGCGGTGAACGAGGTCGTCACCGGACCGCCGCCGAAGAGCTTGCCCGACGCGAATGAGAGCGTCAGTGTCCCTCCCGCACCGGAAAGCGCGATCGGAGCCGGCGCGGCCGAGGAGACGACCGTCTGCTCGCCGGCCTCGAGCCCGGCGAAGGCGATCTGGACCGTCCCGGCAACCGCGACCGGGCCGGCTGACTCGAACTCCGGGGTCGATTCGCTGACCGCGACGACAACTGTCCCGCCGGGCGCGACGGCCGTGGCAGAGGATCCGAGGTCGACGCCGGCTGCAAGGTCGACGGAGACGGACGCGACGACGTCGATCACCCCCGCAGCCGCGAGCGCGACCGGTAACGAGGTGTGAATGCAGTTCGACCCTTGGGCGCACGTCGTTGGATCGCGCCCTCGCTGGAAGAGGTGCATGTACACAATGAGCGCGCCGTTCGACCCGCCCCATGCGGACGAGATCGCGAGGTCGGCGAGTGCGCTCGGAAGCGACGTGATGATCGCGTTGAGCGACGTGATGACGGCCGAGACCGTCGCGGGCGTGCTCGACGCGAGCGCCGCCGTGACGGCCGTCTTCAGGCTCTGGAACGCCGCGTCGAGCCCGACGATCTGGCTCACGCTCGCCCCCGCGGCGGGATCGACGAGCGGCAGCGTGCCCGAGAGCTCCGGAGCGGATGCGTCGGCGCTCTGGACGGCGTCCGAGACGGCCCCGATCGCGCCGGCGACGCCGCTTGTAAACGACGTCGGGTCGGTCAGGGTGAGATCGATGTGCGACGGCGCCTTGTCTCCGTTCAGGGTCAGGGTGCCGCCGCTGCTGCTCGTGAACGTCGCGCCGTCCGGGTGGCCGATCGTTCCCGTGTTCCCGGAGAAGTCGATGGTGTCGGCGTCGCCCCCCGTGACGGTGACGTTGCCGAAGCCGTCGTTGAGCTTGTAGGTGTTGTCGCCGGAGCCGCCGTCGATTGTGACCGGGAGCTGCGCTGCGTCGACCTTGAACGTGTCGTCGCCGCTGCCGCCGGTCAGGTCGAGGCGCGACACCGCGTCGAGCGCTCTCGACTCCGCGACGCCGTCGACGGTGACGACGAGCTTCGCACCGTCGATGCTCACAGCGACGGTGTGCGTACCGCCGTCGGGGAGGGCGATCGTCCAGGCCTGCGGCGTCGGCTCGGCCGCTGCGGGAGCCGTCGTTTCAGTCGGCGCGGTCGTCGTCGCATCGGTCGTCGTCGTCGTCGCTGTCGTATCGGTCGGCGTTGTGTCGCTCGGTGTAGTGGAGCTCTGATCGTCGTTGACGGAGAACCAGTTCATGCCCGAGTCAGCCTCCGAGGAGTCGGACGGCGTCGATGCAGGAGGCGTGCTCGTGGGATCCGTCGTCGGCTGCTGCGTGTCGGTCGGCGGCGTCGTCGTCGGAGGTGCGCTCGCCGTTGTTGGAAGCGCGACGGGTATACCGACGTTGTCGCTGACGACCGGCGCGTTCGCGAATGCATCCTTCGCCGGCGTCGATGTCTTCGCCGGTGATGTTGCGACCTGCGAGTGGTTGTCGCTCACGACCGGTACGTGGCGCGCGCTCTTCGTGTGGTGTTGCACCGGCGCGGTCGATACGACGCGCGTCGCCGTCGGCGCCGGCTGATGAACGAGCCGCGGCAACGGCGGAGGCGCATGCAGCGTCGGAACCTTCAACAGCGGGAGTGCCGGTGACGGCAGCGTCAACGTCGGCAGTGCATACGAGCGCGCGGGCATCGACGGCTGTCGCAGTGCCGCGGCGATCGGCCCGACATACAGGAACACGAGTGCCGCGAGCCCGATGCCGGTCCACCAATACCGAATAGGTCTCGAGCGCAGCGCCGTTAGGCCCAACGGTTGTGCCGCAGCCACTGTCCCGTACATCGTGGCCAACTAACCCCTTCTCTCCCGCACCGCCCGCGGTGGAAGGGCGAGCCTCTCACGCCTCAGCATCGCTTCGCAATAGGCCGAACGGCCTATAACTCGTGGCGAATGTCACCTAAGGGTCGGGCGCGCCGGGGCGGAGCTCGTACGAGACGTCCTGACACCCCGCGGGCGGCAGGTAGTCGGAGAGAAGGCCTCGTGGTCGTCGACTCCGGCGCGCCTTCGGTTCGTCAGTTCAGAGTCTTGTCGAAACCGGCAACGCGTGCTGTGGTTTCACGCTCAACCACCTAAGCGCTTGTCGTCGCAGCGATGCCGACGAGGTGTCCCTGCGGATCGGCGAGCACTCCGAATGTCACGCCTGGAACGTTCTGCACAGGTTGAACGACCCGGCCGCCGAGAGACTCTGCCTGTGTGAGCGCCGCTCCGACGTCGTCGACGCCGACGAAGAACAGCACTGCATCAGACGCCCCCTGCAGCGGACTGATCGCCGTCGGCAGCGCGCCTTCGACGCCGGTGTCGACGAACGTGTAGCCGGGGAACGCACCGTCCGAATACGTCCAGCCGAACAGCTCGGAGAAGAACGCACGTGTCGCGTCCGGATCCGTCGAACGGATCTCCGCATGAACAACGGGGTGAGCCATCGCGTCCTCACTTCGTTCGCGGCCGGTGAATCCGGCCGATCATCAAGACGACGAACGGGGATGCGAGAAATCGACAGCCGCCGACCAGATGACCGCATCGAGGATGCGCACCTCGCTCAGGACGTGGCCGCGTTTCGCGAGCTCCCGTTGCACCGCGCGCACGGCCGCGCGATTGCGGTCGAGGTCGCGCTTGTATCCGCGGACGAACGCGACGGCACGTTCACCGAACGACGCACGTTTGCCGAGATCGTCTTCGACCAGATAGCGCTGGACGACGCTGTCGAGCATCGGGATCAGCGCCGGCCGCTTCTTGTGCAGCGCCTTGGTCATCTTCGCGAAGCCGACACCGTGAAGATCCGCGAACTGCGTAAAGAGCTGCTCGAGTGGGAGCCACGGCACAGCGCTTCCGGCCAGCGACGCATCCGGAGCGATCGCTCGCAGGGCGCGCTCGATCGCGCGGCGCCGCTCGAGGATCGCCGAGATCTGTGCGGCTGAGATTCGCGCACCGCCGCGATTCGCAAGCCGGAGATCCGGCTCCCCGAATCTCGCGGGTGGCGATACGACGCTCAAGTCATACGCGTAGCCCGCCTCTGCGAAGCCGAGGGCAACCGCGAGCGGATCGTCGACGGCGCCGCCGTTGCGGAGAACGACCGGTTGGATCAATCCGGGCTGCACTCGTGCTCGTACCCCCTCTTAGTACAACTGAAAGGAGGGGACTGTGCGCCTGACAATCCCCGTTTCTCTTGCGGTCGCGGCGATCGCGGCGGCAACCGCCGTTGCTGCGACCGGCGGCGGGCTGCCGAACATCGGCACCCCGTCGATGACGACGCAACCCGTGTACAAGGGCTACTACGACCATCACATCGACACGTATCTGATCACCGATGTGTCGGTGAAGTCGCAGGCGAGGGCGCTGCACGTCAACTACTCGGCCGGGCTCAAGGCCGTCAAGGGACTTCCCGAGCAGTACTTTGTCAAGGGGCGCGCCGCCAAGGGCCAGCTCACCGTGTTCGGGTCAGAGCCGGGCGAGTCGGACTACAACCCGTTGTGGGACGAGGTCTGGGTGACTTGGAAGCCGGGCGTCAAGCCGGTGCTGCTCGGCCAGGACGACCAGATCGACAAGCTCGCGAAAGAGGGGAAGCTGACGATGACCGATGCGCACATCGTCTTGAACGCGCCGATCCTCACCGTCGGGAAGTAAACGCCTCCCGTTCGAGTTTCGGAGAGTGGGCGCGAGCGTCCACTCTCCGAGCCCCTATGACAGTGCCGCGGCCGCGATGTGCTCGGCGATCGCCATGCTCGACGTCGCGCCGGGCGAGGGCGCGTTCCGCACGGCCGTGACGCAGCCCACGCGATGGATGCGGAAGTCGTCGAGGAGCGACCCGTCCGAATCGAGTGCCTGTGCACGCACGCCTGCGGGCGCCGGGACGAGATCGTCGGCGCCGACCTCGGGGACGTAGCGCGCGGCTTCAGCTGCGAACGCACGCTTGCTGAGTGAGCCGCGCAACTCGCGCACGCCCATCCGCCAGTGCTTGCGGGCAAGCGCGCGGAATCCACGCAGTCGAAGTGTCTCCGCGACGTCGCGCACACGGACGTCTCGGCGACGGTAACCCTCGCGCGCAAGCGCGAGCACTGCGTTCGGCCCGACGTCGACGCCGCCGTGCACGCGGCGCGTGAAATGCACGCCGAGGAACGGGTAGGCGGGATCCGGAACGGGATAGAGAAGTCCGCGGATCAGAGCCTCGCGCTCCGGCTTCAGGCGGTAGTACTCGCCCCGGAACGGGACGATCGTGGGCTCGCGCTCGTCCCCGGCGAGACGCGCGACTCGGTCCGACTGAAGCCCGGCGCAGATGACGAGCAGGTCGAACTCGAAGGTCTCGTCGGCCGTGGACACCCGCGCTGTGGTCGTCGTTGTCGTGATCGTCCGAGCCTCGGCGCCGAAGAGAAGGGTGCCGCCGCTGGCGCGAACGTCATCGGCGAACGCGCGCGAGATCAGCCGATAGTCGGTGATCGACGTCGTGGGCGAGTGCAGTCCTGCGATGCCTGCCGCATGCGGCTCGACGTCGCGCAGCTCATCGCGCTCGAGCCAGCGCATCTCCGGGACGCCGTTTTCCTTCGAGCGCCGTTCGAGCTCGCGGAGGCGACCGAGCTCCGACTCGTCGAGCGCGACGACGAGCTTGCCGCACGGTTCGACGGGAATGTCGCGGTCGTCGCAGTACGCACGCAAGAGCTCGACGCCGCGCCGGCAGAGTGTCGCCTTCAGCGAGCCGGGTGCGTAGTAGATGCCCGCGTGGACGACGCCGCTGTTCCGCCCCGTCTGGTGCAGCGCGATGTCCTGCTCCTTCTCGAGCACGGTCACGGTTGCGTCCGGCTCGAGCTCCGCAAGCCGCCGGGCGACGGCAAGACCGAGGATGCCCGCGCCGACGATGCCGATTCGCTTCTGACTCACCGTCGAAGCGTATGCGCGCCGTTACCAGGCGAGCATCCCGCACCGTAGGCGGCCGGGTCGGCCTGCGCGCGGCTCCTGCGCGTCACTTAGTACGCCTGGGCCCATGTCGCCTGCTCGGCCGCGGGAGCGCCGCAGACGATGCACGCCGCGTCGACGTGCTCGGCCTCGAGCGCGAGGACGCGGATGGTCGCGGCAGTCGCCTCCTTGACGCGTGCCTCGCACTCGCTCGAGCCGCACCACGGCGCGGTCGCGAAGCCTGACGCCGCCTGCAGGATGTCCTCCAGCTCGGCGAGCGTCGCGGGCGCGAACGTCTGCGCTGCGCGCCGCTGCGTCGCCTGCGCGAAGAGCTCCGTCTGGATTGCAGCGAGCCGTCCCTCGATTGTCTGTTCGATCCGGTCGAGGCTCGCCTGCTCCGACGCGAGCGTGTCGCGGCGGACGAGGGTGACCGTCCCGCCGTCGAGGTCGCGTTTGCCGACATCGAGGCGAAGCGGCGCTCCTTTCAGCTCCCAGTCCGCGAACTTGAAGCCCGGCCGCGCGTCGCGGTCGTCAAGCGTCACGCGGATGCCGGTACTCCTGAGCCGCTTTACGATCCTGTCCGCGGCTTCGAGAATCTCCGCACGATTGTCCTCTGTGTAGATCGGGACGACGACGACGCAGTCGGGTGCGACCGCGGGAGGGAGACGCAGACCGCGGTCATCGCCGTGCGCCATGATCAGCGCGCCGACGAGGCGGGTCGTGATCCCCCAGGACGTCGCGAACGGATATTCCTCGACACCGGACCGCGCCGTGTAGCGCACGCCGTACGTCCGCGCGAACCCGTCGCCGAGGTAATGCGATGTCGCCGCCTGGAGCGCCTTCCCGTCTCGCATCAACGCTTCGAGCGTGAACGTCTCGACCGCTCCCGGGAAACGCTCGCCGGCGCTCTTGCGCCCGCGCAAGACAGGAACCGCCATCACGTTCTCGACGACGTCCGCGTACACCTCGTGGAGGATCGTCAGCGCCTCCGCGACCGCCTCGCGCTCCGTCTCGTGCGCGGTGTGCCCCTCCTGCCAGAGGAACTCGGTCGTGCGGAGGAACAGCCGCGGCCGCAGCTCCCAGCGGACGATGTTCGCCCACTGGTTGTAGAGGAGCGGGAGGTCGCGGTAGGACTGAATCCACTTCGCGTAGGTGGCCCAGATCACCGCCTCCGACGTCGGCCGGATCGCCAGAGGCTCCTCGAGCTCATCGCCGCCTGCATGCGTCACGACGGCGACCTCGGGTGCGAAGCCCTCGACGAGATCGCGCTCCTGCTCGAGCACCGACATCGGGACGAGCAGCGGGAAGTAGAGGTTCTTGTGCCCGGTCGCCTTGATGCGGTCGTCGAGCGCGCGCTGGATCGTCTCCCAAATGGCGTAGCCGCGAGGCTTGATCACCATCGCGCCGCGGACGAGCGAGTGCTCCGCGAGGTCGGCGCGGCGAACGACCTCGCCGTACCAGCGAGGAAAGTCCGCCGCCTGAGTGGGCAGCTGGGTCTTGCTCATCGCGTTCTCCTTTAACTCTGTGCGTCTTCGGCTGAGCTCGGGACGGCGTCCTCAGCGACGAACGCCGAGAACGCCTACGCCGGGACGCGGACGAGCGGCGGCTGCGGGTGCACCGCGACGTGCGGCCAACGCGAAAGCCATGCACGCTCTGTCATGCCGTTCACGCTAGCAGCCGCGGTCAGGAGTCGGGCGCGGCGGCGGGAGCCTCGGGCACATCAGACGTCGTGCGAGTCGACGGGCTGAAGGCGGCGATGAAGATGGCGAGCGCGAAGCCTGCGAACACTGATGCGAGCGCTTTGATCGACTGCGGCGACTGAGCCTGATTGAAGAACACGGTGATCAGCGCACCGGCGCCGACGGCTGCGTACAGCCAGATTGCGAGCCTCGCAAGCCAGAGTCCTCCGTAGACATCGCGGAGCAGTGTCGCTCCCAGCTGCGGGCTCGGCTCGTTCGAAAACTGCTGGAGCCCGAGCACAGCGGCGAAGAACGTCCCCAGCACTCCGCCGACGGCCGACGCTCCGTACACCGCCTGTCCGCTGAGGTCGGGCGGCGTTTGCCCCGCCTCCCAGATCTGCACGAAGAACCAGGCGTTCGCGCCGGCAAAGACGCACATCCCGCCGATGAGGAAGATCGCGCGGAGTTGCTTGAGCCCGTAGAACACCATCAGCTCCGGACCGGGTGACGACTGCTTGACGATCCCACCCGGTCGGCCTGATGTCAACGGGCGGCCTAGTCGGACAAGAGCGGCGAGCGCGGGATCCGCGTCGTGCCGTGAACCTCGTCGAGCAGCATCGCGACCTCGTCCACGTAGCACCAGCTCCAGTCCTCGCCCGGCTCGAGCGAGCGGATGATCGGATGCGTCGTCTCGTGATGGTGCGCGGTCGCGTGGCGGCCGGGCGAGTTGTCGCAACAGCCGACGTGGCCGCAGGTGAGGCAGATACGCAGATGGAGCCACTTGCCGCCCTCGCGCAGACAGTCCTCGCAGCCGTCGACCTCGGCGGGTAGCTCGAGCACCTCGACGTCGCCGAGGTGCGTGCACGCAGGGTCGCTCATCACACGACCGCCGTCCGCGGAGCGAGGTGCGCATGGACGAACTGGACGACCATTGCGCCTTCGCCGACTGCGGCCGCGCACCGCTTCGTCGATCCGGAGCGCACGTCGCCGGCCGCGAAGATGCCGGGCACGCTCGTCTCGAGGAGGTACTCCGCACCGGCGGCATCGCCGGTGAGCACGAAGCCGTCGGCGTCGCAGGCGACCGTGTCGTCGAGCCACGCGGTGCACGGCTTTGCGCCGAGGAAGAAGAAGAGAAACGAGAACGGCAGGCGCTCGCCGGATTTGAGCGTCACGGCCTCGAGCTGGCCGCCGGTTCCATGAAGCCTCCCGATCTCGCTGCGGTCGCGGACAGCGACGCCGTAGCGGTCGAGCTCGCGAATCAGATAGTCCGACATCGTCTCGTGCAGGTCCCCGCGCCGGTGCAGAAGCGTGACGAGTGCGCCGCCTCGCGCGAGCCAGACCGCCGCTTGGCCCGCCGAGTTGCCGCCGCCGACGACCGCGACGCGTGAGGCGCCGCATTGCTGCGCCTCCGGCGGTCCAGCGGCGTAAAAGACACTGACACCCTCGTACTCCGCGAGGTCGTCGCACGCGAGGCGCCGGTACTCGGCACCGGTCGCGAGCAGCACGGCTCGCGCAGCGATCTCGTGGCCTTCCTCCAGGTGCACGATGTGTTGCCCGTCCCCCGGCTCCAGCGCGATTGCACGATACGGAGTTGCAGGACGCGCGCCGAACTTACGGGCCTGGGCGACGGCGCGACTCGCGAGCTCGGTGCCGCTGATCCCCGCGGGGAAGCCGAGGTAGTTCTCGATCCGCCGCGACGACCCGGCCTGGCCGCCGAGCGCGGTCGCCTCGACGACGAGAGTGTCGAGCCCCTCCGATGCGCCGTAGACCGCCGCGCCGAGCCCGGCAGGTCCACCGCCGACGACGAGCAGATCGACTTCTTCGTGCGGTGCCAGCTCGCGGCCGATCCCGAGTGCGCGCAGGACCTGCCCGGTCGACGGCTGTTGCAGCTCCGGGCCGCCCGGCAGACGCACGAGCGGTGCCTCGGCGTCGTCCGGCGGTGGGGCGTTCTCCCACGTGTACACCAGCCGGTTGGCGCGCGCGAAGTCGAGCATGCGCATCGTCGCATCCGAGGAGTGAGGCCCGACGATCTCGATGCCGATGCCCTGCACGCGCTGGAGCGCCTCACGCCGAGCGATGAAGGTCGACAGCACGAGGTCGCTCAGCGGCCCGTCCTCGAGGAGCAGTGCGCGGAGCTCGTCGCGCTCGACGGCGATATAGCGGAGCGGCTCCGTCACGACCGCGGTCAGGAAAACGGTCTGGCCTGAGAGCAAGTTCAGCTCGCCGAGAAAGTTCGACGCGCCGTGCCGCACGATCTCGGTGCCGGCCGCGTCGAGGATCGCGACCTCGCCCTCCTGGATCGCGACGAATGGGTACGTCGCATCTCCGACCTTGAAGAGGATGTCGCCGACGCCGGCCGTGCGCTCCTCTCCGAGCTTGGCAAGCGTCTCGAGCTGCCAGCTGGACAAAGACGCATGGGCGGGAGCTGTCATGAGTCGAGACTACTTACGAGGCAGCAGGCTGCGGAACCGAAGCACGCGGCGCACGTGCTCGTCGAGCTCGCCGCGACGGGCAAGCCGCAGCAGCGCGCGCACGGCTCGCCGCGCGTGCGCCGGGCTCGTGAAGAGTACGATGTCCGCGCCGGCTCGGATCGCCTGCGGCGCCCAGCGCTCGACGGGTGCTGCGCGCACGAGTGAGAGCGAGTCCGTGACCGCGATTCCGTCGAAGCCGAGACGGCGCAGGAGCCGGTACGTCGAGGGCTCGAGTGTCGCGCGGTAGCGGGCGCCTCCGTAGAACGCGTTGCTCACCATCACGCATTTGAGGCCGGCGTGAATCGCTGCGCGGTACGGCGCGAGGTCACGCGGCCGGATGCGCGCGTCGACGTGCGGCCGCTCGTCGGTGGAGATCGCGGCTGAGCCGAGGCCGGGGAAATGCTTGGCGCATGCGCGTCGGCCGAGGCCTCGCGCGAACGCGTCCGCGAGCTCGGGCCGCGCGAACTGCCGCGAGCCGAGCGGCCCGTCGGCAGTGTCGAAGACCGGCGCGAAGTCGACGTCGACACCGGCCTGCCGTAGCGCCAGCGCGGTCTCGCGACCACCGGCGCGGGCGGCTGCGACCGTCCGGTACGAGGACGCGGCCGGCGCGGCGCGAACGGCGCGAACCTGGCCGCCTTCCTGATCGGCGAAGGTGATGTGCGCCGCGCCGGTGAAGACGCCGGGCCGCACCGACGTCACGACGAGCATCTCTGCCTTCTGCTGTGGAGTCAGGAAGAGAAGCGACGCGGCGACCCCGAGGGCGGCGAGCATCCGCTATTCGAACCACACGACGGTGGCGAGGATGACGTAGAAGCCTGCGAGCGCCCAGCCCTCGAAGGCAGGTGCGCGTCCGTCCCCCGTGATCATCCAGACGGAGATGGCCATACCTGCGATCGCGGCGGCCAAGACCGGATTGATCACGAATGTCAGCCGCGTCGTGAAGAACAGCGACAAGAGGACGAGGGCAGGGAAGAGGAACGTCGCGATCTGCGTCACCGAGTTCTTCACGACGGACACGGCGAGATCGGAGTGACCTTTCGCCGCGAGCGTGATGCCGACGACATTCTCGACCGCGTTCCCCGCGATGCCGACGATGACGAGGCCCGTGAATCCCTTTGAGACGCCAAGCGTGCGAACCGCAGGATCGAGCGCCGCGATGAACCAGTCGGAGACGAACGCGGCGGCAACGCCGGCGACGCTGAGCAGGACGATCGCCTGCACGATCGGAAGCTGATGCGTCGACTCCACGATTGCAGGCTCGTTCGCGGATCCGCCGCGCAAGTAGTCCGCGAGCCAGGTCATGTAGATGAACAGGAGCACGATTGCGCCGACGACGGAGATCTCGACCTGGTGTGCGCTCGCGCGGTCTCCCATCCGGTCGGAGACGCCGAGGATCACGATCAGGAACGAGGCGAGGAGCAGGAGCACGGCCGTGTCGTTCGGAAGCCGCGGCCCGAAGCGCATGATGCCGTCGTCAGCGGCGCGCGCTCCGGCGACGATCACGAAGCCGAGCACGAGCAGGCCGTTCGCGAACAGCGAGCCGAGTACCGACGTCTGCGCGACGACGATCTCGCCGGCGTGAAGGGCGAAGAGGACGATGAAGAGCTCAGGGAGATTCCCGAGCGTCGACTGCAGGACGCCGGTCGCCGCCGGCCCGAGGTGTGCGCCGATCGCCTCCGTGCCGACGCCGACGACCCACGCGAGCCCCCCAAGCGCGATCCCTGCGCTGACGAAGACCGCAACGTCCGAGGCGCTCGTGTAGTGGAGGACGCCGGCGACGATCGTCACGGCGGCGGTGGTGCCGAGCAGGAGCAGCCGCCGCGTCATCCGGCGGATCCTATGGGGTCTTGCGGAGTCTCCGATTCGAGGTGAGGATGCGTCTCGTGGACGACACCACCGTTCTCAGGGTGCTCGCAGCTGCAGACGCGGCGCCGTCACTGCCCCGTCTGGGCGGGATGGCGCGCCCGGACGGCGTTGCGATCGTCTCCGAGCGCTTTTGGTCCTTCAGCCGTGCCGATGAGACCAGCGTCGACGTGCGGCCGATGCCGCGTTCACGCAGCACGGTCGCAAGGCTGCCCTTCCTTCGGGGGCTCGTGAAGCTCGCGTCGGCGATCGTGCCGCTCCTGGGACGGAACGCGACCGCCTCGACAAAGGAACGACTGATTCTTCTCGCCGCGCTTGCGGCACCGGTTCTGCTGTTCGGCGTGCCCGCCAGCTATCGCACGCCTGCGCTCGCCGCAATGTCGATCCTGTTGGTCTGCTGGATGTTTCGCGGCCGGACGCTCCGGTTGCACGGCGCTGAGCACCGCGCGATCGCTGCGGCGGAGTCGCGTGCGCTCGTGACCACCTGGTACGGCCTGACGAGACCGACACGCTTTTCCCCGCGTTGCGGCACGAACTTCGCAGTTCTCACGATCGCTGTCTCTGCGCTCGTCGAGCGCGTCATCGTCATACCAAGTGCCACGCTGGCGCCGTTCTGCGTGACACTGGTGTCGCTCATGATCACGATGGAGATCTGGCTGCTGGCGCAACGCTCAGCCGGCCTCCTCACACGCCTCCTCTTGACGCCGGGGCTGCTTGTGCAGCGGCTGACGACACGAGAGCCGTCGGTTGAGGACACAAGGGTCGCGCTGCGCGCAGTGGCGGCGCTGCTCGCGGTCGACGGCTGACGCCGGGCGCAACCAAGCGGGCGCCAACGGCGTTGTGCAGGAAACACCAAAGGAGGGGACGTGAGCATTCTCTGGATCGTCTTGATCGTCGTACTCGTTCTCGTGCTTCTCGGCTTCTTCGGTCGCGGCCGTCTTTAGAGGATCGCGCTGCTCACGGCCGCCCAGCCACTCGGGGCGGCCGTAGCGGCGATCGCGAGCGGAGCTAGCCGACGACGTCCCGAGCGAGCGCCTGGTTCAGCTCGCCGCACCTCAGCCAGCGGTATCCGTATGGCTCGAGTGGGATTCGGTACGTGCCCCGCCTGTCAGGCCGCAGGTCCTCTTCGTCGATCAGGTTCGACAGCGTCTCTCCATCCACGCGGAGGCTCGCCTCACAAGGGTCGGCGGCGAGATTGTGAATGCAGATGATCGTGCTGCCGCGCCAGCGGTATTCGATCGCGAGCACACTTCGCGCTCCCGTCGCGACGATGCGCCAGTCGCCCCAGCCGATCTCGGGACATTGTTTCCGCAGTCGGATCATGCGCGCAGTCCAACGCAGCAGCGAGCCTGGCTCTCGACGCTGCTGCTCGACGTTCACGTGCTCGTAGGCGAAGACGCCGCGGCCGACGACCGGGCGCACAAGCGTTTGTGCCGTGGAGAATCCGGCGTTCGGCTCCGCCGACCATTGCATCGGCGTCCGGATGGCGGCGCGCTCCTTCAGCCGCAGGTCGTCTCCCATTCCGATCTCGTCGCCGTAGCGGAGCACCGGCGTCCCCGGCAGCGAGAGCACGACGCTGTATGCGAGCTGGAGTCGCCGCACGTCGCCGAGCATCGGCGCGGGCCGCCGCCGGATTCCGCGTCCGTAGAGCTGCATCGCCGGCTGTGGGCCGAACTCGTCGAACACCCGGTTGCGGTCGGCCGCTGAGAGCCGGCCGAGATCGAGCTCGTCGTGGTTCCGCAGGAAGTGCGCCCATTGTGCGGTTGGCGGCAGCTTCCGGGTCTCGCGCAGCGCCTTGGCGAGTGGGCGGGCGTCGGCCGTCGCGAGTGAGAGGAACAGATGTTGGTTGACCCAGAAGTTGAACATCATGTGGAGCCCGTCGCCGCCGGCGAAGTACGGCATGGTCTGATCGGGTGGGACGTTCGCCTCTCCGAGCAGAACCGCATCGCCGACGCGCCACTGAAGGAGCTCGCGGAACTCGCGCAGGTACTCGAAATGGATCTGCTGCTTCGACCTGCCCCGCGGGGGTTTCTCCAGCACGAACGGGACCGCGTCGACGCGGAAGCCGGCAACGCCGAGCTGCAGCCAGAAGCCCATGATTCGCAGGATCTCGTCGCGCACACGGGGGTTGGCCGCGTTCAGATCCGGTTCGAAGTCGTAGAACCGATGGAAGTACCACGCGCCGGCTTTGCGATCGTGCGTCCAGGTCGTCGCCTGGTGATGTGGGAAGACGATGCCCTGGCGCACGTCGTCCGGACGTGCGTCCGACCACACGTACCAATCCCGGTACGGCGACGCCGGATCGCCACGCGCCGACACGAACCACGGATGCTCGTTGGAGGTGTGGTTCACGACGAGGTCGATCATCACGCGGATGCCGTGGTTGGCCGCCTCGTTCAGCAGGTCGACGAAGTCACCCAACGTCCCGATCTGGGGGTGTACCGAGTAGAAGTCCGTGACGTCGTAGCCGTCGTCGCGCCGCGGGCTGGCGTGAATGGGATTCAGCCACAACGTCGTGACCCCCAGCCGCGACAGGTGGCCGAGCCGTGCGATCACGCCGCGCAGGTCGCCGATCCCGTCGCCGTTCGTGTCGAGGAAGGTCTCGACGTCGAGGCAGTAGATCACCGCGTTCTTCCACCACAGGTCGCTGGTCGCCGCGGTCCGCATCAAGGTCGGCCGTACCCCGATCGCGATTGCGCGACTCGCCGTCCGGGCAGCGTCACGGGTCCATGCCCTCCTACGGCGAGTGCCAGACAGCCGAGATCGCGGCGCCGCCGCAGCGCTGCTTCGACGCGCTGACGGACTTCGAGCGCCTGCCCGAGTGGCAGCGCGCGGTGCGCGAGGTCCGGGTGCTCGAGCGCGACGACGAGGGCCGTGGATCGGTCGTCGAGTACGTGGTCGACGCGCGGGTGAAGTCCGTCCGCTACCGGCTGCGCCAGATCTACGACGAGCCGCGCCGCCTCGCCTCGGAGTACCTGGGCGGCGACTTCCGCGACTTCAGCGGGGAATGGCGCTTCGAGCCGCGCGGCCGGTCACGCACGCACGCCGA
>DATCJJ010000016.1:0-3240 GCA_036562845.1 Gaiellaceae bacterium | reverse complement strand
CGTGGGTCTCCTTGCCGTTGCGGTGGCGCTCGCGTCGGTGGGCCCGGCCGGCGCGTCGTTCCTTCACATCAAGCGCACCTTCGGCGACCGGACCGTGCCTCGGGTCCGCGTCGGATCGCTGGTGATTCCCAGGCAGCACGCCAGCGGCCGAATTCGTGTAATCGTCGGGCTGCGGCTCGCGCCACTCGCCACGGCGCCCGGCCGGAGCTTCACCCGGGCCGGCCCGCGCGAACAGCTCGACGTCTCGAGCCGGGCCGCGCGTCTCTATCTCGCCCGCATCGCCGCCGCCCAGCACAGCGCCGCCGCACAGCTGCTCCACGCGATCCCGCAGGCACGCATCGGTCGTCGCTTCCAGATCGTCCTCGACGGGCTCACCGTGTCGTTGCCGGTCACGAAGCTGCCCGCGCTCGCCCGGCTCAGCGTCGTCCGGAAGATCTACCCGACGCTGAGCTACCACCTTGCGACCGACACGAGCACGGCGGTGATCGGCGCCACCGAGCTGCAGACGACGACGGGGGCCAAGGGCGACGGGCTGAAGATCGGGATCGTCGACGACGGTGTCGACAGCACCAATCCATTCTTGAACCCGGCGGGCTACTCGTATCCCGCCGGCTTTCCCAAGGGCGGGCTCAAGTGGACGACACCCAAGGTGATCGTGGCGCGCGCGTTTCCCGGTCCGAATTCCGGGGCCGGGGGCCGTTTGCCGATCGATCGCGAGGCGTCGTTCCACGCAACCCATGTCGCAGGAATCGCTGCGGGCGACGCGGGCACCTGCTCGCCCGGCGGCCGCGACCATCCACCGACCTGCGGCCTGACCGGTGTCGCGCCACGCGCCTACATCGGCAACTATCGCGTCTTCAACGTTCCTCTGCCCGGCGGCGGCGATGTCGCCAATACGCCCGAGATCGCCGCGGCGTTCGAATCCGCGGTGCGCGACGGGATGAACGTCATCAACTTCTCCGGCGGCGGGCCGGAGACGGAGCCTGCGAACGACGCGATGGTGGAGGTCATCCGCAACGTGAGCGCCGCCGGAGTCGTCCCGGTGATCTCCGCTGGAAACGACCGCGACAACTTCGGGATGGGCACGATCGGCTCGCCCGGCTCGGCACCGGAGGCGATCAGCGTTGCAGCCGTCTCGAACACGCACGTGTTTGCTCCGACGCTCTCGGTCACAGCCCGCGGCGCACCCGCGGACGTGAAGCGGATTCCGATCGCCGGCTCGGGAGGCACCCGCTTTCCCGGCGACTACGCCTTCTCCGCTCACCGCCTCGTCGACGCCGGAGCGCTGACGGGCACCGACGGGAAGCCGGTCGACCGCCGGCTCTGCGGTCCGGACGACGACACGAACAACGAGACGAAGTCGTTTCTCCGGACGGGATCGCTCGACGGCGACGTCGCCCTCGTCACGCGCGGCCACTGCACGTTCTTCTCGAAGGCGGTCCGCGCGGCTCAGGCCGGCGCCGTCGCGCTCGTGCTCGTCGACAACCGCCCCGGCGGCCCCGACGCGATTCCCGTCGAGCTGCCGCTACCGGCCGGGATGATCACCGACTTCGATGGTGCCCGGCTCCGCGCGTATCTCGCGAAGAACGGCAGCGCCGCCGACGTGACGATCGGCAGTGCGATCGACCGCGTCGAGAACGGGCGTAGCGGCGTCATCACGAGCTTCTCTTCGGGTGGCCCGACCGCGTTCGGGCACCTGCTGAAGCCCGACGTCTCCGCGCCGGGCGGCCAGATCCTCTCCTCGACGCTGCAGGAATTCACCGGGGGGTCGCCGTTTGCGGTCTTCGACGGCACGAGCATGTCCGCTCCGCATGTCGCCGGCGCCGCGGCGCTCCTGCTGGAGCTGCATCCGGGCTGGTCGGCGCAGGAGGTGAAGTCGGCGCTCGTCTCCACGGCGGCTCCGGCGTGGGCGGACACGGCACGAACGCAGGAGGCGCCGGTGACACTCGAAGGTGGCGGTCTGGTGAACCTTCCCCACGCTGCGTCGCCACGCGTCTTCACCGAGCCTTCGTCTCTCTCGTTCGGGGACCTGAACATCAGCCGTGGCAGCGACAGCAGGGCGCTCCTCGTCCGCATCACCGACGCGGGCGAAGGCGGTGGAACCTGGAGTGTCGCTCTGGCGCCGCAGGCGACTTCGACCGGAGCCGCCCTCGATGTCGCCCCGGCAATCGTCGTACCGCCCGGCGGCGAGGCCGATCTCGTCGCCGTCGCGAGAGGCAGCGCCGCGGCTGCGGTGGGCGAGGATTACGGCTTCATCCTGTTGCGCCGCGGCGACCTGACGCGAAAGATTCCGTACGAGTTCTTCGTCGGTAGGCCTCAGGTCGCACTGATGCACCCGGTGCAGCTGCGGAAGTTCCAGCTCGGCGCGACGATCAACGGCCAGAACAGTGTCTCGGCCTACTGCTGCCCCGCCGCGCCGTTCGGGCCGCCACCCGACTACACAGGACCGACAATGGACGAGACCGGAACGGAGACGCTCTACGTGACGAGCATCGACAGGCCCGTCGTGAACCTCGGCGTCGCGGTCGAGGCCGCGAGCGCCGGCTCGCTCGTCGATCCCTGGTTCCTCGGCTCGCGCAACGAGCGCGACGTCCAGGGCTATGCCGGGACGCCGGTGAACGTGAACGAGCTGATGTACGACTTCGGCGTCGACATCGGCTCCGCCGGGGCGTCGTTCCCGAAGGTGCAGCGCTTCTACGTGGCGGTCGATTCCGGATCCGACCCTTTCACGCACACGAGCTTGCCAGGCAGCTACGTGCTCCGCTCCTGGGTGAACGACCTGCGGCCGCCGACGCTTCGCCTGTTGACGAAACGTGTCTCAGCAGGACGCCCGACGATCGTGGCGCGCGCCGTGGACGCCGGGGCGGGCGTCGACCCGTTGTCGCTCGTCATCGCGTATCGCGGCGTGCTCGTCGGCGCCGCGCTGTACGACCCCCTCTCCGGCATCGCGGTCTTCCCGCTGCCGAGCCAGGCGGCGGCGATCAAGAACGGCCGCACGCGCGCCGTCCTGTCGGCGTCCGACTTCCAGGAGTCGAAGAACGTCAACACGGTCGGCGACAACGTCCTCCCGAACACGGCGTTCAGAACCGTGCGAATCACGGCGGTCTCCGGTCCCGCGCTGACGTGGGTCACTCCCGCGGCGAATGCCTGTGTCGGCAGAACCGCAGGACTCGTCGTGGCTGCGAGCTCGACGAAGCGGATCACGTCGGTGCGGTTCTTCGTCGACGGCAAGCGCGTCGC
>DATCJJ010000133.1:0-3431 GCA_036562845.1 Gaiellaceae bacterium | reverse complement strand
CGACGACCTGCCGGCGCTCGCCGCGTCGCTGAGAGCAGAGCGTGAGGACGTGCTGCTCGCACTCGACGAAGAAGGCGGCGATGTGACCCGGCTCGAGTGGCGCGAGGGCAGCTCGTACCCCTCCGCGGCTGCCCTCGGCGCGCTCGATGAGCCGGCGCTCACGGAGGAGGTCGCCGCGTCGATCGCGGCCGACCTCGCCGCGGCGGGCGTCAACTGGAACTTCGCGCCGGTCGCCGACGTGAACGTGCCTGCGAACCCGGTGATCGGTGTGCGCTCGTTCGGCTCGGATCCGTCGCTCGTCGCCCGGCACGTCGCGGCGGCGGTGCGCGGCTTTCAGCGCGTCGGCGTTGCGGCATGCGCGAAGCACTTCCCGGGCCACGGGTCGACGGTCGAGGACTCGCACCTCTCCTTGCCGGCGCTGGCCGGGCCGATCGAAGCCGGGCTCGAGCCGTTCCGCGCCGCGATCGCCGCCGGCGTCGCGTCGATCATGACCGCGCACATCAAGGTGAACGCCGACGCCGCGACCCTCGATCACGCCGTGCTGCACGACCTGCTCCGCCGGGAGCTCGCGTTCGACGGCGCAATCGTCGCCGACGCGCTCGAGATGAAGGGCGTGAGCGCCCGGCACGGCGTGGTGGACGCTGCCGTGCTCGCCGTGGAGGCGGGTGCGGATGCGCTGATCGTCGGTCACGACGTCGACGAGGCGGATACGTTGCGGATCATCGCCGCGCTCGAGGAGCGGGTGTCGCCCGAGCGCCTCGAGGAAGCCGGCACGCGCGTCGCCTCGCTGGCGGCGTTCGCGCGGCCCCGCGAGGCGGAGGTCGACCGGGGTGCGGCGCTCGGTGCGGCGGAACGGGCGGTCCGGGTGGATGGAGACATCTCCTTCGCCGGCGAGCCGTCGATCGTCGAGCTGCGTCCGGTCGCCAACATCGCGGCGGGCGAGGCGGAGCACGGGCTCTCTCCGCGCATCGTCCGCGAGGGCGAGCCGATCCCCGAGGCGGACGTGTACGTCGTCCGCGACGTTCATCGTCATAGGTGGATGGAAGCCGTCGATCGTCCCGGTGCCGTCGTGGTCGAGATCGGGCTGCCCGTGTGGCGGCCGACCGCGGCGCGGGGGTACGTGTCGTCGCTCGGCGGCGGCCGAGCATCCCTCGAGGCGGTAGAAAGCCTCTTATGACGACGCATCTCGAGCGTGAGCTGCGCGAGCAGCCGATGGCGCTCGACCGCCTGCTGGCGACCCAGCGCGAGAGCGCCGAGCGGATCGCAGCCCTCTTCCGCCGCGACGACGTCGGCTACGTGCTGATCGCGTCGCGCGGCAGCTCCTCCAACGCAGCGCGCTACGCGCAATACGTCCTCGGCCGCGCACACCGTGTGCCGGTCGCGTTCGCGACGCCGTCGCTCTACACGCTGTACGGGCAGCCCCCGCGGCTCGACGGCGCGCTGGTGCTCGGCATCTCGCAGTCGGGCCGCTCGCCCGACGTGAAGGAAGTGCTGGAGGAGGCGCAGCGCCAGGGTCGGCCGACCGTCGCGATCACGAACGACGTCTCCTCGCCGCTCGCAGCTGTGGCCGACGAGGTGCTCGCGCTCGAAGCGGGCGAGGAGCTCGCCGTCGCCGCGACCAAGACGTACGTGAACTCCCTCGGCGCGATCGCGCTTCTGTTCGCGGTCGCTACCAGTGACGAGGACGCGCTGCACGAGCTCGAGCGGATCCCCGCTCATGTCGCGCTGCAGATCGAGCGGTCGTGGGACGACGCCCAGCGCCTCGATCGGCTCGGTGAGCTGCAGGGTGGAACGGTGGTCGCACGCGGGGTCAACTATGCGACCGCCTACGAGACGGCGCTCAAGATCCGTGAGCTCTCCGGCCTGCTCTTCGAGGCCTACTCGGCGGCCGACCTGATGCATGGGCCGATTGCAGCGGTCGGTGCCGGCTGGCCCGTCGTCGCGATCGCGCCGCGCGGGCCGGCCTTCGATTCGATGGCGACTGCAATCGGCGCGCTCAAGGAACGCGGTGCGCGGCTGATCGTGGTGTCGGACGACGATCGGGCGCTGGCGAAGGCCGACGCCGCGTTGCCGCTCTGGACGCGTGTCCCCGAGTGGCTGTCGCCGCTCGTCGCCGTCGTGCCGGGTCAGCTGGCTGCGTTGCGCCTGGCGCAATTGCGCGGTGTCGATCTCGACGCGCCGCTCGGCCTGCACAAGGTCACGCTGACGACCTGAGCTACCTTGCCCGCGTGACGGTCGTCGCGGGAGAACGCCGGTTCGAGGCATCGCGCGAGCGCGTGTTCGAGTTGCTCACGAGTCCCCATGTGATCGCGGCTGCGATGCCGGCGGTCAGGTCGCATCAGGTGGTCGACACCGACCACTGGCTGGCCAAGGTGAAGCCGCCGCTGCCGCTCGCTCCGGCGCTCACGATTCGTTTCGAGGTGCTCGACAGGCGGCCGCCGGAGCACGCGCGCCTGCACGCGCACGGCGGCGGTGCGGACGTCATGTCGACGTTCGACCTCGAGGCCGACGGCGAGTCGACGGTGATGCGATGGCGGACGGAGCTTCGGTTCGCGGGAGTGCTCGGGAAGCTCGCGGGACCAGGCGGCGAGGCCGTGGCGCGTCGTCAGGCCGACCGCACGCTCGACGAAGTCACACGTCGTCTGTGATCTCGGCGTGGCGCTCCTCGACGCAGAGCCTCGCCCAGTGCCAGGCCCGCGCGAGGATCTTGTCCGCGAGCTCCTTGTCGCCCTCCGCAACTTCGATTCGAACCTGGTGGATGACCGCTTCGCCGTGGGCGTCGATCTCGTGATGCTCTGCGGAGACGATCGACACTTCCCCGACCTCGTCGAGTAGCCATTCCGCGAGCCGGTCGATCTCTGCCGGCGTCGCGGCGCGTCCGGCGAACACGCCGAAGTTCACGCGAACCTCGATCGTCGGCGGGTCGTGCCGGTCCACGACGAATGCGAGTGCTGGATCTGCCATCCCAGGTACAACGGGATTGGGCGTGGCTGGGTTACGTCAGCGCTCGCGCGGCTGCCAGCGAAAGACGCGCATGGCAGCAACTGCGCCGATTACGCCCCAGAGGACGACGACGCCGAGCGACCCGGCATCGCTCCAGATGTGGTGGTGGCGCATCATCACGTCGCGCGTCAGCTTCGTGAAATACGTCAACGGCAGCACGTCGGCGATCGCACGCAGGAAGCCGGGGTATTTCGCGGGGGAGAAGAAGGTGCCGGAGATGATCGCCATCGGCAGGTACACGAAGTTCACGACCGCAGACGAGCCCTCGGCCGAGCGCACGGCACCGGTCAGCCCGAGCCCGAGCGCGGCGAACGCGCCCGCGCCGATCGCGAGCGCGACGAGTAACGACAGCGGCCTGTCGGGGAGCCCGACGGAGAAGAGCAGCCGGCCGAGCGCGATGATCAGCGCCGCCTCGATCAAGAAGGTCA
>DATCJJ010000180.1:0-9399 GCA_036562845.1 Gaiellaceae bacterium | reverse complement strand
GCGAGGCAGTGGTCGACCGAGGCGCCGCTCCGGATGCTCCTCAACAATCTCGACCCGGAGGTCGCCGAGCGGCCCGAGGAGCTCGTCGTCTACGGCGGCACCGGCAGGGCGGCGCGCTCGCATGAAGCGCTCCGCGCGATCGTCGCGTCGCTGCTCGAGCTCGGGCCTGACGAGACGCTGCTCGTGCAGTCCGGCAAGCCGGTCGGGATCTTCACGACGCACGAGCACGCGCCGCGCGTCCTGATCGCGAACTCGCTCCTCGTCCCGAAGTGGGCGACGTGGGACGAGTTCCGGCGGCTCGAGGCCGGGGGGCTGACGATGTTCGGCCAGATGACGGCCGGCTCGTGGATCTACATCGCGTCGCAGGGGATCCTGCAGGGGACGTACCAGACCTTCGCGGCCGCGGGCGAGCAGCACTTCGGGACGCCGTCGCTCGCCGGGCGCACGATCCTCACCGCCGGGCTCGGTGGGATGGGCGGGGCGCAGCCGCTCGCGGGGACGATGGCGGGTGCAGCGATCCTCTGCATCGAGGTCGATCCGACGCGCATCGAGCGGCGGCTGGAGACGCGGTACCTCGACGAGGCGACGGAGTCGGTGGACGACGCGCTCGCGCGCATCCGGTCGGCTGCCGCGGACGAGCGCGCGCTTTCGGTCGGCCTGCTCGGGAACGCGGCCGACCTCCTGCCGGAGCTGGCATCCCGCGGCGAGCACTTCGATCTCGTCACCGATCAGACGGCCGCGCACGACCCCCTGACCGGCTACGTCCCGCGCGGGCTGTCGGTCGAGGATGCGGCCGCGCTGCGCACGTCCGATCCGGATGAGTACCTGCGGCGCGCGCGCGAGTCGATCGCCGCGCACGTCGAGGGGATGCTCGAGTACGTCCGGCGCGGCTCGTATGTTTTCGATTATGGCAACAACTTGCGCGGTGAGGCCCGTGAAGGTGGCGTAAGCGAGGCCTTCTCATACCCGGGCTTCGTCCCGGCCTACATCCGGCCGCTCTTCTGTCGCGGCATCGGGCCGTTTCGCTGGGCGGCGCTGTCCGGTGACCCGGTCGACATCGCGACGATCGACGCGGCGCTGCGCGAGCTCTTCCCCGACGACGCGCTCTTGCAGCGATGGCTCGAGCTCGCACCCGAGCGGGTCGCGTTCCAGGGGCTGCCCGCGCGAATCTGCTGGCTCGGCTACGGCGACCGCGCGAAAGCGGGGCTTGCGATGAACGAGCTCGTGCGCAGCGGCGCGGTCAAGGCGCCGGTCGTGATCGGCCGCGACCACCTCGACGCCGGCTCGGTCGCCTCGCCATACCGTGAGACGGAGGCGATGCGCGACGGCTCCGACGCGATCGCGGACTGGCCGATCCTCAACGCACTCGTCAACGTCGCTGCGGGTGCGACGTGGGTGAGCGTGCACCACGGCGGCGGTGTCGGGATCGGCAACTCGATCCACGCCGGCATGGTCGTCCTCGCCGACGGCACGGATGACGCGGCAGACCGGCTCGAGCGCGTCCTCACGACCGACCCCGGCACGGGCGTCATGCGCCACGTCGACGCGGGCTACCCGGAGGCGATCGACGCCGCGGAGCGCGGCGGGCTGAAGCTGCCGCGTCTGTGAAGCGCCTTCTGCGCGATCTCGGGCAGGTCGTGACGCCGTCGGGAACGCATGCGCCTTTGCGCGGGCGTGATCTCGGAGCCGTCGACGTCATCGAGGACGCGTACGTCCTCAGCGACGCAAACACGATCGTCGAGGTGGGCCGCATGCGCGACCTCAAGCCGGTCGACGGGGACGTCCACGAGGTCTCGTGTCCCGGCATGTGCGCGATTCCGGGCCTCGTCGACTGTCACACGCATGTCGCCTTCGCCGGTGACCGGGTCGAGGAGTTCTCACTCCGCGCCGGCGGGGCGAGCTACGAGGAGCTGCACGCAGCCGGCGGCGGCATCCTCTCCACGGTGCGAGCGACCCGCGCGGCCGCCGCGGACGGGACGCTCGACGAGGCGACCGCCCGGCACGTGCTCTGGATGCAGAACGCCGGCACGACGACGTTCGAGGGCAAGTCGGGTTACGGACTCGATCGAGAGACCGAGCTCGCGTCGCTGAAAGCGGTGCAGGCCCTCGGCGGCGTGCCGACGTGGCTCGGTGCACACGCGGTGCCGCCGGAGTTCGACGGCGACGCCGACGCGTACCTCGACTTCGCGCTTGGGGACGTGCTCCCCGAGGCCGCAAAGATCGCGAAGGCCGCCGATGTCTTCGTCGAGCGAGGCGCGTTCGACGCGGCCCAGGCCCGGCGCTATCTGACGGCGTGCAGTGACGCAGGGCTCGCCCTCCGTCTGCACGGCGACCAGTTCACCGAGCAAGGCGCGATCCCGCTCGCGATCGAGCTGGGAGCACGCTCGGTCGACCACCTCGAGGCGACGGGCGACGAAGGAGTCCGCGCGCTCGCGAGAAGCGAGGTCGTCGGCGTGCTGCTTCCGGCGAGTGCGCTCTTCCTCGGCAGGGGGATGCCGCCCGCGCGTGCGCTCGTGGACGCCGGCGCAGCGGTCGCGCTCGCGACCGACTTCAACCCGGGTAGCTCGTTCACCGAGAGTCTCCCGCTCGTGTGCTCGCTCGCGGCGACGCAGTTGAAGCTCTCCCCGGCGGAGGCGCTCAGCGCCGTGACCGTGAACGCGGCACACGTCCTCGGGTGCGCGGATCGCGTCGGGCGTCTCGCTGCGGGCTTCGACTCCGACATCGTCCTGCTCGACGTGCCGGACTGGCGCTACCTCGCGTACCACCTCGCCGGAAGCCTGATAGGCCAGATCGCCGGGTCGAGCTAGGCTGGTTTCGGCATGCCCACGAGGAAGCAGCGGCGCCGCGAGCTCAAGTCGAAGCGGCATCAGTACGAGTTCGTCTACGTCGACGCGGAGGGCAACGAGCTCGACGAGGCGCCGCCCGAGCTGCTCGAGGAGGAACAGCGGAGGAAGCGGACGAACGGCGCGAAAGCCGCGGCGTCCGCCAAGGGCAAGAAGCAGCCGCCGTCGCGCGGCGGGCGGCGCGAGCCGCAGCCGCCGTCGTGGAACCGCGCGATCAAGCGCAGCCTCATCCTCGCCGCGTTCTTCTTCATCGTCATCTCGTTCGGAGCGCGCGGAAACCTCGCCGTCGCGGTCATCCAGGCGCTGCCGATCGCGCTCCTCTACATCCCGCTCATGTACTACATCGACCGCTGGACCTACCGGCGGTACCAGGCGAAGCTCGCCGGCGGTGCGACGCCGGCCAGGAAGAAGGGCTAGCCGCTAGCCGCCGCGGTAGTGGCCCTCGCCGGGCCACGGCGCGAGCACGAGCAGGACGCGCGCCTCGCCGTCCGCCGCCACCGACCGGCGCTCGTCCGGCTCGAATCGGAAGACGTGGCCGACGGCGCCGTCGACCGACTTCCCGTCTGCCTCGACGCGGACCTGCCCGTCGAGCACGACGAGCAGCGACGCTTCCTTCACCTGGTGGTCGCCGAGTTGCTGTCCGCCCTGCAGGTGGATGGCGACGGCACGCGCCTCGCCGTCCTGCGAATGGAGCACGTGTGGCGACCGCGAGCCGTCGGCCTCGCTGATCTCTTTGACGTTCCAGTGCTGCACGACCCAGCGGGTGCCCGCAGAACGCTGTTACTACACTCGCCTGCGTGGCGCTCGTCGTCGACACGTATCCGCTCGGACAGTTTCAGACGAACTGCTACTTCGCCCGGACCGAGCGGGGCGCCGCCGAGGCGGCCGTGATCGACCCGGGCGCCGACGCGGCGCAGCTCCGGCTCGAGCTCGCGCAGCTGGGGACGACCTGCGTGGCGATCCTCATCACGCACGGCCACTACGACCACCTCGGCGGCGTCGCCGATCTCGCCGAGGGCACCGGCGCGCCGGTGTACATGCCGGAAGGCGAGCGGCAGACGCTCGAGCAGTTCCACGACTATGCGCCGCCCGCGTTCCCCGGCCGGCCGTATGCGCCCGACCATCTGCTCACCGGCGGCGAGACGGTGCGCGTCGCTGGGATCGACTTCGAGGTCGTCGCCGTTCCCGGCCACTCGCCTGCGCACATCGCCTATTACGCGGACGGCTGCCTCTTCAGCGGCGACCTGCTGTTCGCCGACTCGGTCGGCCGCGTCGACATCCCGGGCGGCGACTGGGACACGCTCCTCGACTCGGTGCGCACACTCGCAGACCGGTATGACCGCGACACGGTCATCTACCCCGGCCATGGGCCGCAGACGGCGCTCGGCCGCGAGCTCGAGCGCAATCCGTTCCTCGCCGAGCTCCGCGCGTGAGCCCGGCATTTCAAGCACCGCGCGGGACGCATGACGTCCTGCCGAGTAGCCACCTCTGGTGGCACGTCGTCCGGAGGATCGAAGACCTGACGAAGCTCTACGGCTACGGCCGGATCCAGACGCCGGGCTTCGAGGACACGGCGCTCTTCCAGCGGACGTCGGGTGAGGCGTCCGACGTCGTGCACAAGGAGATGTACACGTTCGACGACCGAAGCGGGCGCTCGCTCACGCTGCGTCCCGAGGGCACGGCGCCGATCGCTCGCGCCTACGTCGAGCACGGCCTCGCGCAAGAGCCGCAGCCGGTGAAGGCGTACACGATCGCGCCGATGTACCGCTATGGACGGCCGGGCCGCGGCCGCTATCGCGAGCACTGGCAGCTGTCGCTCGAGGCGATCGGCACGGCCGATCCGGCGATCGACGCCGAGGTGATCCAGTTCTATGTCGAGCTCCTGCGACGGCTCGGCGTGACGCAGTGGGAGCTCCGCCTCAACTCGATCGGCGACGCGAACTGCCGTCCCCAGTACGCCGCGAAGCTCAACGAGTGGCTCGACGCGCACCCGGAGCTCGTCGACGAAGAGGTCGCGCACAAGCGGGCGACGAGCGTGCTCCAGGTCTTCGACGTCAAGAACGAGCAGCTCCGTGCCGCGCTCGACGATGCGCCGAAGATCGGCGAGTCGCTGTGCGACGCCTGCCGCGAGCACTTCGACGCCGTCAAGCGGCAGCTCGACGCCTACGGCGTGCCGTACGCGCTCGACGCGACGCTCGTCCGCGGCCTCGACTACTACACGCGGACGACGTTCGAGTTCATCGGGCCCGACGAGAACGTCAACTCGACCATCTGCGGCGGCGGCCGCTACGACGGGCTCGTCAAGGCGGTCGGTGGGCAGGACGTTCCCGGCATCGGCTTCGGCGCCGGGCTCGAGCGGTTGCTGCTCGCGGTCGAGCGTGAGGGAGCAGCACCGGACGCGGAGCCGCTCGACGTCTTCGTCGCGTTCGAGTCGGCCGACCTCCGAGACGCCGTGCTGCCGACGATCGCGCGCTGGCGAGCGGAAGGGCGCAGCGTCGACACCGATTACGCTGGCCGCTCGATGAAGGGACAGCTCACGCAGGCGCATCGCCTCAACGCCGCGACGATCGTCGTCGCAAGGAACGACGGCACGTTCGACGTCCGCCGGCGCGGCGAGGACGATCGGGTCGTTCAGACGCTCGAGGACGTATGAGCAGCTGGCGCGACACGACCTGCGGCGCGCTGACTGCGGCCGACGTCGGCACGCGCGTGACGGTCGCCGGCTGGGCGGACACGCGCCGCGACCACGGCGGGCTCGTGTTCGTCGACCTGCGCGACTTCAGCGGCAAGGTGCAGCTCGTCGTCAACCCGGAGCACGCGCCCGAGCCGGCGCAGGTCGCGCACGACGTGCGGAACGAGTTCGTGCTCCAGGCGGAGGGCGAAGTCGTCAAGCGCGCGCCGGAGGCCGTGAACCCGAATCTGCCGACGGGCGAGATCGAGATCCAGGTCGAGGCGCTGAAGGTCCTGTCGCGCTCGACGCCGCTGCCGTTCCAGATCGGCGACGACGTCGACGACGTGCTCCGCCTGAAGTACCGGTGGCTCGACATGCGGAGCGAGCGCATGCAGCGCAACCTCCGCCTCAACCACGTCGTGATCGCGGCGATCCGCCGTGCGATGGACGACATGGGCTTCGTCGACGTGTGGACGCCGTCGATGACGAAGGGGACGCCGGAGGGCGCGCGGGACTTCCTCGTGCCGATCCGCCTCCAGCCGGGCACGTTCTACGCGCTCGCCCAGTCGCCGCAGCTGTTCAAGCAGCTGTGCATGGTCGGCGGCCTCGACCGCTACTACCAGATCGCGACGTGCTGGCGCGACGAGGATCTCCGCGCCGACCGGCAGTTCGAGTTCAGGCAGCTCGACCTCGAGATGTCGTTCGTCGACCGCGAGGACGTGCTCGACGTGATGGAGGAAGCTGTCGTCGCCGCGTTCGTCGGCGCCGGGCGCGAGCCGCCGGCGCGGCCGTTCCCCCGGCTGGGCTACGCGGAGGCCATGGCGAAGTACGGGACGGACAAGCCGGACTTCCGCTACGGCCTCGAGATCGAGGACGCGACGGAGCTGACGCGGAGCAGCGGCTTCGGAGTCTTCGCGAACGCGCCGACCGTCCGCTACCTCGTCGCGCCGCGCCCGTTCTCGCGCGCGGAGCTCGGCCGGCTCGAGGAGATCGCGAAGGAGTGGGGCGCGAAGGGGCTCGCCTACCTCGTCAACGACGGCGGCGAGCTCCGCTCGCCGAT
Source organism: Gaiellaceae bacterium (assembly GCA_036562845.1). Taxonomy (GTDB): domain Bacteria; phylum Actinomycetota; class Thermoleophilia; order Gaiellales; family Gaiellaceae; genus Palsa-739. The sequence continues at coordinate 2,825 of DATCJJ010000180.1, read as the reverse complement.
CGCGAAGTTCCTGTCGGACGACGAGCTGCGCGCGCTGCAGCCCGACGCGGGGAGCACGGCGCTCTTCGTCGCCGACGACGAGGCGGTCGTCGCGCGCGTGCTCGGCGGCCTGCGCATCCACCTCGCGCGCGAGCTCGACCTCGCGGAGACCGGCGACGAGCTCTTCCACTGGATCGTCGACTTTCCGCTGTTCGAGCGAGACGAGGACACCGGCCAATGGACGTTTCTCCATCACCCGTTCACCGCGCCGATGCCCGGCGACGAGGGCTTCGAGCAGGATCCCGGCAGTGCCTTGAGCCAGCACTACGACCTGATCTGGAACGGGTGGGAGCTCGGCTCCGGCTCGATCAGGATTCACGATGCCGAGATGCAGCAGGCCGTCTTCCGCGTGATGGGAATGGGGGAGGAGGAGCAGGAGGCGAAGTTCGGGTTCCTGCTCGACGCGCTGAAGATGGGCGCGCCGCCGCACGGCGGTTTCGCAATGGGCATCGATCGTTTCGTCGCGCGGATGGCCGGCGAGCCCGATCTGCGGCAGGTCGTCGCGTTCCCGAAGATCGCGAGCGGGAGCGATCCGCTGACCGGCGGACCGACCCCGATGCCCGACTCCGTGCTGAAAGACCTCGGAATCCGGCTGCGCTAAGGCGCAGGCACCGGACGGCCGACAGAGAAGTCATACTGACCAAGCGCGCCATCGCGCGCCTACGCGTCGTCAAGGGAGGCAAAGAGAGAGGATGTCGGCGACCGAGGGTCCCGGACGGGCGGGTGCTCCTGCCCTGACGTCCCTGCCGCGGTACGAAGACCTGCCCCGTGTCGGGGACGGTCTCGATCCCGACCGCGTGCGCGAGGCGTTCGATGCGTTCCGCAGGCATGCGGCGCAGCTGCAGGCGCAGCTGCGCGTGCTCCAGGCCGCGGGGACGCGGCCCGGTCCGAGCGTCGAGCCGACCGGCCATGCGGTTCGCATGGACGCGCTGCACCTGATCCGCGCAGCGGCCGAGTTCGCCGACACCATCGAGCGCGACGCGCAGAACGCATCGGCCGCGCAGCTCGGCAAGACCGAGGAAGAGGTTCGCCGCCGCCAGGAGGATCTGCAGCAGCGCGAGGGCGAGGTCGAGCGCTACCGCACCGAGAGCGAACGGCAGCGCGCCGAGCTGCTGAATACCGCCCGGAACGAGGCGCGCGACCTGCTCGCGAAGGCGCATGCCGACGCGACCCGCGAGGTGCAGGAGGCGGAGGCGCGCGGCAACCGGATGCTCGAGCAGGCACGCCACCAGGCGACCGAGCTCACGAATGCGGCCCGCGCCGAGGTCGAGCAGACGCTCGAGTGGGCGCGCGCCCAGGCGTCCGCGGTCCTCGCCCGCGCGCAGCACGGCGCCGAGCAGCTGCTCGCCGCCGCCGGCCTCGGCGAGGCGGCGATCGGCCAGGTCGCGCAGGCGATCGTCCGCGCGGCAGAGCAGGCCGGCGAGCGCCACAGCCCGGCCGTTGCAGCAGTTCCCGGCCCAGCGGCCGTACCGGAGCCTCCGGGGGAGCCGGAGGCCGAGGCCTCCGAGGAGACGCCCGCCGAATCGACGCCGCCGCCTCCGCCTCAGGCGGCGCCGCCCCCGCCCGTCTCCGCGCCTCCCGTCTCCGAATCGGACGACGAGGAAGAGCAGGGGCCCGAGAACTAGGCAGTACGCATGACGAAGGTGTTCGGTCCGAGGACCGCCGTCGAGGCAGTGCTCGTCGTCGCGGCCCCCGTCGGGACGTTGCTCGCCGGGCAGGGCAAGTGGGTGATCATCGCCGTCGCCGGGATCGTGTACCTCCTCGTGATCGTCACGGAGGCATACCTCGGTCGCGGCGCGCCGCTGCAGCCGGCCGCGCCGGCGCCGGAACCGGCGCGCGTCGGCGCACCGGAGCCCGTGCCGGAGCCCGAGCCCGAGCCCGCGGTCGCCGCCCCCGACCCGGAGCCCGAGCCGGAACCGCCGCCCGAGCCGGAACCGGAGCCCGAACCGGAACCGGAACCGGAGCCCGAGCCGGTGCGCGTGCTCCACCCCGTCCCCGATCCGGAGCCGGAGCCGGAGCCGGAGCCGGACATCCCGCCGGCCGCGGAGCAGGAGGAAGCAAAGGTGCCCGAGCCGACCGTCGTCCCGATCGGGGTCGGCGCCGCTCCCCGGCAGTGGAACCTCTGGGACCTCGAGCGCCTCACGCGCGAGCACGCGGGGACGGACGAGGCGCGTGACGAGGAGCGGTCCTTCCTTCTCATGTATCTGCGCGACTTCGCCGGGGCGGACGGCCTGCTGCCGATCGACTTCGACGGCCTCGTGCGCGACAGCTTCGGCGAGCTCGTGGGAGCACGGTGACGTCGTCCGCCGGCCTGCGCGCCGCGGGCCTCGCCGGCGTCGCGCTCGTCGCTCTGGCCGTTGCGCTCGCCGTTTCCGCACACCACGAGAAGAACGCTGCGCTGCCGACGCCGGCCGGCCAGTGGTACACGGCGCTCGCCGCGCCGTACACGCCCTCGCCGAGCGCGAAGAAGGGCGCCTGCGGCGTCGTGATCGGCCCCAAGACGATGGGGGTCGGGCACCCGGTCCTGCCTTGCGGCGCGAAGATCTTCGTGAAGCTCGGCGACAAGGAGGTGCTCACACAGGTGGTCGATCGAGGCCACACCGTGCCCGGCCGGGACTTCGACGTCACGATCGCGCTCTCGAAGCTGCTCGATCTCCGGGGCACCGAGCCGATCCAGTGGCGGTTCGCCCGTTAAGGGATACATTGGGACCAGCTCGACCCTGTGCGCGTTCCCGAGCGCACATGTAGATCCAACGCCTACATAAAGGGAGCCGATGTCCCGCCGA
>DATCJJ010000100.1:0-2018 GCA_036562845.1 Gaiellaceae bacterium | reverse complement strand
GCTCGCCGACCTCCTTCCGCGACGCGGCGACGATCCCCCAGACCTTCCGGTCGACCATGATCGGCGCGCCGATCGACGCCTGCCAGCCGAGCTCCGCCCAGCGTTGCCGGGCGAACTCCGTCTTCAGGTCGTCGACCGAGTCGATGCGTGCCGGCGCAGCCGTCTGGACGACCCGTGCAGCGAGCGTGTCCCCGCCGTACGACAGCACGGCTCCCGCGGGCCGCACGTCGACGGAGTCCACGGCCCAGCTCCCGATCACACGGATCGTGTCGCCGTCCCAGCGCACGACCGACGCGCTCTGCGCGGCGAAGAGCCCGCCGACCTCCGACGACACGGCCGCTGCAAGGTCCGCCTCGGTTGCGCCCGCAGCGACGAGCGTTGCGATCCGGCGCAGCGCGGCCTGCTCGTCCGCAACCCGCTCGAGCCCCTCGAGCCGCCGCGTCTCCAGTGCCATGGGAGGAGCGTACGACGACCGGCGCCTGCTTCAAAGCAGGCGCCGGTCGCTGTGCCGGATGTCGTCGGTGCTCTACAGCGCGAGCCGGCGATTCCCACTCCTGCGGACCGAGGCGAGCATCGCCGCGGCGATCAGGAGCACGATTCCGCCGACCGTGCCGGCGCCGACACCGGCGTCGCCCCAGTCGAACGTCTTGGAGCTCGGGGTGAGCGCGCCGGTCCTGACCGCGTTGAGGAGCGAGACGCGATTCTGGCTCGATGCGTTCTCGGTCGTGAAGGAGACGGGATTCTGCGACACGGCCGGGTGTTCCTTCGACTCGAACACGCTGATCGCCCGGTCGTACGTGTTGTCGGCGATCCCGAGGGCCTGCAGGTACGCAGCCGGGTTGCCGCCGGGCGAGTTGACGTAGGCGCTCTGCCCGGGCCCGTTCTGGCTCGGCGAGTTGTCCGTGATGACCGTCATCGCCTGGCTCAGCGGCGCGAAGACCGCGGCTGCCACGACGACGAGGAGTGCGGTGAAGTACGTGGTGCGGGACATGGTGTCCTCCTTGGGGCGACTGGTGAACTGCATGCACCGAGTCTGCGGTGGTGTCGCCCGCGTGTCGTTCGCGCCCGAGGCAGAACGTGTGTCACGCTCGTCACACGACGCTGAGGCCCCGCAAGCGGGGCCTCAGGAAGCAAGCGCTGCGTGTGGAGCGGTCGGCCTACGAGCAGCCGGTGTTCGTGCCGCAGTCGCGGCACGTGTAGCACGAGCCCGTCCGCACCATGCGGCCGCCGCAGCGGGCGCACTCGACTGCGTCCTCCCACGAGTTGAAGAGCGCCGTCTGGCCGGGCGGCGGCGTCTCGGCCGGCTCTGCCGTCGGCATGGCGCCCTCGGAGCCGGTTGCGTACCGCTCCGCGAGCCGCGCCTTCACCTCGGCGGAGAGGATCCCCGCCTCCTCCTGCTGCTCGGCCGTCAGGAACGTCTTGCCGAACCAGCGGAAGATGTAGTCGACGATCGACTTCGCAACGCGGATGTCCGCGTCGTTCGTCATGCCGCTCGGCTCGAAGCGGAGGTGCGAAAGCTTCGAGACGTAGACCTCGGGCGGCACGCCGTACTGCAGGCCCATCGACACCGCGAGGCAGAGCGAGTTCATCAGGCCGGCCATCGTCGTGCCGTCCTTCGCGATGTCGACGAAGATGTCGCCGGGGCTGCCGTCGTCGTAGAGACCGACGTGGATGTAACCCTCGTGATCGCCGACGCGGAACTTACGGCCGATCTCCTTGCGGTCGTCCGGCAGCCGCTTGCGCTCGTGGACGTGCACCGGCGGCGGCGCGGCCTGCGCGTCCTTGCCAGACGACGAGAGCGGCTGGGCGACCTTGCAGTTGTCGCGGTAGATCGCGATCGCCTTCACGCCGAGCTTCCACGCGTCGACGTAGAGGCTCATCACGTCCTCGATCGTCGAGGACTCGGGCATGTTCACCGTCTTCGAGATCGCGCCCGAGATGAACGGCTGCACCGCGCCCATCATCTTCACGTGGCCGAGGTAGTGGATCGCGCGGTCGCCGACGGCGCAGTCGAACAC
>DATCJJ010000079.1:0-6713 GCA_036562845.1 Gaiellaceae bacterium | reverse complement strand
AACGGAGCCTGACCTTCGGAACCTCTCGTTGTGGCTTGAAGGGATAGTTCCCGAGTTGACAGGGGAACGTGTGTTCGTGTAGAACATACGTTCCCATGATCGCCTGCCTCTCCATCCCCGGGTTCGACCTCAAGGCCGCGTTGCGAGCCCGGCCGTCGCTCGAGCTGCGGCCCGCCGCACTCGCGCCGGAGCCCGGTGCGGAGCCCCTGATCGGCCCGGTGACGGCGGCCGCGGAGGCGCTCGGGGTGCGGCCGCAGATGCGGCTCGGCGAGGCGCTCGCGACCTGCCCGCAGCTCGTCCTCATCGATCCCGATCCCGCGGCGGCCGAGCAGGCGTGGGAGGAGATCGTCCGCGCACTTGAGGACGCCGGCTTCGCGGTCGACCCGGCCACGTCTGGCATCGCGTATTTCGAGACGCGCGGAGTCGAGCGGCTGTACGGCGGCCTTGACGCGGCGCTCCGTCGCGCGCTCGCCGCGGTCGGCCCGCAGTGGGACGCGCGCATCGGCGTTGCCGGGCGCCGCTTCGCCGCGCTCGCTGCGGCGACGGTCGCGCGCGGCGGTCAGCTGCTCGTCGTTCGCGACGAGGAGGTGGGGAACTTCCTCGCTCCGCTCCCGCTCAGCTTGCTGCCGCTCGAGCGGCAGCGCTCCGCAGAGCTCGAAGCACTTGGAGTCCGCAGGCTTGGACAGCTTGCCGGGCTCCCGGGAGGCGCCGTTGCCGAACGTTTGGGGCCGGACGGCCGGCGCGCCTGGGGCCTGGCGAGAGGTGGGGCGGCCGCGCGTGTGCGCGGTCGCCGTCCGCCGTCCGAGCTCGTCGAGGCGCTCGAGTTCCCGGAGGCGGTCGGCAACGAGCTCACACTTCGGCGGGCGCTCGGCGCGCTCGTCGAGACGATCCTTGCCCGGCCGGAGCGGCGCGATCGCTTCGTCCGCAAGGTTGCGCTTGCCGCCCGTCTTGTCGGCGGCGGCTCTTGGCGGCGGACGCTCACGTTGCGCGAGCCGTCGACCGAGGCCGAACGCATCCGCATTGCGCTCGCGCCGCGGCTCGCAGAGCTTCCCGCGCCCGTCATCGAGCTCCGGCTCGAGCTCGTTGAGCTCACCGAGCCGTCAGGGCATCAGCTCGAGCTGCTCGCCGCCGGCGCCGAAGACCGCACCCGCCTGCGCGAAGGGCTCCGCCAAGTCCGGGCGAGCACCGGCACCGGCTCCGTCTGCACTGTTGTCGAGGTGGCACCGTGGTCGCGGATTCCCGAGACGCGCGCGCTGTTCGTTCCGCGGGACGACTGAACGAGCCGCGCCCGGCGCGCGTCGAGGCGAACTTCGACGGGACGCCGTGGCAGGTGAATCACGTCCCGGTCGCACTCCTGCGCGAGGAATGGCGTGTCCTCGATCGATGGTGGACCGAGAGCCCGGTCGTCCGCCGCTACTTCGAGGTCGTCCTCGAGACCGGAGAGAACACCGTCGTCTTCAACGACGGCGCAGGAGGGAGGTGGTACACACAACGCGGCGCCTAGACAGCGTGCGAGTCGTACGCGGCGTGGTCGACATCGTCGCCCGCATCCACACGGCGTAGGTACTCCGAGAAGCCATAGCTGGGCGCGTGCACGTTGAGAAACCGAGCGCGTCCGGCGCTTATGAAGGCGTGTGGAACCCCCGGCGGCACGATCACCGTCATGCCCGGCTCGACACGAACCGTCCGTCCGTCGGCCGTGACCTCGAGCGCACCCTCGAGAACGTGGAAGCAATCCGCGTGACGAAGGTGGACATGGCCGGACGCACCGGTGTACTCGGGCGACACCGCATACTCGAGCACGTCGAGGTCGGGCGACTGCACCTTGACGAGCGCAAGGCGCGTCTCCTTCGTCAGGCGGTCGCCGTCGCCAGGGCCGGCGACGATGCCGCGGACACTCGGCGAGCCGCGCTCCGCCGTGAACGTGTCGAACTCCTCGCGCTCGAAGCGGCGGCGGCCACGCGCCCACCCTCCAGGCGCGTGAACGTTCAGGAGCCGCGTGTCGCCCGGCCCAGGGTTGCGAAAGCCGTGAACGAGCAGCGGAGGCGCCGCGACGCATGAGCCTGCCGGCACGCGCACGGTCTCGTCGCCGAGGCGGAGCTCGAGGTTCCCATCAAGTGCGTAGAAGACGTCCGTGTGCGCTGCGTGCGTGTGCGGTGCGGCGCCGAGATCGCCCGCGGGCAGCGACCACTGGAGCCAGTCGAGCTGCGGGATGAAGAACTCCGCATCGCCCGCGCCGACAAACGCGTCTGTGGGCGGTAATGCCGCGCGCAGCCTGCGCGCCGACGCTTCGGGATCATCGGCGTCGCGAATCGCGCGCACCACGGCGACGCCGGCAGCTCCTGCCGCGTTCAGCTCATCGACGTTCGTCTCGTCGACTCCACCGATCGCAAACCACGGCACACGCAGCGTGTCGCGCGCGGCCCGAACCAGCGCAAGACCGCCGGCCGGAGACTCTTCCTTCGTCGGTGTTGCGTAGATCGCGCCGACGCCGAAGTAGTCCGGGTCGCCGCTGAGCTGATCGGCGGTCTCGGCCGAGAGACCGACGAGCCGTTCATCCCCGACCGCGCGGCGGGCATCGGCGAGCGGCGCGTCGCTCTGCCCGACATGGACACCGTCGGCGCCGGAGCGCTCGACGAGCTCGGGGCGATCGTTGAGGACGAAGAGTGCGCCGTGCGCATCGCATGCCCGGCGGAACTGCTCGGCTGCGCGAACGAGCTCGTCGTCGGGGAGATCCTTGTCTCGCAATTGGACGACGTCGACGCCGCCACGCAGCGCGGCATCGAGCAGCGCCGACGGATCCTCGCCGTGCGGGCGAGCTTCGAGCACGAGGTAGAGCCGGGAGCGCGCCAGACGCGCGCGGCGACGCGTGCCGTCCACGGCGGCGCAGCCTATCGTCCCCACGATGGAACGATTCGATGCCGTGGTCGTGGGCGGCGGGATCATCGGTCTCGCCGGCGCCTGGCGGGCCCAGCAACGGGGGCTTCGCGTCTGCGTGGTCGAGCGCGGCGTTCCAGGCACAGGCGCGACGCACGCAGCAGCCGGTGTGCTCGCGCCGGATCAAGAGTCGCCGGCGTTCACCCGGCTCGCCCTCCGCTCCAAGGATCTCTGGGCGACATTCGCGGACGAGCTCGGTGACGTCGGTTACACGCGCTGCGGGTCGCTCGTCCTCGCCTTTGATCGCGACGAGCTGGATGACGAGTGGCTCGACGGCGACACGTGCCGCGCACTCGAGCCCGGAATCTCCCGCGACTGTGTCGGCGGCCTCGTTCTCGACGCGGATGCGCAGGTAGACCCCAGGCGCGCCATCGCCGCTCTTTGCGAGCGTGTGACGGACGTGCGGGCCGGCACGGATGTCGTGGGGATCGCCCCGGACTCCGTCGAGCTGGCCGACGGATCGATCCTCGGCGCCGACCGTGTCGTTCTCGCCGCCGGCGCCTGGACGGCGCGCAGGCTCGCACCGCGTCTGCCGGTGCGTCCCGTGAAAGGCCAGACCGTGCGCCTGCGCGGCCCTCTCCCGGCGACGCGCATCATCCGCAGCGACCATGTCTACGTCGTGCCGCGCGCGAGCGGCGAGACCGTGCTCGGCGCGACCGCCGAAGAAGCGGGCTATGACGACACGCCAACGGACGAGGCGACGGAGCTCTTGCTCCGACAGGCAATCAGGGCCGTGCCTGCGGTGGCCGGGCTCGAAGTCGTCGAGGCGGTTGCGAGCCTTCGTCCTGGAACGCCTGACGACGAGCCGCTGATCGGCGACTGGAACGGCTACATCGTCGCCACCGGTCATTACCGGAACGGGATCCTGCTCGCGCCGATCACTGCGGACGCCATCGCAGCACTTCTCACGGGCGACGAGCCGCCACCGGAGACGGCGCCGTTCGACCCGAACCGCTTCTAGCTGCGGAGCCGCTCGCCGAAGCCCGTGTTCGGGCCGTGCACATTCAGCATCACGAGGTCGCCGTCACCCGCGACGCGGAAGCCGTGCTCGACGCCTACCGGAGCCGCGACCCACGTCCCAGGGCCGGCGTGCACGACGGCGCCGTCGACCGTGAATTCGGCCTCGCCCTCGAGGACATAGAACGAGTCGACGTGGTCCGCGTGGCGGTGAAGGTCGACGCCCGCGAAATCCGGGCTGAAGCGGAGCTCGAAGACCTCGAGCTCCGGCAGCTCGGCAAGGACGCGGTGCTTCCGCACCCGCTCGCCCTCGCCAGGCTTGAGAACGATTCCGTCCGGCACGACGCCTAGTGTTCCATACGAACGTATGTTCGTGTAGAACAGGAGGTGATGACCTACGTCGAGCTTCATGCCCACAGCGCCTACTCGTTCCTCGACGGGGCCTCGCAGCCCGAGGAGCTCGCAGCGCGGGCCGCCGAGCTCGGCTACAAGGCGCTCGCGCTCACGGACCACGACGGCGTCTACGGGTCGCTCGAGTTCGCCCACGCCGCCAAGCACTTCGGCGTCCGGCCGATCACCGGGACGGAGCTGACACTCGACGGGGGTGCGCACATCACGCTGCTCGTCGAGACCCCGCAGGGCTACGCGAACCTCTGCCGGATCCTCACGCGCTCGCACGCGCTCACGCGGCCGAAGGAGGGACGCGAGCCGTTGCCGCCGAGCGTCCCGCAGAGCGTCGTCGAGGAGCTCCACGACGGTCTCGTCTGCCTCTCCGGCTGCGCACGCGACGGGCTTGCCGTGCACTACCCGAACGCGGCCGCGCAGCTTGCGCGCGCCTTCGGCCGTGACAACTTCTTCGTCGAGCTCCAGCGTCCGTACGAACGCGGCGACACACGCCGGAACGCAGCGTTGCGCGACCTCGCGCAGGCGCTCAACGTTCGTACGATCGCAACCGGCGACGTCCATGCACACGACGCCCGCCGCGCCGCGTTGCAGGACGTCCTCGTTGCCGTCCGCTGCCGCACGTCGCTCGACGGCTGCGAGCGTGAGCGCCGCGGCAACCACGAGTGCGTGCTCGCGGCGCCGGCCGACGTCCTCGACCGCTTCCCGGACGACCGCGACGCCGTCGAGCGCACCGCCGAGCTCGCCGACCGCCTGCGGTTCGACCTGACGGAAGAGCTCGGCTACCGCTATCCCGACTTCTCCGACGGCGCGGAGCCCGCGATCGTGCAGTTACGTAACGTGTGCGAGCGGGCGTTCGCCGAGCGCTACGCCGGCTTGAACGGGCACAAGCGACGCGTCCGCGAACGCCTCGACGAAGAGCTGAAGCTGATCGACGAGCTCGGCCTCGCCGGCTTCTTCCTCCTGCACTGGGAAGTGCTCGAGCTCGCGCGGGTTGTCGCGCTCGAGGTGCGCGGTCCCGGATCGATGCGGCACGTCCTGCCGCCGGGACGTGGCCGCGGCTCTTCGGTCGGCTCGCTCGTCTGCTACCTCACCGGCCTCTCGCACGTCGACCCGGTCGCGAACAACCTCTCGCTCGGCCGCTTCCTCAACCGCGAGCTCGCGTCGGTGCCGGACATCGACCTCGACTTCCCGCGCGACATCCGCGAGAAGCTGATCGTCGGCGTCACCGAGCGGTACGGCCGCGAGCACGCGGCGCTCGTCGCGAGCTTCGCGACGTACCGCTCGCGCGGCGCGATCCGCGATGTCGGGAAAGCGCTCGGGCTCCCGTACGCCGACCTCGAACGCCTCGCGCGCTACTCCAACGGCTGGCACGCAGAGCAGGTCGGGGAGGAGCTGCTCGCGCTTCCCGACGCGCAGACGAAGCTCGCGTCCCCGCGCTGGCGCGCATTCGGCGAGCTCTGCACCGAGATCTCCGGCCTCCCGCGCCACATCTCGCAGCACCCGGGCGGCATGGTGATCTCGTCGCGGCCGCTGATCGAGCTCGTGCCCGTGCAGCCCGCGGCGATGGCGGGGCGCCAGATGTGCCAGTGGGACAAGGACTCGTGCGCGGACGCCGGCTTCCTGAAGATCGACCTGCTCGGGCTCGGGATGCTCTCCGCCGTCGAGGAATGCATCGACCTCGTCGCACGCCACCGCAACGAGCAGATCGATTTGTCTCGTATTGCCCTCGACGACGTTGCGGTATTCGAGGAGATCCAGGCCGCCGACACGATCGGCTGCTTCCAGATCGAGAGTCGCGCGCAGATGCAGACGATCCTGCGCACGCGCCCCGAGAACCTCGACGACATCACGATCCAGGTCGCGCTCGTCCGACCGGGGCCGATTCAGGGCAAGGCCGTGCACCCCTACATCGAGCGGCGGCAGAAGCTGCGCGAGGACCCGAGCTATCAGCCGCCCGCAGACCACGAGCTGCTGCGCGAGCCGCTCCGGGAGACGCTCGGCGTCGTCGTCTTCCAGGATCAGGTGCTCGATGTCGCGATGGCGTCGGCCGGCTTCTCGATCGGCGAGGCGGAGGGCCTGAGACGCGCAATGAGCCGCAAGCGCAGCGAAGAGGCGATCGAGGCGTACCGGCCGCGCTTCGTCGAGGGCTGCCTCGACAACGGCATCGTCGAAGCGACGGCGCACGTGATCTACGACAAGCTCGTCGGCTTCGCCGGCTTCGGCTTCCCGAAGTCGCACGCGGCCGCATTTGGTCTGCTCGCCTACCAGTCAGCCTGGCTTCGCCGTTATTACCCGGCCGAGTTCCTCTGTGCCCTGATGAACGCGCAGCCGATGGGTTTCTACCCGCCGTCGTCGCTCGTGCGTGACGCACAACGGCGCGGGGTGGAGGTGCGGCCGCCGCACGTCGACCGCTC
>DATCJJ010000002.1:0-9114 GCA_036562845.1 Gaiellaceae bacterium | reverse complement strand
CGCGGTCTATCTCCATCACCACGCGTTTTGGTCGAAACCCGGTGCGATCGGCGTCCTCGCAGCCTGGGGCGTAGCCGGACTCGCGCTTGCCGCGTTGAAGTTCCGATGGGAGCCAACGGCGTCATGACAGAGCTCGTCTTTGCCACCGATCGCGACGTCCGCGTGAACTTCGGCGTGTTCGCCGGCCGCAACGCGACGCAGGCGGAGATCGACGATCTCGCCCGGGCGCTGCGCGGCGAGGCGGGCACGTTCACGATCGTCGCCGAGGAGCGGCACGAGTTCGGCGGCGACGTCGAGGCCGCCGTCCGGCAGATCGTGATCGAGATCCCCGACGGCCGCGAGCAGCGCATCCTCGAGATCGCCGAGCGCTGGGCGAAGGACTGCATCCACGAGCGCAGCGAGCTCGGCGAGCTGGGGTCTGAGATCTAGCTAGCGGCCGATCCCGGCCGCGTTCAGCGCGAACTTCGTGAGGGAGGTCGGCATGCGCCGCGCCTTCCTCACCGTCTCGCGCAGCGCGTCGACGAAGAAGTCGAGATCGTCGTCGCCGAGCATGAGCGGCGGCAGGATCTTGACGACCGCCATGTCGTGCCCCGCGACCTGCGTGAGGATCCGGTGCTCGGAGAAGAGCGGCACGACGACGAGCTGGGCGAAGAGGCCGCGCTGCGCGCGCTCGAGCATGCGGTACATCCGTCCGTCGCCCTCGAATTCGATCGCCCACATCAGGCCGAGCCCGCGGACGTCACGCACGACGTCGAACTCTTCGACGAGCGGCTGGGTCAGCTCGAGCAACCGCGCACCGAGCCCGGCGCTTCGTGCGACGAGCTGCTCTTCGTCGAGCTCGCGGAGGGTCGCGAGACCCGCGGCCATCGCGAGCTCGTTCGGCGCGAACGTGGAGCCGTGTGACATCGCGTTCGTCATCGAGTCGAAGACCGCTTCGTGCACCGCACGTGACATGAGGAGCGCGCCGACCGGGACGTAGCCGCCCGACAGCGACTTCGCGACCGGAACCAGATCCGGCTCGAGCCCCCAGTGCTCGAACGCGAACATCGTCCCGGTGCGGCCGAAGCCGGTCTGCACCTCGTCGACGCAGAAGAGCGTGCCGTAGCGGCGGCAGATCTCCTGAGCGCCTTCGAGGTAGCCGGGCGGCGGCAGGTTGACACCCTTGCCCTGGATCGGCTCGACGATGAAGATCGCGACGTCTTCGCTCCGCAGCTCGCGCTCGAGCGCGTCGAGGTCGCCGAACGGGATGTGCGAGAAGCCGGGGAGGAGCGGCTGGAAGCGGCGCGTGAACTCGGGATTGCCGTTCGCGCTCAGCGAGCCGAGGGTGAGGCCGTGGAAGCCGTGCTCGGTCGAGATGACGCGCGCGCGCTTCGTCGCCGCGCGACCCAGCTTCAACGCCGCCTCGACCGCTTCCGTCCCGGAGCTCGTGAACAGGCAGCGGTCGATGCGGGCGCCGGCACGGCGGATCAGCTCGTCGGCCAGCAGCCCGGGAAGCGCCGTGACGCCCATCGCGAGCATCCCCGGCGTCTCGAGCTCGAGCGCCTCGACGAGCGCGGCGCGGATCCGCGGGTTGTTGCGGCCGACGTTGTACATCCCGAACCCGCCGAGCATGTCGAGGTAGCGGTCGCCGTTCGCGTCGATCAGGTGCGCGCCCTCGCTGCGCACCCAGGCGCGGTCGAACCCGATCGTGCGCAGCACGCGGACGAACTGCGGATTGATCGTGCGCGCCCAGAGATCGTGCTCGTCGCCGGCGTTCGCGAGCAGCTCGCGGAGCTCCATGGAAAGAGCGTATCGCTAGGCGATCGCGGCGCGGACGGCGAGGTCCGGGCCCTCGAACGAGACGTCGACGACCCGGGCGATGCGCTTGACGAGCGCGAGCGCGGCCGGGTTGTCGGGCGAGGTGAGCGCCGTGATCTCGGTGATGCCGACGAGCCGCGCGTCTGCGACGAGCTCCGAGGCGAGCGCGACCCCGATCCCGCGGTGCTGGTACTCGTCGGCGACCGCGAACGCGATCTCGGCGCTGCCGCGCGAGCTGCGGGCGAGCCGCGCGATCGCGACCGGCTGCGGATCGCCCTCGACCCACGCGACGAGCGCGTAGTGCGTCCCGTCCATCCGCGCGAGGTGCCGCAGCTCCGCCTCCGGGAGGCACGGCTTCGGGCCGTTGAAGCGGAGGCGCCGCGACTCCGCGCTCAGCCGTGCGAAGACGGCCGCCACGGTCGTGGCGTCGCCGTCGCGGAGCGGCCTGACGACGAGGGACGGGCCGTGCTTCGGGGTGAGGATCCGGGTATGCATGGTCGGTTGGAAAAACCTACTATATGAGGGTTGGAAAAGTCAACCCACTCTGGCACACTGTCACCGGCATGACTCCCCGCTCCTGCTCGATCGCCGCGGCGCTCACCGTGATCGGCGAGAAATGGTCGCTCCTCGTCGTCCGCGAGCTCGCGCTCGGGGTGCACCGCTTCGATGAGATCCAGGCGAACACCGGCGCCCCGCGCGACATCCTGACGACGCGGCTCCGCCGGCTCGAGGAGGCCGGCGTGCTCGAGCGTCGGCAGTACCAGGAGCGGCCGGCGCGGTTCGGCTACCACCTGACGGCGGCGGGCAAGGAGCTCCGGCCGATCCTCCTTTCGCTGACCGCTTGGGGCGAGAGATGGACGCCGCAGGTGAACGCGTACGACTGGGTGCACGAGTGCGGCGCGACGCTCGAGCTCACCCACACCTGCAAGGCCTGCGGCGGCGAGGTGACGGGCGGCGACGTCCGCTCGCGCCTCCGCGACGCACAGACGACGGCCGCGTAGGTCCAGGGTTGCGTTTGGGGTCGCCCACGAGGCGGCCGACCATCCGCGTGGCGCACCATGCGGTCATGTACCCACCAGTGATCCAGTTCGAGTCGCGTGATCAGCAGCCGGCGCTGCGGCTCGTGCGCGCGTGATCGCCGCACTTGCGACCGCCCTCGCGTTCGTCCAGGCCGGGGACATCTACCGCCTCGACATCCGAACGCATACGACGCGGCCTCTCGTCGCGACGCGCGCGCTCGAGCACTCGCCCGCGTTCTCGCCCGACGGCACGCGGCTCGCGTTCGTGCGCGAAAACGGCGGGAACGCCGACATCTACGTCGCGAACGCGGACGGCTCGCAAGCGCGACGGCTCACGCGGGCCGCCGGCGGTGAGTACAACCCTGCGTGGTCGCCGGACGGCGCGTTCATCGCGTTCGCGAGCAACCGGAGCGGGCTCTTCAAGATCTACGTGATGCGCGCGGACGGCCGCGGCGTGCGGCTCGTCGCACCACGGCGGAGCGGCGGCGGGGGGAGCTACACGCCGGCCTGGTCGCCCGACGGGCAGTGGCTCGCGTTCTCGAGCTCGGCGGAGACGCCGGAGAACCCCGAGATCTACATCGTTCATCCGGACGGCAGCGGACTGCGGCGGCTCACGCATACCAAGGGCGACGTCGACACGCTCGGCGACGACAGCTGGCCGACGTGGTCGCCGGACGGGCGGCGGATCGCCTTCTCGAGCAACCGCACGGGCGACGGCGAGCTTTGGATCATGAACGCGGACGGAAGCGGCGAGCAGCGGCTCGCGGGCATGCCGCACCGCGACGACTGGGCGCCTGCCTGGTCGCCGGACGGGACGCGAATCGCCTTCCATTCGCTCGACGGGCTCGGCCGGGCGCAGCTGTACACGGTGCGACCGAACGGAAGCGGGCTCACCCGCGTCCGTCGCAGCGGCCAGGACCCGTCCTGGCTGCCCGGGGCGTAACGGCCGTGCGCTCGGCTACGGTCTGGCCCGGGTGCGGGTCTTCGTTCTGCTGTTCGTGGCGGCAGCGATGTCGGCCGGGATCGCCGGTGCGGCCGCGCCGCCGCAGGTTCCGCGCGACACGCAGCCGTGGTGGTCGCCGCAGGGGACGACGCTCGCGTTCTTCCGCGAGTCGCCGGCCGCCGACGACGGGCACCTCCTCTACACGCCCGCCGTGCGCGGCGCCGAGACGGACATCGTCGGCGAGGGCATACCGCGCGGCTTCCGGCCGGGCAGCGGCGAGCTGCTCGTCGAGTCGGGATCGCAGACGACGGTGCGTGACGCCGCCGACCGTGCTGTCGCGTCGGTTCCCGGAATCGATGCGGCATGGTCGCCGGACGGCAGCCGCATCGCCTTTCTGAACGGCGACGCGCTCGACGTCGCCACGGCGGCCGGCACCGACGTGGCGACGCTCGCGACCGGTGTCGTCCCGCCGCTCTCCGACGCCACCGGCCCGGTCTGGTCGCCGGACGGTACGGAGATCGCATTCGCAGCCGGCTCCGCCGTCGAGGTCGTGCCGACCGACGGCTCGGCCGCGCCGCAGGTCGTCTTCACCCAGCCGGGCGACAACGTCAACCCCACCTGGTCGCACGACGGGACGACGCTCGCCTTCGAGCGGTTCGCGGACGGGCGCTGGTCGATCTGGCTCGTCGCGCCCGACGGCACGAACGCGCGGGAAGCACCGTTCAGCGCCGGTGCGAGCGCGAACAACCGCTTCCCGCAATGGAGCCCGGTGGACGAGCGCCTCGCGTTCCTCAGCGACCGCAGCGGGCAATACGCGCTCTACGTCGCAGCGGCCGACGGGACGACGTCGCAGCCGCTGATCGACGGCGTCAACCCGGGGTCGACTGCGCGGTGGTCGTTCGACGGCGGCGAGCTCGCGGTGTCGTCCGCGCACGACTGCGGGCGGTTCGGCATCTACGTCGTGCCGGCGTCGGGATCCGGACGGCCGGTGCGGCGCTCGAACCAGTGCCGGATGGCGGGCGGGCCGGGCGCGGACGTCATCTACGGGACGCAGTACGGCGAGCGGATCGACGGGAACGGCGGCAACGACCGGATCTTCGGCAATGCCGGCGACGACCTGATCTACGGCGGCGCCGGGAACGACGCGATCGGCGGCGGCGCGGGCGACGACGTCATCTACGGCGGCGCGGGGAACGACATCCTCTCCGGCGGCGTGGGGAACGACGTGATCGACGCAGGCCCCGGCCGCGACAAGGTCGGCTGCGGGCCCGGCGTCGACACGGCGTATGTCCAGCCCGGCGACACGACGAGGGACTGCGAGCACGTCCGGCGTCGCTGAGGACGGGTACCGTCTGACCCGACGCCCCCGTAGCTCAGTGGATAGAGCAGCGGTTTCCTAAACCGCGTGCGCTGGTTCAATTCCGGCCGGGGGCATACCCGTGGAGCTCCTCGAACGCATCGTGCAACGGTTCGGCTGGTCGCTCCGCACCGACGGGATGGAGGTAGCGCCGCCGCGTCAGGCGGGCCGAATGACGAAGAAGGCGATCGCCGCGTATTGCAGACCGAGACCGACGAGCGTCAGCGCGTGGAAGAGCTCGTGGTAGCCGAAGACGGCGGGAAACGGATCGGGCCTGCGGCGCGCATAGACGATCCCGCCCGCCGTGTAGGCGAGGCCGCCCGCGGCGATCAGCACGACGGGTGTGACGCCGTCGGCGCGGATCAGCTGCGGGATCGCCGCGACACCGATCCAGCCCAGGCCGATCGCAATCGCCGCCGACAACCATTTCGGCGCGTGCACCCAGGCGAGCTTCAGCACGATCGCCGCCGCCGCTCCCGTCCACACGACGCCGAGGACGACCTTCTGCAAGACGCCGTGAAGCGCCAACAGCCCGACCGGGGTGTACGTCCCGGCGATGAGGATGTAGATGCCGGCATGGTCGGCGCGGCGCATCCGCAGGCGCGCCCGAGGCGTCCACGTGACCCGGTGGTAGATCGCGCTCACCGCGAGCATCGTTGCGGCCGAAGCTGCGAAGACGGCCGCGGCGACCGTGCGCCGGCTGCCGTCCGTCTCGACCACGAACACGACGCCGGCAGCGACGGCAACGACGAGCGCCGCCTGGTGCAGAACACCACGGAGCAGCGGCCGCGACCCGTCGTCCACCGTCACCTCTCGCGATAGACGATCCGGCCGCGCGCCAGATCGTACGGCGAAAGCTCCACCTTCACACGATCGCCAGGATTGATGCGGATCCGGTAGCGCCGCATCCTGCCCGACGTATAGGCGAGCGTCTCGTGACCGTTGTCGAGGCCGATGCGGTACATGCCGGAGCGAAACGACTCCAGCACCTCGCCCTCGAACTCGACTTTCTCTTCCTTGTCAGCCATTGTCGACCGCCTGCATAGCACCATCCTCGCGGATCGCGTCGTCCTCGACGACACCCTGTGCCGTCTCCTCCGCGGCGGCGGCCGCTCTCTCGGCCTTCTTCGCGAGCTTGCGCTCCCGCTTCTCCTTCACTGCCAGCTCGCGGGCCCGCTTCGCATGTGTCTGCGGATTCCTTGCTGCCATACGCCTCCTTGGTCGATCAGGCAGAGACCGGCGACACGTTCGTCGCCTGCGGGCCCTTCGGGCCCTGTTCCGACTCGTACTCCACGCGTGCGTCCTCGGCGAGCGTCTTGTACCCCTCGCCGACGATCGCGGTGTGGTGAACGAACAGGTCCTTGCCGCCGTCGTCCGGCGTGATGAACCCGTACCCCTTGTCTGCGTTGAACCACTTCACGGTTCCGGTTGCCATCCAGAAGCACCTCCTCCACTGCTCAGGAACGGGCAGAGGAGACGCAAACCGCGCATCCGGTACTCGCTCGTGTGGTCAGCGATTCTAGCAGCGTCCCGATCGGCGTCAGGCCCGGCGGATCACTCGAGCCCACCGACGTCGAGCACGACCGTCGACAGGTCGGTCATGTCGAGCATCGTGTAGCGACCGCCGATCCGCCCCCACCCGCTCCTCGTGCCGGACGCGCCGCCGAACGGCTCGTGCGCCTCCCAGTAGTCGGTCGAGTCGTTGACGACGACGTTCCCGACCTGCAGCCCGTCGGCAAAGCGGAAGGCCCGGCTCAGGCTCGACGTGTAGACCGCGGCCTGCAGCCCGAGGTGCGAGTCGTTCGCGACCGCGAGCGCCTCGTCGTCCGAGGAGATGCGCACGAGCGGAACGATCGGCCCGAACGTCTCCTCGCGGTTGATCAGCGTGTCCAGCCCGACGTCGGTGACAACCGTCGGCTGGTAGTAGAGCTCGGTCGGACGGCCGCCGTCGCGTGAACCGCCGACGACGACCGTCGCGCCCTTGTCGACGGCGTCCTCCAGATGCGCATCCATCTTGCGCGCGGTCGGCTCGTTGTTCATCGGGCCGACTTTCGTCGCGGCATCGAACGGATCGCCGAGCGCCCACTCCGCCGACGCCTTCACGACCTCGTCGAGGAACGCGTCGTGCACACGCTCGTGCACGAGCACGCGCTCTGTCGCGCAGCAGACCTGTCCGGCGCAGAAGAAGCCGCCGAAGACGGCGCCCTGCGCGGCCCGCGTGAGGTCGGCGTCCTCACAGACGATCACGGGGCCGTTGCCGCTCGCTTCGATGAGCGACCGTTTCAACCCGGCAGCGCGCACGATCTTCTCAGCCGTCATGTGCGAGCCGACGAAGCCGATCGCATCGACGCCGGGATGCGTGACGAGCAGCTCGCCGACATCCCCGCCGCCGTAGACGACGTTGACGACGCCGTCCGGGAGGCCGGCGTCGGCCATGATCTGCATGAAGTTCGCCATCGCGACGGGCGTCCACTCCGAGGGCTTGATCACGATCGCGTTGCCGGCGGCGATGCCCGGTGCGATCAGCTCCACCGGGATGAGCGTGGGGAAGTTCCAGGGCGTGATCGCGGCGTAGACCCCGTTCGGCCTCCTGAACGTCAGCATGCGCTTGCGCGGGTCGCGCGACGGGATGACCGCCGTCTCCATTCGCTTGACGTCCTCGGCGGCGATGCGGAAGTTCTCCGCCGTCTCGTCGATGTCGGCGAGCGCCTCTGCCGCGTACGGCTTGCCCTGCTCGAGCGTCAGCGCGTGTGCGAAGTCCTCGCGCCGCTCGTCGATCAGGCTCGCGATCGCGTGGCAGACGTCCGCCCGGTCCCAGGCGGAGAGCGCCGCCCATCTCGGCTGCGCCGCGCGGGCCGCGGCGACCGCGGCATCGATGTCGGCGGAGCTCGCGTCCGGAGCCTCGGCGATGGACTCGCCGGTGACCGGCGAGCGAATCGTGCGGGCGTGCTCCCCCGTCGCGGCAACCCAGCCGCCCGCGATGTAGTTGTCGAGCGTCCGGACGGTGACGGCCATCGACGAGATCCTACGCAGGTGTCGGCAGGCCTTCGATCGCGTGCAGCGCGCGTTCGATCTCCGCCTCGTCGAGCGCGACGTCCTGCAGCTTGCCGGCGAGGTAGTTGTCGTACGCCGACATGTCGAAGTGCCCGTGCCCGGAGAGGTTGAAGAGAATCGTCTTCTCCTCTCCCGCCCCGTCCGCCTGCCGCGCCGCGAGGATCGCGCCGTGGATGGCGTGCGCGGACTCCGGCGCCGGCAGGATCCCCTCGCTGCCAGCGAACGTGAGCGCCGAGGCGAAGACGTCGTTCTGCAGATACGCCTCGGCGCGCACGAGCCCGTCGCGCACGAGCTGCGAGAGCAGCGGTGCCGCGCCGTGGTAGCGGAGGCCGCCGGCGTGGATCGGCGCCGGCACGAAGTCGTGGCCGAGCGTGTGCATCGCGACGAGCGGCGTCAGCTTGCTCGTGTCGCCGAAGTCGTACGCAAACACGCCGCGCGTCAACGTCGGGCACGCGGCCGGCTCGCATGCGAGCACGTCGATCTCGCGGCCGGCGATCTTCTCGCGGAGGAACGGGAACGCGAGCCCCGCGAAGTTCGAGCCGCCGCCGACGCAGCCGATCACGACATCCGGGAACGCCCCCGCCAGCTCCATCTGCGCGATCGCCTCCTGCCCGATCACCGTCTGGTGCAGGAGGACGTGATTGAGCACGCTGCCGAGCGAGTACGCGGTGTCGTCGCGTCCGGCGGCATCCTCGACCGCCTCGGAGATCGCGATTCCGAGGCTGCCGGGCGAGTCAGGGTGCTCCGCGAGCACCGCGCGGCCGCAGTTCGTCTCCTCCGACGGGCTCGCCACGAGCTCCGCACCCCACGCCTGGATCATCGAGCGCCGGCTCGGCTTCTGCTCGTACGAGATCCTGACCATGTAGACCTTGCACTCGAGGCCGAGCAGCCGGCACGCGAACGAGAGCGCGCTGCCCCACTGTCCCGCGCCCGTCTCGGTCGCG
>DATCJJ010000050.1:0-8738 GCA_036562845.1 Gaiellaceae bacterium | reverse complement strand
CGGTCGCCGGGCTCGATCAGGCCCGCCTCGCGCGCGGCCGAGACCGAGACGTCCCAGAGCTGCTCGACGTCCGGCGCCTCGGGGATGTGCAGCGGCGTCACGCCCCACTCGAGCGCCATCTGCCGCTGCGCCCACGAGATGTGCGTGAGCGCGACGATCGGCCGCCGCGGCCGCAGGCGCGCAACGGCGGACGCGGTTGCGCCGCTGAACGTCGGCACGAGGATGGCGGCGGCGCGGAGCGCCTCGGCGATGTCGCAGGCGGCAGTCGACATCGCGCTGCCGATCGTCGGGGTTTGCGCCGCCTCCGGAATCTCGTGGCGGTAGTCCATGCTCGGCTCGACCGCGCGCGCGATCCGGTCCATGTACGCGACCGCCTCGACCGGATACTCGCCGACCGCCGTCTCCCCCGAGAGCATGATCGCCGACGTGCCGTCGAGCACCGCGTTCGCGACGTCGCTCGCCTCGGCGCGCGTCGGCTCGGGCGAGGAGATCATCGACTCGAGCATCTGCGTCGCCGTGATCACCGGCTTGCCGCGCTCGAGCGCCTTCTGGATGATCCGCTTCTGGAGCAGCGGCACGCTCGCGGCGCCGATCTCGACGCCGAGGTCGCCGCGCGCGACCATCACGCCGTCCGTCTCGGCGAGCACGTCGTCGAGGGCGTCGATCGCCTCGGCCTTCTCGATCTTCGCTATCACATGCGCGTGCGAGCCCGCCTGCTCGATGAGCGAGCGCAGGTCGCGCACGTCCGCCGCCGAGCGCACGAAGGAGAGGGCGACGAAGTCGACGCCGAGCTCGAGCGCGAACTCGAGGTCGGCGGAGTCCTTGCGCGTGATCGACGGGATCGGAATCGGGACGCCGGGGAGGTTCACGCCCTTGTGCGAGGTCACGCGTCCGCCCACGACGACCTGACACGTCGCGCGGCCGCGCTCGACCTCCTCGACGCGCAGCCGGACGAGCCCGTCGTCGATCAGGACATCGTGTCCCGGCTCGAGCACGTCGCCGATCACGGCGGGCGCGACCGGCAGCTCACCGTTCGAACACGCGTCCTCGGGCGCGACGACGATGTGCTCGCCGCGCTCGAGCAGCACCGGCTCGGGGAGATCGCCGACCCGGAGCTTCGGCCCCTGGAGGTCCGCGATCAACGCGATCGGCCGACCCGTCTCGTTCTCGACGTCGCGGATCGTCTGCACCCGGCGCTGGTGCTCCTCGTGCTTGCCGTGCGACAGGTTGAGGCGGGCCGCGTTCATGCCGGCGCCGACGAGCGCCCGCAGCCGCTCGGGCGACTCCGACGAGGGCCCGATCGTCGCGACGATTTTCGTGCGACGCTCCTGGAGCATGCAGCCGAGAGTACCTGTGGTGATCGCCGTCGAAGGAGTCAGCGACAAGCTCGTGCTCGAGACGATCTCGCGGCGGCTCGCCCGCGATCTCGCTGCGGAGGGAACCAGGATCCAAGCGATCGGCGGTGCGCACGCAATTCGCCGCTTCGTCGCGGAACTCGGATCCGACGCGGCGGTCCGCGGGCTCTGCGACGAAAACGAGCAACACCTCTTCCGCCGCGTGCTCGACACCGTGTTCGTGTGCGTCCCCGACCTCGAGGGCGAGCTGATCCGCGCGATCGGCCTCGAGCGCGTGCTCGAGATCGTCGACACCGATGCCTTCGCGAAGATGCGCCGGCAGCCGGCGCACCGCGAGACGCCGATCGAGAAGGCGCTGCACCGGTGGCTGCGCTCGAGCTCCTCGCGCTTCCACCGCTACCTGCCCGTGCTCACCGAGGCGGTCGAGCTCGACCGGGTGCCGGCGCCGCTCCTCGGAGTGCTCGGCTGATGGAGCAGTACGCGTTCGTCCCTGCACGCGGCGGCATCGTCGCGGTCGACGGCCGGCTGCCGCGGCTCGACGAGATCGCGCCGACCCGGTTCCTGCGCGTCGCCCAGCACGTCGACGGCGACCCGCCCATGCGGCTGCGGCTGTTCGAGGCGGCCGACACGGACGGCGTCCCGCCCGCGGACGTCGCCGTGCCCGAGCGCCTGCGTGCCGGCTTCGACCAGTGCGTTGCCGAGCTTCGCGGCGCACCGGTCCCGGCCGGCCGGCCGCCCTGGGCTCGACCCGGCTGGCACGAACAGGCCGAGGATTGGGCCGGCATGCCGCTCGAACAGGTGCGCGCCTGGCCGCTCTCGGCCGTCCTGCGCAACGGTGACGTCTTCTTCAAGGCGACGATGCTGCCGCTCTTCGCCGCGGAGCCTGCGGTCACCGAGGCGGTCGGCATGCCGCCCGTCCTGAAGGCGGATCGGGAGCGCGGGTGGATGCTCGTCGAGCGCGTGGCCGGCGACCACGGCACCGATCACCACGGCGCGCTCCGCGCGATCGCGGCCATCCACCGCGCCTGGACACGTCGGGTCGATGAGGCGCTGACGCTCGGCGCCCACGACCGCCGCGCCCCGTCTGCGGTGCCGCACACGCTGATCCACGGCGACTTCCACCCGTGGAACGTGCTCGACTCGACGATCATCGACTGGTCGGATGCAGCGGTCGGCAACCCGCTGCACGACGTCAACCACTACCTCCTCAATGTCGAGGACGAGCAGCGGTACGAGCTGCTCGCTGTGTACTCGTCGGTCTGGGGCGACGACGTGGCCGAGGCGGCCGACGCATGCGAGCCGGAGACGTACGAATTCATCGCGCAGTCGTACGCGTGGATCACCGCGGCGCTTGCACCCGACGACCGCTGGTGGTTCGCCCGCGAGGAGGAGCGCTGGCTCGCGCGCGCTAGCGACGTGCGCGCGGGAAAGCGTCCCAGCCGGGATACGTAGCGCGCGCGCCGAGCTGCTCTTCGATGCGGAGCAGCTGGTTGTACTTTGCGACACGGTCGCTGCGCGCGGGCGCGCCGGTCTTGATCTGTCCGGTGCCGAGCGCAACCGCGAGATCGGCGATCGTCGCGTCCTCCGTCTCGCCGGAGCGGTGCGACATGACGGCGCTGTAGCCGTTCGCCTGCGCAAGCCTGACCGCTTCGACGGTCTCGGTCAGCGTCCCGATCTGGTTGACCTTGACGAGGATCGAGTTGGCGACGCCGCGATCGATCCCCTGCTGCAGCCGCGTCGGGTTCGTCACGAAGAGATCGTCGCCGACGAGCTGCACACGGTCGCCGAGCTCCTTCGTCAGCACCGCCCACGCCTCCCAGTCGTCCTCGGCGAGACCGTCCTCGATCGAGACGACGGGATACGCGTCGACGATGCCGCCCCAGAACGCCGGCATGTCCGCGGAGGCGACGTCACGGCCCTCGAAGCGGTAGCGGCCGCTGTCGAAGACCTCGCTCGTCGCGGGATCGAGCGCGATCGCGATGCGGTCGCGGTTGCCCGCGCGCTCCGCCGCCTCGAGGATCGCGTCGATCGCCGCCTCGCTCGACTCGAGGTCCGGGGCGAATCCGCCCTCGTCGCCGACACCGGTCGCGAGCCCGCGGTCGCCGAGCACCCTCTTCAATGCGTGATACACCTCGGCGCCGATCTGCAGCGCATCGGCGAAGCTCGACGCGCCGACCGGCACGACCATGAACTCCTGCAGGTCGATCGAATTCGCAGCGTGCGCGCCCCCGTTGATCACGTTCATCATCGGCACCGGCAGCGTCGTCGCATCTGCGCCGCCGAGGAAACGGAAGAGCGGCTCGCCGGCATCGGCCGCGGCCGCCTTCGCAACCGCGAGCGAAACGCCGAGGATCGCGTTCGCGCCGAGGCGTCCCTTGTTCGGCGTGCCGTCGAGCTCGAGCATCGCGTGGTCGACGGCCGCCTGGTCGGCGGCGTCGAGGCCGCGGACGGCGTCGCCGAGCTCGCCGCCCGCATTCGCGACCGCCTTCGTCACCGCCTTGCCGCCGTAGGCGTCGCCCCCGTCGCGCAGCTCGACGGCCTCGTGCGCGCCGGTCGACGCACCGGACGGGATCGCCGCACGCCCGGTGGCGCCGCTCTCGAGCTGCACGTCCACCTCCACCGTCGGGTTGCCACGCGAGTCGAGGATCTGGCGGGCGTGCACGGCGGCGATGCGACTCATTCGGTTCTCTCCTTGGCGAGGTCGAAGTAGCGGTCCTGCTGCTCGAGCGGAAGCGCGGTCCAGTCCTCTCCCGCGTCGCGCGCCAGCTGCTCGGCGGTTTCTACCCGACGCCGGAAGCGCGCGGTCGCACGACGGAGCTCGAGCTCCGGATCGACGTCGAGCTTGCGTGCGACGTTGACGGCGGCGAACAACACGTCGCCGAGCTCGGCTCCGGAGAAGTCCTCCTTCAGCTCGCGGAGCTCGTCCTCGAGGTCGGCGACGGCGCCGGCGAGATCCGGGTATTCGAACCCGACCGCCTTCGCGCGCTGCTGCACCTTCCGCGCGTCGAGCAGCGCGGGCAGCGTCGCCGGCACGTCGTGGAAGACGCCCTCGCGGCCCTCCTGCTCGCGCTTGATCTTCTCCCAGTTCTCCTTGACGCGCTCGCCCGTCTTCGCCTCGACGTCGCCGAAGACGTGCGGGTGCCGCCGCACGAGCTTCTCGTGGATCAACCGCGCGGCGGCTTCGAGATCGCCCTTGCCGCGCTCGTCCATGAGGAGCGCGAGGAAATAGACCTGGAAGAGCAGGTCGCCGAGCTCGTCGAGGAGCTTCTCGTCGTTCCCGGCCAGCGCGGCGTCCGCGACCTCGTACGCCTCCTCGACGGTATGCGGGACGATCGTCCGCTCGGTCTGCTCGCGGTCCCACGGGCACTCACGGCGCAATCGCTCCGTGAGTGCCTGCAGCTCGAGCAGCGCGCCCGCGAGGTCGTCAGCCAGTGGTCGTCGCTGCGGTCGTCGTCGGCGTCGTCGCCGTCGTCGACGGCGCGTAGCCTGCTTGGTAGCGGATCTTCTTCGCGAACTCGCTCTTGACGTCGTTGACCCATTTGTTCATCGCGTCGGTCTTCTTCGTCTGCGAGAGGTTCTGCTTGATCGAGTCCGAGACGTCCTTGAGCGGCGTCTGCTTCGCCGGCTTGATCGCGGAGAGCGCCTGGATGATGTGCCAGCCGTACTGCGTGTGCACCGGCGCCGACACCTCGTTCGTCTTCAGCGTGAACGCGACCTTGTCGAACGGCGCGACCGTCTGGCCCTTCGAGACCGTGAGCTTGCCGCCGTTGGCCGCGGAGCCCGGGTCCTTCGAGTACTTCTTCGCGAGCTTCGCAAAGTCGGCGCCGCCCTTCAGCTGCGACTCGAGCTGGTCGGCGAGCTTCTTGTTGTTGACGAGGATGTGCCGGACGTCACGGCTCGCGGCTTGCGAGTAGTCGCTCTTGTGCTGCGCGTAGTACGCCGCGATGTCCTTGTCCGTCACCTTCACGTTCGCCGTGACCTTGTTGTAGAGCTTCTCCGAGAGGATCTGCGCGTGCAGGTCCTGCTTGATCTGCTCCTCGGTCAGGCCCTGCGACTTCAGCTGCGCCTGGTACTTCTTCTCGTCGCCGCCGAAGTACTGCTGCTTGATCTGCGCGAGGCGCTTCGTGACGTCCTTGTCGGTGACGGCGACGCCCATGTCCTTCGCCTTCTGCTCGAGCTCGGTCTCCTGGACGAGGTACTGCATCGCCTGATCCTGGAGCGACTTGTACTGCGTCGTCCCGACCTTCGGGAACGGAGTCTTGCGCGCCGCGTACGTGCGCTTCGCGCCCTCGAGCAGGAAGTTGAACTGCGTCTTCGTGATCGTGGTGTTGCCGACGACTGCGACCGCATCGGCCGGGACGCTCTTCGTGCCGCTGCCGCAACCCGCTGCGATGAGCCCGAGCGCACCGAGCATGACGAGGAAAGTGATGCGAAGTCTCATGTGGATCCCAAAGGTCGGAGGCGCGAACGGTTGCCGGGGCATCAGGCCGCCTGGCGGGCCTCCACGATAGCATCGACCAGCCGCAACGCCTGGGGAAATCCCTGCTCGCTCCGGAGTGTGACCTCCTGGTTCCCCGTGGTGTAGACCGCGGTGTGGATGCGGCTTCTCAGCTCCCTCAGCTCGCCGGAGCCGAGCACGAGCCGCCCGACCGTCGCCTTCCCGCCGCGGAAGACGAGGTAGTCGGCGCCGAGGCGCGCGAGCTTGATCTTCGCCTCCTGGATCGCGAACAGGTGCTCGACCGGCTCCGGCAGCGGCCCGTACCGGTCCTCGAGCGACGCCTGCAGCTCGCGCAGCTCGTCCTCGGTCTCGGCGAGCGCGAGACGCCGGTGGATGTCGATGCGCAGCGGCTCGGAGCCGACGTACTGCTGCGGGACGTACGCATCGATCCGCGCGTCGACACGCACGGGCCGCACCGCAACCCGCCGCTGGCCCTGGAGCTCCGCGACCGCCTCGTTCAGCAGCTCGACGTAGAGCTCGAACCCGACGGCGGCGACGTGCCCCGACTGCTCGGCGCCGAGCAGCTCGCCGGCGCCGCGGATCTCGAGGTCGCGCATCGCGATCGCGAAGCCGGCACCGAGCTCGGTGTGGTCGGCGAGCGTCGCGAGCCGCGCGCGCGCCTCGGGCGTCAGCTCGTGCGCGTCCGGATAGAAGAGGTACGCGTAGGCGGTGGCGTCGCTCCGGCCGACGCGGCCGCGGATCTGGTAGAGCTGCGCGAGCCCGAGCATGTCGGCGCGCTCGACGACGAGCGTGTTCGCCTGCGGGATGTCGAGGCCCGACTCGATGATCGTCGTCGACACCAGGACGTCGGCGTCGCCGCGGAGGAACGCGTGCATCTTGTCCTCGAGCTCCTTCTCCCGCATCTGCCCGTGCGCGACGATGAAGCGGAGATCGGGGCAGAGCTGGCGCAGCTGCTCGGCGCGGTCCTCGATCGTCTCGACGCGGTTGTGGAGGTAGAACGCCTGGCCGTCGCGCTCCTTCTCGCGCGTGAGCGCGAGCTTGACGAGCTCGTCGTCGTATTCGCCCACCGTCGTGCGGATCGGGCGGCGGCCCTCCGGCGGCGTCTCGATGATCGAGATGTCGCGCATGCCGGCGAGCGACATGTGCAGCGTGCGCGGGATCGGCGTCGCGCTCAGCGTGAGCACGTCGACCTCGAGGCGCAGCGACTTCAGCAGCTCCTTCTGCGCGACCCCGAACCGCTGCTCCTCGTCGAGGATGACGAGGCCGAGCTCCTTCGGGATCACGTCGCGCGAGAGCACACGATGCGTGCCGATCAGCACGTCGACCTTTCCTTCGGTGAACTCCTTCAGGACCTGCTTGACCTCCTTCGGCGGGCGGAAGCGCGAGATCATCTCGACGCGCACCGGGAAGTCGCGGAACCGGTCCTTGAACGTGTTCCAGTGCTGCTCGGCGAGGATCGTCGTCGGAGCGAGCATCAGAATCTGCTTGCCGTTCACCGCGACCGCGAAGGCGGCGCGGACGGCGACCTCCGTCTTGCCGAAGCCGACGTCGCCGCAGACGAGGCGGTCCATCGGCTGCGACGCCTCGAGGTCCTCCTTGACCGCCTCGATCGCAACCTCCTGATCCGGCGTCTCGCGGTACGGGAACGACGCCTCGAGCTGCTGCAGCATCTCGTCGCTCAGGTCGTAGGCGATTCCCTCGCGCGTCTGCCGCTGCGCGTAGAGCGAGATGAGCTCGCCGGCGAGCTCCTGCACGGACTCGCGGGCGCGCGACTTCAGCAGCTCCCACGCCTTGCCGCCGAGCTTGCTCAGTGCCGGCGCCTTGGCGTCGGCGCCGATGTAGCGCGACACCTTGCCCAGCTGCTCGTGCGGGACGTACACCTTGTCGTCGCCGCGGAAGCCGAGCAGCAGGTAGTCGCGCGTCACCCCCGCGACGGTCTTCGTCTCGAAGCCGAGCAGCTTGGCGACACCATGATCCTCGTGCACGACGTAGTCGCCGGTCCGGAGGTCGGCGAAGCTCTGCAGCGCGCGGCCGCCGATACGGCGCTCGCGAGGCACGCGACGGCGGAAGACCTGGTGGTCGGGTAGGAGGACGAGACCGAGGTCGCGCCAGACGAAGCCGCGGCGTGCAGGCGAGACCGCGAAGAAGAGCGACGGCTCCGTGGGCAGCGCGTCGCCGGGCCCGAGCACCTTCGCCGCGACGCGACGGAGCATCTGCTGGGTGCGCAGCGCCTCGCCGCGGTGCGGGAACGCGACGACGACGCGCTGGCCCGCGCGCACGAGCTGCGCGAGCTCGGTCTCGGCCTCGCTGATCCCGCGGCTCGCGATCGCGGGCCGCTGCGCCTCGAACGCGTACGGCTGCGACTGCGGGAACGGGTCGAGCTCGCTCGCGGTACTCAGGTCGAGCTCGTCGGCGTCGTCCTCCTCCCACACCCGTCGGACGTCGTCCGGCTGAAAGACGAAGTCCGGCGCACGGTCGAGCACCGGCACGAGATCGTCCGGGACGGCTTCCTGCTCCGGGTCGAGCAGGTCGATGCGGCGCTCGGCCGCCGGGAAGATCGTGCACTCGTCGACCGGGTGGAGCGCCCGCTGCGTGAACGGCGAGAACGCGCGGATCGACTCGACCTCGTCGCCGAAGAACTCGATGCGCAGCGGCTCGCGGCCGGTCGTCGGGAAGACGTCGATCAGGCCGCCGCGCACTGCGAACTGCCCACGGTCGTCGACGCGCTCGACGCGCGCGTACCCCGCGAGCGCAAGCTCCTCGGCGAGACCGTCGACACCGGTCTCCGCGCCGGCCCGCAGCTCGATCGGCTGCGGCCGCGCGTCGGGCGGCGGCAATTCCTCGGCGAGGCCGCGCGCGCTTGCGACGACGATCCCGCCGTGCGCCAGCACGTGCAGCGCACGGGCGCGCTCGCCGACGAGGTG